>NZ_BAFQ01000062.1 GCF_000308375.1 Nocardia aobensis NBRC 100429 | reverse complement strand
TGGGCCGGGTGCTGCTGCGGTGTGCGTTCCGCTTGCGTCCAGGGCGGTTGGACCCGTAGTGGTCTCGGGTCCGGGGTTGAATCGGCGGTGTTCTCGGTCTCGGTGGACGTGTCGGCCGGTGGTGCGCTCGCTTCCGCGGGGGTCGATCGTTCCAGGAACCGCAGCAGCTCCACCGGGAACGGGAGCACCAGGGTCGAATTCTTCTCTGCGGCAACCTCGACGACGGTTTGGAGCAGTCGCAGCTGCAATGCCGCCGGGGCGGTCGCCATCCGTTCGGCGGCGTCGGTCAGCTTGCGCGAGGCCTGGAGCTCGCCTTCGGCGGTGATGACGCGGGCGCGGCGTTCGCGTTCGGCCTCCGCCTGCCGCGACATCGACCGTTTCAGCGATTCCGGCAGTGCCACATCCTTGATCTCCACCCGGTCGATATGCACGCCCCAGGCGAGGGCCGGGCTGTCGATCATCAACTCCAGACCCTTGTTCAACTGCTCGCGGTTGGACAGCAGATCGTCGAGTTCGCTCTTGCCGATGATCGACCGCAGCGACGTCTGCGCCACCTGCTCGACGGCGAACAGATAGTCCTGGACCTCGACCACCGCCTGCGCCGGGTCGATCACCCGGAAGTACACCACCGCGTCGACCCGCACGGTCACGTTGTCGCGGGTGATGCCCTCCTGGCCGGGCACCGGCATCGTCACGACCTGCATCGGCACCTTGCGCATCTTGTCGACGAACGGAATGAGCACCCGCAACCCCGGTTTACGCACCGCCCGCACCCGCCCGAACCGGAACACCAGCCCGCGCTCATACTGCTGAACCACCCGCAATCCGGTGCTGAAGGCGATGCCGGCGCACACCGCCCCCGCCCCCACGATGAATGCGGCAAACGTCGCAACGTCCATAGCGTCACCACCATGCGAAACGCCCGGCACGCCCGCGACCGGGCTCCTGCCATCGATCATGGCACCGTTGCGCCGAGCGGGCTATTGCCCTCTCGTGTGGCGCACGACCGGCTCACCGGGCGGAGGACGGGTCGCGCGGTTATCGTCCGCTCATGCTGTTCGTCGTCATCGCCGCCGTGGTCGGCATACTCGTCTGGATCTCGGTCGCGGCCGTCCGCCGCGAAATATCGCCCTCGGCGCGCCGCCGTCGATGGCAGGCCGGTGATAAGAGTGGTGGCGGCCGCAGATCCAGCGGAAGCGATTGCGGCGGAGGCGGTTGCAGTACGGCCGGTTGTAGTGGGGGCAGTGGTTGCAGCGGGGGCAGTAGTTGCTCAGGAGGCAGTAGTTGTGGCGGGGGCAGTAGTTGTGGCGGGGGCAGCAGTTGTGGCGGTGGGAGTAGCAGTTGCGGTGGGGGAAGCAGCAGTTGTGGTGGCGGAAGTAGTTGCGGTGGGGGGAGTAGCTGTGGCGGTGGCAGCAGCAACTAGGTCGAGACACACATCGGGGGTTTGCTCTCGGGCGACCCGGCCGAAAGTTGGAAATCGTGGCCGAAGCCGGCCGGGAACGCACGAGGCCGACCCGCAGGTCGCCGATTGCCCTAATCTCTTCGCGCTGGCCCGAGTAAATGCGGCCGGAGTATGTATGGGGGAAATGTCCGTGCCGAGGCATGTTCGCTGTCGCCGCCACCGCGAGCGCGCGGGCTCGGAGGCTCCGACTGAACCCGGCAGCCGACAGTGCACACGCGGGTTTCCGGCAGATCCGGCCCGTCGTCACGCAGGGGAGCGGTGCGGTGAGCCGGCGGTGATCTCACCCAGGGCGGTTTCCACCTCGGCGACCCGCTCCGGTGGCACGCCCCACGGATTATCCACTCCCACAACGGTGTCCAGATCCCACAGCACACACTCCTCGCCCGGGTCGGCGACGATGGACCAGGCGACGACGGTGCGGCCGAGTTGAGTAGCCATCGGCACACCGCTGCCGCCGCCGTAGCCGTCTCCCTCGGGGAAATGGTGCAGGAACCGGCCGTACGCGGCATCGCAGAAGTCGCGATATCGCTTGGTGCACAGGATCAAACCGTGCCATGCCTCGTCCACGGCATGGGACGGCATTCCGATCACCTGATCGTCGGCCATTGCCGCACCGCAGCACCGCAACCATTGCCGCAGACCGGTTTCCACCACGTCTCGCGGCTGCCAGGGACAGGTCTTGAAGACGGCCTCCGGCAATCGCAGCGCATCGACGGCACGCCGGGTGCGGACCGGATCGATACGCCGGAAACGGGACAGCACCGGCCCACGGTACGGCGGAATTTCGGTGCGGGACAACTCCGGTGCCCGCGGGCCGCGTGCTTCTCATCGAGCGGGAGTGTCGACGGTGGCGGAGTCGCCGTCCTTCTCGCCCCGGGTGGCCAGCAGGCTGGTCACGGTCACCGCGCCGAGCACCACCACGATCACCAGCAGCGAGGCGGCGGTGGGGATCTCCGGTAGCCAGTCCCAGTAACCGTGTGCCCAGTGCAGCACCAGTTTGACGCCGATGAAGCCGAGGATCACCGCCAGGCCGTAGGCGAGGTGGACGAGCCGGGCCAGGACCGCCTGCAGGACGAAGTAGAGGGCGCGCAGACCCAGCAGGGCGAAGGCGTTGGTGGCGAACACCAGGTACGGGTCGCCGGTGACGCCGTAGACGGCGGGCACCGAGTCGATGGCGAATACCAGGTCGGTCGCCATGACGGCGGTGACCACCAGGGCGAGCGGGGTCAGGGCGCGGCGGCCGGCCTCCCGCACGGTCATCTTCGTGCCGCGGTAGTCGTCGGTGACGGGCATCAGTCTGCGCATCAGGCGCACCGACCGCATCCGGGAGATGTCCACGTCCTGTTCGTGCCCGGTGACCGCGTCGCGGATCAGCTTGAGCGCGGTGAGCAGCAGAATCGCGCCGAACAGCAGGAACGCCCAATCCAGCGAGG
This sequence comes from Nocardia aobensis NBRC 100429, assembly GCF_000308375.1. Lineage (GTDB taxonomy): Bacteria > Actinomycetota > Actinomycetes > Mycobacteriales > Mycobacteriaceae > Nocardia > Nocardia aobensis. The sequence goes on along the minus strand of NZ_BAFQ01000062.1, from coordinate 78,055 downwards.
CGAGCGCGGCCGCGCCGACGGCGATGAAGATGCCGCGCAGCACCAGCGCGCCCACGATGCCGAACAACAGCACCCGTTGCGCCAGCACCGCCGGGACCGCGAAGGCCGCCAGCAGCAGCATGAAGACGAACAGGTTGTCCACCGAGAGCGACTTCTCCAGCAGATAACCGGTGATGAACTCCGTGGCCGGCTTCGACCCGAATCCGGCCCACAGAATGCCGAAGAACGCGACCGGCAGCGCCAGGTAGAACACGGTCCAGCCGACCGCCTCCCGCATCGACACCTCGTGCGGTTTGCGGGTGACGACGAAGTCCAGCGCGAGCAGCACCAGCACACCGGCGATGGTGGCGACCCACAGCCACGGACTGCCGATGGTGTGCAGCTGTTCGGCTGCGAGAACGGACGAATTCACAGGTCTCCTCGGGTATGCGAAAGCACCCGAGGTCTCCTTCACCCGATATCCGGGTGGCCATCCGGGGATCCCGACGGCGGAATCCGTACTGACCGGTGTGGCGCTTGGGAAGTACTCCCCTCGGAAGCGAGGATAGCGAAACCTTTGCCCGAAAACCAAGCGATCCGGACGAATGTGACCGGTCCGACCGCCGCCCGCGTCACCTCCGCGGGCTGAGCACCACGACCGATATGGGCCGATCGGTCATCTTCTGATACTGCGTGTACCGGCCCTTGTTGACCTTGTCGACCAGCGTCCACCGCCGCGCGTACTCGGTGTCCTCCGGATATGTCGGCCGCGCGGTCACCGGAATCCGCCGATGCCCGACCTGGATCTCACACTCCGGCGCCGCCTTCACATTCGCCAGCCACCCCGGCGGCCGCGGCGACCCGCCGTTGGACGCCGTCACCAGATAGTCGTCACCGTCTCGCGCGTAGGTCAGCGCACTGGTCCGCTGCTGCCCCGTCTTACGCCCCACCGTTCGTAACAACAGGGTGGGATTTCCGAACAGCAGCCGGTGGCCCACATACCCGTCCGACTTCTCGTAGATCCACTGATGAGCCCGCAGCGCAGTGGAAAACAAATCAGCCATCCCACACCTCCGATCAGGCAAACCCTTTGCCCAACCCTAACCGGCGCGGAGCGCGAAAGCCCGCAACGAGATTCAGCCGCACCCCGTGCATGAGCGATCCGGGATGCGGCTGTCGACCGCTCAGATCTTGAAGCGTCCCGCGAAGCTGCGCAGCGGCAGGTCCGCGCTGGTGATGATGCCGGGGGGAGCGGCGACTACGGATCGGATGGCGTTCAGGGCCGGCAGGCCGGTGACGGTCATGCCGATCGAGGCGAAGTTCTCCGGGTTCGACAGGTCGAATCCCTTGCGCGGGAAGATCATGTGCTTGCTGTAGATGTTGGGGTCGCCGGTCACCTGAGTGATGTAGCAGCCCTTGATCTCCCACGACGGATCGGTGTGCGGCGTCATCTGCCATTCGAGATGGGTCTCCACGCGCGCGACGCCGTCGACCATGCCCTGATACTTGATGTAGTTGGCGCCGAGCGAGCCCTTCGGCATGAAGTACCAGCCGAGGTCGACGTCCTTGGTGCAAGCGCCGAGTTCGTAACTGAACTTCACCTCGTCGAGCTCGAGGCCGAAGGCGTCGGCCATGAGGTAGACCGAGTCGGCGAACACCGCGGTGTACCGGTAGAGCGAGTCCGGGATAGTCGGGTCGTCGATCGGGCGGCCGTAGCCCACCGCCTTCCAGGTGTCGACGGAATGGTGGCAGGAGACGTCGACCGATTCGGTGACGGTGACGTTCTCGATGTCGGCGACGTCCGCGGTGTGCACGATGCCCAGGATCTGGCACAGGCCCGGGTTCATGCCGGTGCCGTAGAAGGTGGCGTTACCGCGCTCACAGGCGGCCTGGATCACCTCGCTGACCTTGCGGCCCGAGGGATGGGCGTGGTTGGTGTCGCGGTGGAAGCCGGTGATCCAGTCCGCGGTGGTGACCACGTTGATGCCCGCTTCGAGCACCTTCTCGTAGAGGTCTTCGTCGGGGAAGACGCCGTGGAAGGTGAGCACGTCGGGTCGCGCGGCGATGATCTCCTCGACGGTGCCGGTCGCGGTGACCCCGATGGGGTCGAGGCCGACGATCTCACCGGCGTCGCGGCCGATCTTCTCGGGCGTGTAGCAGTGGAGTCCGACGAGTTCGAGATCCGGATGGTTCCGGATCCGGCCGATCATCTCGGTGCCGAGATTGCCGGTGGCGACCTGGAATACCCGGATCGTGTCGGAGGTGCTCATCGCATGCCTTTCGGTGTGTTCGGTGACGGTACTCGAGCGGTCGCGTCGGCCGCGGGATGAACAGCCCCGCTGTGGGATGGGCGCGGGTCGGTACCCGCGGGGCCGCCGTCGGGATAGAACTGCCGCGCCCATTCGCGCAGCGCGGTGAATCCTTGAAATTCCTTGCGGCTCAACGCGGGTGGGTCGGAGTAGCGCTGGTGCGCCCAGATGTCGATGTCGGCCTGGAACTGGTCGATGACGAAATCGGCCATCGTCTTGCCGTATCGGGTGATCTCCGGGCTGTCGTCGCCCGGCTTGCGTCCGATCCACACGGTGAACCGGACGTCGGAGGTGCTTTCGTCCACCGGGGTGACCGCGGGCATGGTGCGGTTGTCGACCATGCCCCAGCTCTTGGTGATCGAACAGCCCAGCCCGGCGTTGATCGACTCGACGCCGCTGTTGACGTCCGATTCGCTGGCGCCCTCGTCGAAGGCGATGGTGAAGTCCACGTAGGAGACCGGGCCGGAGAAGTCGTGGCGGGTGAACTCCGGCACGAACGGCGTCTTGTGCACGACCTTGAAATGCGCGAAGTCGACGCCGTTCTCCATGATGTACTGCGGATGCAGTTCCAGCCCCGGCCGGAACAACGTGGCCGCGGGCACCGGCGGATAGTAGTCGGCGGCGGTCCTGTCGTCGCCGAACGCCTCGAAAATATCCGGCACCTCGAAATACGGTGCGCGACCGTCGATGTCGTACCAGATCCACACCGCCTCGTTGCGTTCGACGACCGGATAGCTGCGGATGCGGCGGCCCTTGTTGGGATGTGACTCGTAGGGGATGCAGACGTTGCGCCCCTGCCGATTCCACTCCCAGCCGTGGAACGGGCACACCAGGTTCTCGCCGTCGACGCGCCCGCCGTAGCCCAGGTGCGCGCCGAGATGTTCGCAGTAGGCGTCGAACACCGCCAGCTGCCCCGACGCCGAACGCCACGCGACCATCTCGCGGCCGAAGTACTTCATCTTGTGGACGGCGCCGACCGCGATTTCCGCACACCAGGCGACTTGGAACCAGCCTGTCGGCTCCATCGGCAGGGGTGGCTTTGCCATCTCGATCCTCCACGTTCGGCGAGGGCCGCACATCGCGGCGCGGACCGCTGAACTCGGGCCCGGCGACACGAGCGTAGAACCCTCTATGAAAGAAAACAAGAGGGTTCGTTGAAATTTGATGCCGCAGATCAGGCGCGGTATTATCGACCGTCGTGACGGATGTAGCGGTCAGCGGGAGGCGTGCGAACAAGCGCGGTATCCAATCGCGTGAGGCCATGCTCGAGGCCGCGATCACCTCGCTGGCCACCGGCGACCCGGCAGCCGTATCCGGCAACCGGATCGCCCGCGACATCGGCGCCACCTGGGGAGTCGTGAAATATCAGTTCGGCGATATCGACGGCCTGTGGGCGGCGGTACTCCGGTACACCGCCGACAAACGCGGCGACCTGCCCGCCGGCATCGCCACGGAAGGCACCCTGGCCGAACGGGTCAGCGCCCTGATCAACACGATGGCGATCGGCTTGCGCCGCCCCGAATCCCTCGCCATCGAAACCCTGCGCGCCGCCCTGCCTCGCGACCACGCCGAACTCGAACGCGACTATCCCCTGACCGCTGCCGAGCTCGCCTCCTGGAAACCCAACTGGGACAAGGCATGTGAACGCGCCTTCGCCGACCTAGGTGTGGACCCGGTGAAAATCCGCCGCGTCGCCGCCCTCATCCCCGCCGCCATGCGTGGCATCACCTCCGAACGCACCCTCGGCACCTACGGCAACCTCGACGACGCCATCCAGGGACTCATCGACGGAATGATCGCGTATCTGGAGAAGTGAGGGCGAGGCTCCGGCTCGCCGCTACGACCGGCTCAGCGCCCGGTACAACCAGTCCTGTGCCGCACCGGTGGTGGTCGTGCCGGTGATCTCGGTGGTGAGCGTCCAGTAGCGGCGAATGCGCGGATCGTAATCGTCGGCGCCGTAGAGAAGCCGGCGCCGGAACTCGGCCGTGGGACGGACGCCCCGGGCCGCGGCGTGAGCGGCGAGAAACCGGTCGAGTTCGGCGCCGGGCCGCGGTTCGACGTGTGCGGCCACCAGCGGGTCCACGATCGCGCAGGCCTCGGCGACACCGGCAAGCAGTGCGCGTTTGTCGCGAACATGTCCGGGATCGTGGCGCCAGAGCTGTTTCGTCAGCGCGGCGGTCAACACCGGATCGGTTGCGGCGGTGGCGAGTTCGGCGTAGGCGACGACCTGCCGGGATGTGGGATCGGCGGGCGGGGCCGGAATGTTCATGGCGGCGAAAGCGTCGAACAATTCCGGTGCGATCGGGGTGAGCAGGCGGCGCCAGAACGCGATGAGATCGTCGTAGGCGCGTCGGCCGTCACCGACTGCGGCCAGTAGTTCCAGCCGGGCGGCGTGCCGGCCGGGCGGTGCGTCGGCGACCGCCGCCAGCGCTGCCCTTCGCCAGGTCAATGCCGCCAATTCGGTATCCAGCGAGGCCTTTTCGATGGCGACGGCCTCGGTTGTCGACGTGGTTCCGGTGAGTACGCCCATGATCGCGGGCAGCCCGAGGCCGAGCGTGCGCAGCCGACGCACCAGCTGCAGTCGATCGACCGCGGTCGCCGGATCGAACAGGCGATGCCCGGCCGCGCTGCGGCGCGCTTCCAGCACCCCTTCGTCGCAGTAGAAGCGGATGGTGCGGACCGGGACGCCGGTGCGCACCGACAGTTCCCCGATGGTCATCAGACCGTCTCGATGTGTGTTGTGAGTCACAATCGCTGGAACCTCCACCCGACTGGAACTCCTACGGTACTGCAACACCGATCAGGCGAGGAGTTCCGACAATGACCGGAAAGACACCCATCGACACCGAGCAGATCTGGCAGGCCGTCGCCGCCGAGCGCAGGAGTCTCGTCCAACTGCTGCGGTCCCTTCCCGAGAATGGTTGGGAGCAGCCCTCTTTGTGTGCGGGCTGGCGGGTTCGCGATGTCGTCGCACACCTGATCCTGTCGGCCGATTCCGGTCTGGGGGCGATCCTGACCAATCTGATCCGAGCCCGAGGCGACTTCGACCGCATGGTCCGCGACACCGCCATCCGGCACGCCGGCCGCCGGACCAGCACACAACTGCTCGCCGAGCTGCACGACAGCATCGGCGCCCGGGTCACACCCGTCGGCACGACCCCTGTCGACCGGCTGATGGATCTGCTGGTGCACGGCCAGGACATCGCGGTCCCACTCGGTATCCGGCGCGAAATGCCGATAGCGGCAGCGGAATTGGCGCTCGACCGGGTATGGAACGGCGGCTTCCCGTTTCACGCACGCAAGAAGTTCGGTCGCTACCACCTTGTCGCTTCCGACGGCGAGTGGACCGCCGGCACCGGACCGGTGATCGAAGGCTCGGTCACCACCCTGCTCCTGCTCATCACCGGCCGCCGGCCCGCCCCGGACCAGCTCACCGGCGAGGGCGCGGCCCAGCTGATGGCCGAGCGAGCAGCGCGGCGATAGCCCCGGCGGCGGCATTGCCCCTCGTTTCTGGTGAGAATGCTTGTACCGCTGTGGAATTCGCTCCCCGTACGGCAGTGGACAGCTAGGGTATGCCGGGCGAAGCAGACGAGTCGCTCTCGCTGCGGTGTTCCGCGCCCGAAACCGAAAATCGGTAGCCGCTGACTCCGGCGCCTGCCGGAGCGCGGCCGGCCGGGCACGCGCCGGGCGCACCGATGAATTTCGGGCGGGCCCGCCGTCCCTGTCTCTGAACGTAGTGAGCGATAGGAGTCCAGTTATGACGCGACCGTTTCGATTCGGGGTTGTCGCCCCGCTCATGACCGACGTGCCGACGTGGCGGGATCGCGTGCGCCGCATCGCCGACAGTGGTTACTCCACGTTGCTGGTGGCCGATTTCCCGCTCACGCAACCGGCGCCGGGGCCCATGCTGGCCACCGCCGCGGCCCTGACCGACCTGCGGGTGGGCACCTGGGTCTACGCCTCTCCGCTGCGCCCGCCGTGGCAGACGGCGTGGGAAGCGCACTCGCTGTCGCTGCTGACGGAGGGGCGCTTCGAGATGGGCATCGGCACCGGCAGGCCGGGCATCGAGGACGAGCTGCGCGACAAAGGGCTGCCCGTCGTCTCGCCGAGCGAGCGGCTGGCCGAGGTGCGTAAGACGGTGGCGGCGCTGCGAGATCTCGACGGCTCCGACCTGCACACGCCGGTGGCGATGGCCGTCCTCGGTCCGAAGGCTCGAGCATTGGCGGACGAGGTCGCGGACATAGTCACCTTCGCACTGGGGGACCAGCCCCGCAGTGAGGTCGAACGGCTCGCCCGCGACTTCCGCGCCACCGCGGACCAGGAGCTCGCCCTCGCCGTGCCGGTCGTCGGCGACACCGTCGCCCCACACATGGCACCGCCCGATACGGACCCCGCCGCCCTCCGCGCCGCGGACGCCCTGACCGTACTCCCGGACGACCCCGCAGCCGCCGTCGAGGAAATCCAGCGCCGCCGCGAGGAGATCGGCTTCTCCTACTTCATCTTCGGCGCCGACGTTGCCGAGCGACTGGCTCCGGTGGTCACCGAACTCGCGGGGCGATAGGGCGGGGCCGTCACGACCGGATCGCCACGGCGGCCTTCTCGACGGAAATGACGTCAGGAATGCAAGTCGTGCGGCCCTTCAGCCGGGTTGGTCGTCGGCCCGCCGGCATTGCGCGCTTCGACAGCGTGAATCGTCTTGACGAGCTCTTTGTCCAGGACACGTTTGCCGACCGTGCCGAGCACTGCTTCCAGGACATGTCCCGTCAAGTTCTTACCTTCGCGCACCACGACGGCATCGACTTCGGTGGTCCCGTCGGGCATCGGTGTGAGGGTGTAGGTGTGGCCGGATGCGCCGCCCCACATGTTGGAGTCGGTGGTCGTCATGACGACGTGGTGCGGGTCGGACCAGTCGTAGCGCAGGCGTTCCCAGATGCGGTGCGAGCCCTCGGTGACGTCGGCGTGGGTGGCGTCCTGGGCATGCACATGGAGGTATTCGTCGGTGCTGTTGCCGAAGAGTTTCGACCGGCCCGGACCGAAGTCGGTGAGGGCGGCGACGAACTGCTCCGGTGTCGACGTGGTGGTGTGCGTGAGGTGAATGGTGGACATCGTGTGCTCCCTGAAACGAGTAGTCGATGTGGTGATTCGACAGCAGCAGGCAGCTACCTCCCTGCTCGGCGACCATGTCGTGTGGAGGCGGGCGGACCGGAGCGGCGCCGGCGTGCGGCGGTGATATCGGTGCAGGACCGGAACGCGGCGCTGTCGGGTTCGCCGCGGGCAGTGGTGCCCATGACTGCTCCTCGGATCGCATCGCTGTCGGATCCAGCCTTGCACCATGGCCACGCGGATGCACCCGAAACGGACGCCCCGATCAGCGTGGTTACCGTCTCGTCCAGCCGCGTCGCCGGTACGGGAACGCGGTCCCGGTGTCATCGGTGAGCATCGGTACGTTCAGCCGGCCGGCTCAGCAGCGTTCATATTGACGCGCGTAGGGCTGCGACTCCGGTGGAACATCGCGCGTGGATGGCTGGCAACCGCCGATGAAGACCGCGAGAACGGGGACGTAGGGGCCTCCGATCGTGTAGTCGACCACGGCACCGGGCTGGGCCAGGTAGGGAAGATGCTTGTCGGCGAGTTGTGTCGCCTGCGCGGCGGTGAATTGCGTTCCGGCAGGAGGGTACATCGCGACGTCCAGGGTGCGGCCGGCTTTGCCGGGCGGGTCGTATACGGAAATCTCGACGAAGAACGGGGTGGGTTGATCGGTCAGGAACCACTCCCACATCTCGAGTTCACCATTGGACGGGAAGCGGGGTCGGCCGGGCGGGAAGCCGGAGAGGTCCGTGTTGAGCCACCCGTGTTCGAGTTTCGAGTGATTGTGGAACCCGCTCTCCTCAGGAATGGTGGACACCGTCCAGTAGCTGGATGCCAGTTCGGGAAAGTCCTGGATGATTCGGCGCATCGCCGCGGTGGCACGGTGGGGTTGGGCCCCGGAGCCCGATGCCACGCCGATGGCGTCGCTCATCTTGTCTACGACGAAGCCGCGTGACAGCCAGCCCACCTGTGTGCCCGGGGCCGAGACTCTCACCCAGGTATGTGCCGAGTTCGCTTCCCTGCTCACGTCCCGGCCGAACCCCCAATCCGCAGAATAAGAATCCGCCATCCGGTTGAGATCGACCTGCGTGTAGTCGCCTCGGTACCGCGGCGGAAGCGGCTGGGCGCCCATGGCACGCACCACGGACGCGGCCTCGTCCGGTGTGGCGCCGTCCTCCAGATGCACATCGAGTCGGGAGGCGTACGTGCGGGACTTGCCCTCGTAATCGAACCAATGTGAGGCATCGACCACCCCGGGAAGAGCCTGGATGGCAGTCTCGATCACGCGTGACCAGCTGTCACGCTCGGCCTGGTCGGGCCCTCGTGTCGGAAGGGTACATCCTGCCAGCAGGACTGCCGCCATCATCACTATGACGGCCGGGGCGGTTGAGCGCATAACGTTTCATTCTGGCGTCCGGAGCGCCAGGCGCTGCTAGCGAATTCCGGTCATGCCGTCGCTCCCGGTCACCCTCACCGCCGCAGAAATGGCCGGCGCGTAGTCGGGCGCCTCGGCCCGCGGGCTTGATCCGAGCCGGACGCGTCCGGGGATGAGTCAGGGGGTTTGTGGGGCGGGTGGGGCTCGAACCCACGACCAGCGGATTATGAGTCCGCGGCTCTAACCGACTGAGCTACCGCCCCTCGCCGCGCTGCACGCGCGTGGGGGATGCTACCGGGTCGGGGGTGCAACGGCCTAGCTGGGCTCGGGCGGGCAGCGCCTCGCGGTGAAAGGGAATGGCGCGAAGGTGTTTCGCCGTTCCGCGTCAGTAGCCGGGCACGAGGCTGCTCGCCGATGACGTAGCACGTCTGTCACTCCACCGCCACAGTCCGATAGCGAACGGGCTGCAGGATCGGCTGATGACAGCCATCTACGCGAGTGAGCAGGTAATCGAACAGCCGGGTCCGTGCATTGCACCCGCGCAGTCGCGGTATCGGGAGATGTTCGGTGACACCTGGTACGAGGAACGGATCGGCGCGCTGGTCATGCGGTCGGGTCGGCTGTGCGCGGTGATGACACCGGCCGGGCTGGGCGCCTCGGTGCTCGGCCTACTCGGCGATCTGCAGGTGCCGGTGATGGAGGTCGGGGTGGGGGATCGGTGCGTGTGGTCGTTTCTCGCCGAGAATCCCCGCTGCGGCGAGGGAGCGGGCTGGTGGTCGGTGGACCTGTTCCGCTGCTTCGTAACCCAGACCAGACCCGGCGCATTGATCGCCCTCCCGACACCCGGCAATCCGCGCCGCACGTGGGTGCGCGAACCACAGGGCATCGTGCCGGATCTCCGCCTGGTCGCCGATACGATCGTCGCCGCCTAGTGCGGGGATCGCGACGATCGGTTCGGCGCGGGCGACCGCGGTGCGGCGGCACCCACCGCGCACCCGGTGAACTTTCCGTGCAAACCTCGGCGAAATTGGCGGAAAACGCGAAAAGGCGACGAGGTTTGCACGAATAGTTCACCGTAATCGCGTCGATGCAGGCAGAAGGCGCTTTCGGAAATCGGCAGGGGATCGTGATGGCCTGGCTGCTCGGCGGCATCATCTGGAATCTGCTGACCTGGCTGCTGGGTCTGCCGAGTTCGAGTTCGCACGCGCTGTTCGGCGGATTGATCGGCGCCGCACTGGCTTCCGGCGCGGGGGTGGTGTGGATCGGGCACGGCAAGATCGACGGCGTGGTGGGCAAGGTGATCATGCCCGCGCTGTTCTCGCCGGTGATCGCGGGCATCGTGGCCGCGGTCGGCGGCTGGCGCATCATCCGCACGCTCGGCAAGGGGCTGGTCGAGATCAGCTCGCCGCAGGGCATGGCGGCCGAAGCATCTTCGGCCACAATCATTCTCGCCTCCAGCCACCTCGGCTTCGCGCTCTCGACCACCCATGCGGCCACCGGCTCGATCCTCGGCTCCGGCGTCGGTAAGCCTGGTGCGCGGGTGCGTTGGAACATCGCGCTGCGCATGGTGGCGGCGTGGGTCAGCTGCAGAAGGTCGACCACCCCAACGTCAACGCCGAATGGGACGAGCCGGTCGCTCCCGCGGACACGATCGCGAAGGTCTGAGAACCATTTCTCGGCCTGCTGCTGGCCGGGCGGCCCGATGTCGTCGATCGCGAGCAGGTGGAGGCGGCGATCGTGGAGGTCACCCGCTGCGATCCGAGCGAGGACGATCTGCGCCAGGTGGCGGCGAAACTGGCCGCCGGCGGCTGGCCGCTCAACCCGATTCACGGCGTCCGGTCCAGCACGAGGTCCGACAGCCGGACCGCGTACATCGAAACCAGGACGGCCTCTTCGTGACCCGGCGCCCCGGGCGGCACGTACGCGCGCACGGTTTCGGTCTCGCGCACCAGATCCAGCAGCGCCGCCCGCAGTACCTCGGGGCGGGGAGAGGTGGTCAGCGTATGAAAGCTGTAGCGCCAGCGGTAATCGTCGATCAGGCGGTGCAGTCGCTCGGCCTCGACCACATGGTGATACCGCACTCCTTGCGAATGGGAGTCCATGGCGATCAGCAGCTGCTCCACTTCGGCCAGCCGCTCCTCGGTGCCGACCGGTGGCGCGCTGTAGGCGATCTCGCCCGAATCGCGGACGGCGTGCGCGCAGGCCTGCGGCAGATTCCACGGCAGGGACAGCTGCGCCTGCGCGCCGTACTCCGGTCCCGGCCAATGCGGGCCCGGACCGGTGTCGACGGCGAACAGCACCGCATAGGGATACCCCGCGCGGTGCAGCGGTTCGTTGTCCTGCCACGCCGGTCGCTGCGCCGCGTAGTCCAGCATTCGCCGGCGCAGCCGGACCATCGTGCGCAACGCCCGGTAACGGTCGGGCCGGGCCCAGCCGAAACCGTTGGCGATCAACTCGTGACGCACCGTCGCGTTGAGCCGATCCCAGCCCGGCCCGTCGGTGCAGGCGGCGATGCGCACGGAGTATCCGTTGCCGAACAGGTGGCGCAACAGCTGCCGCTCCTCCGTGGCCACCGAGTCGGGCGGTCCGGGCAGCAGGACCGCGCGCAGCGAATCCGCCCCGTCGAATCCGTCGCTACCGATATGCACATCGACATGTCCACGGATCGCGAGTGCCGCCAGCTGCGCGGCGACGATGCGGCCGTAGCGGGCGGCGCCCTGTTCGTGCATCGTCGGCGCGAGCAGCATTCCGGCCTGCAGCACCGTCATTCGGGTCGATAATCGTTCGAACGCCGCCGTCATCTGGCCGGGATCCGGAGGCATGCACACCACTCACTCTGTGACACAGGGCAATCAGGTCCGCACCAGTGTAGAGCCCGGCGTGGCGTACATTCGGCAATATCGGGAGGGAGCCCCTGTCAGATCCTGATCCCGGCCCGGATCAGCTTGCCGGTGATGTTGCGCGGCAACGGCTCCGAGGTGATCCGCCACTGTTCGGGCACCTTGAAATAGGCCAGCCGCGCACGGGCGAATTCGCGGAGATCCGCCTCCGACGCCGTGGACCCCTCGGCGAGGACCACGACGGCCGCCACCTGCTGTCCGAGATCGGGGTGCGGCTCACCGACGACGGCACATTCCACCACCTCGGGGTGTTCGTCGAGGCACTGCTCGATTTCGACCGGGTAGATGTTCTCGCCGCCGCGCAGGATCAGATCCGATCGGCGGCCGGTCAAGCGCAGCCGGCCCTGTTCGACGACGCCGAAATCGCCGGTGCGCAACCAGCGCTCGGCATCGATCGCCGCCGCGGTGGCTTCCGGATTGCGCCAGTAACCCAGCATGACGAAGGGGCTGCGGACGTAGACCTCACCCTCGACGCCCTCGGGAACCGGAGCCCCGTCGGCATCGCGGATCTCGAGTGCCACGCTGATGATCGGCCGGCCCAGCGTGCCGGGGGATTCGGCGAGGTCGGCCGGGGTCGCGACGGCGACGGCGGTACTGCATTCGGTGAGGCCGTAACTGTCCACCAGGGCGTCGGCGGCGAACGGAACCTCCTCGCGCAGACGCTGTTTGAACGCCGGTGAGGACGGCGCCGACGCCAGGGCGAACGCGGTGAGCGAGGAGGTGTCGTAGCGGCCGATATCGCCGTGTTCGAGCAGCCGGGAGGCCATCGTCGGCACCGCACCCCAGTTGGTCACCCGTTCCTTCTCGATCAGGCGCAGAATCCGGTCGGCGTCGAACCCGCCCTGCGGCATGATCACGGCACTGCCGGTGGCCAGCCGCGGCACCACCAGGTTGTGCAGACTGGCGATGTGGAACAGGGGAGAGGTCAGCAGACAGCGCAGATCCAGCGGTGCACCGGGCTCCGGCGTCTTCCCGGTGAACGCGGCGGCGAGTGCGTCGGTGTATTCGAAATAGCCGGTGACGGCCAGCAGATTGCGCTGGGAATGCAAGGCCGCCTTGGGTTTTCCGCTGGTCCCGCTGGTGAACAGGATGACGGCGGGATCGTCCTCCACCACATCGGGCACCGTGGGTTCGGCGCCGGCGTGGGCGGCGATCAGACGCGGCAGATCCTCGTCCATGGTCACCACCGCGGCGGAGGTGTCGATATCGGCGAGCAGTTTCGCCCGCTTCGCGTCCACGACCACCACGGCAGGTTCGGTCAACGCCAGTCCGTACTCGATCTCGCGCGGCACCCACCACCCGTTGAGCCCCACCGCGATCGCGCCGAGGCTCTGCGTCGCCCAGAAGGTGATCACCCATTCGACGGTGTTCGCGGCGAGGATCGCGACCCGATCACCGCGCCCCACCCCGTACTCCTCGTGCAGCGCGGCCGCGAGAGCGGCTGCGGCAGCGGCATGTTCGCGATAGCTGAGCCGCCGGTCCTCGGTGACGAGATAGTCCCGGTCACCGAAGGCGACCGATGCGGCGAGCAGTTCCGCGACCGCGCGGCGGCGATGCCGCAGCACCGGCATGCGCGCGCCGAGAACCTCCTCCTCGTCGAGCTCGAACCGGCCGCCCGGACCGGTCAGCTCCCGCATGACGGCGGCGATATCGGGCATGGACGTGGTGGTCATGGGCGGTCCTTCTGTGTGGAGCATCACAACCACCGCACTGTGTCACGCCCACCGGCCGCAGATGCCGGCGTTTCCGCTCAGCGAGACTCCCGCGCGGTTACGCGCGACTCGGCGAGGAGGCGAGTGGGCGACCGCCCGTCCGGACCGCCTGACCGCGCCGCGCGGCCGGTACCTGCCGTCGCCCGCGTGGCTCGGCGGACAGCGCGCGCGAGGTGCGGGCGGCCGCCTCGGCGACCAGCGGGGCGAGTCGCTCCATGGTGGCGAAGTTCGTTTCCCCGCACAGACAGATCGCGGCCAGCGGGCCCTGCGGACCCCGGACGGCGGCGGCCACGCTCGGAAGTACCCGGCCCACCATCGCATTGGCGTACTCGCCGCGGTCGAACGACAGTCCGCGATTGCGGCGGATCCGGTTCAATTCGCGATGCAGGCTCGGCACATCCCATCCCCGGCCCTGCACCGGATTCGACAGCTGCTTGCCGAGCAGCGCCTCCACCTCCTCCGGTGGCAACCAGGCCAGCATCGCGCGGCCGCCGGTGGTGAGGTGGGCGAAACTGCGGCGCCCCACATGCGATTCGAGTGTGCGCGCGAACGGCCCGCCGAGTTTGTCCAGGAACACCTCGTCGGCGCCCTCCAGCGCCGCCAGGTGCACCACCAGTCCGGTCCGCAGCTGCAGCTCGTGCAGGTGCTCGGCCGCCGCCTCGCGGATCTCGCCGTGCCGGCCGTCGTACCCGCCGAGCCCGAGCGAGCGCCGGCCCAGGCAGTAGCCCGAGGGGGTGTGCTCGAGCCAGTGCAGTTTCACCAACTGGTCGAGGATGCGATGCGCGGTGGAGCGCGGGAGCCCGCTGTGTGTGCAGATCTCCACGAGGCTCAGCCGCGTCGACCGGTGCTCGAACATGTCGAGAATGAGCGTCATCCGCTCCACCATCGATGGCGGCAGGGGCCCGGGTGCCGAAGTGGCCAGTGGCATCGATGCCTCCGATCGTGAGTCGCTTCCATCCTGCCCGTCGAATCCGGGCGAGAACCGGAATTGAAGCCCGAGTGTAGTGACGCCAGACACACCGCGCGATGGCGGTCTGTTCCGTTCGTCCGGTATCCCGCTGACCGGAACGGCGTCCGAACCGGTCTCGCGGAACTGACAGCGTGGGGCTTTTCGGAGCGAGAGGAGTGGGCGTGCGGCTCGAGGGAAAGGTTGCGATCGTCACCGGCGGCGCGGGCGGCATCGGCCGGGGGATCGTGCGGGCCTTCGCGAAGGAGGGCGCCGAGATCCTGTTCGTCGACATCAACGACGAGGCCGGCCGCGAGCTGGAACAGCAGCTGGCCGGCGCCGCGGCGTATCTGCACGCCGACATCACGCGCGAGGAGAGCGCCGAGCTGATCGTCACGGCGGCGGTCGAGCGGTTCGGTTCGGTGCACGTGCTGGTCGACAACGCCCACGTGTCCCGGCAGGCGCCGCTGCTCGAGACCACGCAGGAGATGTTCGATCTGTCCTTCGGCACCGGCTTCTATCCGACCTTCCGATTGATGCGCGCCTGCTATCCGCATCTGAAACGCAATCGCGGTTCGGTGATCAACTTCGCGTCCGGGGCGGGGCTCGAGGGGCAGGTCCGGCAGGGCTCCTATGCGGCGGCGAAGGAGGCGATCCGGGCGATCAGCCGGGTCGCCGCCAACGAATGGGCCGCCGACGACATCAATGTCAACGTCATCTCGCCGCTGGCGCTGACCGAGGGCGTCGCGGCCTATATCGAGGCCAATCCGGGTGTCGAGGAGGCGTTGCTCGCGCGCACCCCGCTGCATCGCTTCGGTGATCCGGAAACCGATATCGGCCGGGTCGCGGTATTCCTGGCCAGCGCGGACGCGAAATACATGACCGGTCAGACCCTGATGGTCGACGGCGGTTCCATCAAACTCCGCTGAGGCCGTTTCCGTCCCCGCCTGCGGGCGGACAGGCGGCTATCGTGGGGTTATGGGCGTGTTCGGTGAGATGTTCCCCGGCAAGAAGCTGACCGACGAGAGCAGCGGTGACAGCGACGGGCAGCAGCATCGGCCGCGGCTGGATCTCGACTTGGACGCGGGCGTGATCCGGCTGTCCGGGACGCCGCGGTCGGATGAGGAGTCCTCCGAGTAATCGGTCCGGGCTGTCATTTCGTGGAGTTCGGGCGGAACTGGATCTAGCAATCTAGATTGCTAGCATGTTAGTGTTCTCTCGTGGGTGCCGAGGAAGTCAAGCAGTTCAACGTGTATCTCCCGGTGGAGCTGATCAAGCAGGTCAAATACCGGGCGGTCGAATCGGAGATGTCGCTGTCGGCGCTGGTGGCCGAGGCGCTGCGGGCGTACCTCGGCGCCGAACCGCCGACGCGTGAGAAGGAGAAGTGATATGGCCGCCAGAGGTGTCGAGGCGATTTTTCTGGAGACCCACAACTGGGGGAAATCGGCGAAGTTCTTCCAGCAGTTGGGCTTCGAACTGGAATTCGCCACCGACCACAATTCCGGACAGCTCCGCAACGGGGACGGTCCGTACCTGTTCATCGCCGAGGTGCCGGCGGACCGCGAACCCGGAATGCAGGTCGTGCTGAAAGTGCAAGCGGAGCAGGAGTTTCCGGCGCCGGTGGAGGTGGTATCGCCGTTCGCCGACACCCATTACGGAACCCGCGAGATGACCGTGCGCGACCCGGACGGGCGGATGTGGACGCTGCAGGCTCCCGGTGGTGACCGATGAGCGAGACCCGGACCGGTGCGGTGCCCGAGCGCACCGTGGTACCCGACCAGACCGCCGTGCGGGTTGCGCTGTGGCGCGCGCTGCACGTCCAGCTCGATCCGCCGCCGCATGTGCTCGACGACGAGATCGGCCTGCGCTTGGCCGATCCGCCGGCCGGCTGGCGGGAGCGCGGCGATATGGATCCGGTGGGCACCAGCCGCTTCCGGGCGAGCATCGTGGTGCGGTCGCGATTCGTGGAGGATCTGCTCACCGAACAGGCCGGGCGAGTGGACCAGTACGTGTTGCTGGGCGCGGGACTGGAGACGTTCGCGCAGCGCAGACCCGAGATCGCTTCTCGCTTCCGGATTTTCGAGGTCGATCAACCGCGGACGCAGGAGTGGAAGCGCCGGCGCCTGGTCGAGACCGGCTACGAGCTCCCGGATCGGTTGCGTTCGGTCCCGGTCGATTTCGAGAAGGATTCGTGGTGGGAGCGGCTGACCGCGGCCGGGTTCGATCCGGCCCGGCCCGCGATCGTCGCCTCGCTGGGGGTGAGCATGTATCTCACCGCCGAGGCAAACCGTGAAACGCTGTCGCTGCTGGCGGCCTCGGCGCCCGGTTCCACGGTCGTCGTGTCCTTCATGCCGCCATCGGAACTGCTCGACGAACAGGACCGAACGAGCCGGGAGTTCGCGGAATCGGGCGCGGCCGCCTCCGGCACGCCGTTCCGCAGCTTCTACGCCCCGGCGCAGATCGTCGCCATGGCACGGGAGGCCGGTTTCGCTCAGGCGCACCACATTTCGGCGGACGAGCTCAACAATCGCTACTTCGCCGGGCGTCCGGACGGGCTGCGCACGTCGAACGGCGAGGAGTTGCTGGTGGCGACGACCTGAGTCCCGCCTACGATGAGCCGATGGCGAAATCCCAGCGCTTGCACATCGTGCCCTCCCGATTCAGCGTCGACCACATCCCGGCCGCTACCTTCCCCGAGGACGACGAATGGGTGGCGCTGGTGCGAGCGCCGGAGGGGCTGACGGTCGTCCGCGAGGCTCCGCCGTGGGAGCGGGAGTCGTGCTGGCTCGGCCTGTACGCCGCCACGCCGCGCGAGCTGGACACCTCCGGCGCGCTCACCGCGATCCTGGAACCGTTGGCGCAGCACGGAATTCCGGTGTTCGTCGCCTCGACCTACCATGCGGACCTGGTGCTGGTCCCCGAATCGCGCAGCGCCGCCGCGACCGATGCGCTGACCGAGGCCGGATTCGAGATCGCCGGGGACGCGATCTGACGACGGTTCAGATGTGGTCGCCCTTGTCGCGGTTGCAGCCGCGGCACAGGATCTGCAGATTCGCCGCACTGGTCGCCCCGCCGCGGCTCAGCGGAATGATGTGGTCGAATTCGAGGTAGTGGGTGGCGCCGCATTCCACACACCGGCCGCCGTCGCGATGCCACACCTCGGCCTTGATATCGGGCGCGATGGACCGGCTGTCACGTCTGCCCGGTGCGACGGTGAGCCGTTTCGCCACACGCAGTGCGCCTTCCACGATCGCGGCCACCAATTCCGGCTCGGCGACATCGAATTCGGCGCCGCCGCGCGCCGAGGTCGCCGCCACCGTCACCCCGGTCTCGGTGGCCGATACGGAAACCGCTCGGGTCCACGGTATTTCGATACCGGCGTCCGGCCCGATGAAGCGCAGCTTCCGGTTCGAGCAGATCAACCGTCCCGGGGACGCGTGCGTGCCGCGCCCCGTCCGTCGGAGGCGGGTGGCGGCGGTGTCGAGGTGGACGCGTTCCTGCGGGTCCAGATGCAGATCGGGCACCGCGATCACCGGAAGCTCGCCCGCCCGCAGCCGGGACAGGATGCGCAGCCGGCGCAGACTGCGGCGCAACTCGTCCACCGACCCGTCGCGCACCCCGAGCGCGGCGACCGTCGCGTCGAATCGTTCCAGTTCGGCGCCGGTGATCGTGCCGTCGGCCAGGGCGAAGGCCGCCGAGCGCTCGAGCTGCGCGACGGCGGGTCCGCGCAGGGCCGCGCGAGCGGTATCGGGGTCGATGCGCTGATGGCGGATCCGGGTCCACAGCTCGTCCCAGTCGGGTCCGCTCGGACCGGTGGTGGTCAGGACGCGAAGCGCTCGGACGCGCCAATCGGACAGATAGTCCTCGACCTCGGCCGCACACGCGCGGCAGAGCGCGGCGCCGAGCAGTCGCCAGCCCCGCCGCCGGCCGCAGCGAGGACAGCCGCGCGGGTCGGCGGACGGGCGCGCCACCGTCTGTTCGGTCCACCGGGAACCGTCCCACCAGCGCAGTGACGCCGCATCCGCGGGATCGGGATGCCAATCCGGGCGGTCGTCCTGAGGCGGCGGCATCGGTGCGGCGAATCTGGTGCGGTGCAACGACAGTCGCTGCGAGCGGTGCTGCGGCGAATCCGCCAGGGGTGCGCCGAAGGTCGTGAACAACTCCTCCGCGTCGGCGTGTTGCGGTCCGCCGCGCACGAACCACCAGCGGTCCTCGGCGCGGCGGAACTCTCCGAACACCGCGGCCCGCGCACCCGGTTCCGCGGCGACGTCGGCACGCGCCACCAGGCCCTCCGCATCCTCGACCGACATCGCGAGGCCCGGCAGTGCGGTCAGGGGCTCGTCGGGAGCGGACCCGGTGATCATGATGCGGACGATCTCCGCCTCGGTGCGGGGCAGCGAGACCGACAGCCGTGCGGTGCCGGGCTGCGGATCCTGATCGACGGTCACCGCCTGGGAGGGATGGCGCGGTGCGTTGAAATACACCACGTCGCGAGCGGAGCGGACCCGCCCGCCGACGGTCAGCAGGACCGCATGCGCATCCAGCAGCGACGTCGAGCGCCACGAAACCAGTACCGACAGAAGCGAAGTCGGCACCGGCGTGGCGTCGCCGTCGACGGTGGGGCGCATGGTTGTCATCGCCACGAACTATGCCAGGCCGTCCCGACACGAATCGCGCGGTCGGCGCGGAGCTTTTCGTGACCGTCCGGGTGCGGCACAGTGGAACCATGACGAACCCGAAGGGTGACTCCGGGCGCAAGCCCGGCGGCGCGCGGGTGCCCGGTGCGACGGAGATCCTCGCCGCCGCCCAGGCCGCCGCGCAGGCCGCACAGACCGCCGCGGGCCAGGCCATCGATGCCGCGCAGGTCACCGCCGGTACCGCCTTCGGCACCGCGGTGCGGCTCCCGCCCGCGTCCGTACAGCTGGCCGCGCAACTTCCGGATCTGATCGAGAATCTGGCGACCGCCATCGACCGGCTCAATTCCACCATCGACCGCCTGGACCGGACCCTGGCTCTGGCCGATCCGGCCTTCGCGGCCTACGACCGGCTGCTGCCGCGGCTCGAGGCCGTGATCGCGCTGGGTGAGGACGTGCTCAGCCGGCTGTCGAAACTTCCGGGCATCTCGATGCTGGGCCGCCTCACCGGCGGCCGCGAGGCGGAACCACCGCAACCGGCGCCGAAGTCACGTCGACGCGGAAAATAGACCCGCCCCGCCCGCCGGCCGCGGCATATCCGCCGTGGCGATCACCGCACGAGCCGCGGCGGCGGCCTTGAGCACCATCTCGTGGAATTCCGCATCGGCATCGGAGTCCAGCACCACCGCGCCGCCCGCGCCGACCCGCCAGCCGCGCTCGTCGCGGACCGCGGTGCGGATGACGATATTGAGATCCGCCGTTCCACCCAGGCCCAGAAATCCGATCGTGCCCGAGTAGATGCCGCGCGCCTCGGTTTCCAGCCCGTCGATGATCTCCATGGTCCGCAGCTTCGGGGCGCCGGTCATCGAGCCGCCCGGGAAACACGCTCGCAGGCAATCGATCACGTCCACCTCGGGACGCAGCCGGCCGCGCACGGTGCTCACCAGCTGATGCATGGTCGTGTAGGTCTCCGCGACCATCAACTCGGGGACGTGCACACTGCCCAGCTCGCACACCCGGCCCAGATCGTTGCGCAGCAGATCGACGATCATCAGATTCTCGGCACGCGTCTTGGGATCCAATTCCAATGCGCGACAGAGGTTTTCATCGGCTTCCGGGGTAGCGCCGCGGGGGGCGGTGCCCTTGATCGGTTTGGTCTCCACCGTGCGGGTGCGGTCGACCTTGAGGAAGCGCTCCGGTGAGGAACAGGCGATATGGAGTTCGCCGAATCTCAGGTACGCCGCGTACGGGGCGGGATTGCTGCGCCGCAGCACCCGGTAGACGTCGAGTCCCGGGGCGTCGGAATCGATGCCGGCGCTGTCGGTGAGGTTCACCTCGTAGGTTTCCCCGGCGCGTAGTTCGGCATCGATCGCCGCGATATCGGCCAGATAGCGGTCCCGGCCACGGCTCAGGCGCGAGACGACGGCCTCTTCGTCGGCGGGCAGGGTGAGCGGTTCCGGATTCCGCCGATCCGGCAGTGTCGCTACGATCGCGCGGGTATCGGCCAGCCAGCGGTGATTCGCCTCGGCCGACTCCGCGTCGGTGACGGCGAGCAGATGGGTGCGGCCCGCGACGTGATCGACCACGACCAGCCGATCGGCGAAGATCCACTGCGCATCCGGATAGGGCGATCGATGTCCGGCCCGCGCACCGCAGTCGGCCTTCATCTCGTAGCCCAGGTAACCGACGTAGCCGCCCACGAAATCGAAAGGCACATCGGGGAATCGGATGTTCAGCTCACTCAGCCTCGCCGACAGATAGTCGAGCACCGGCCGCGGATCGGTGCGGGTCCCGGATCGATCCGCGATCACACATCCCGCGCCGACCCGATACCGCACCACCTCCGCCAGTGGCCCGGACGCATCACCGGCGAAACTGAACCGATCCAGGCCTGGCTCCACATGCGAGCTGTCGAGCCAGAACGCCGTGGGCGAATCCGAATAAATATGCAGTACAACGGATTCCGTGTCCACTGCGCGGTCGATCACCTCGTGCAGAACGGTGAGGGACCGGATGGTGGAACGTCCGGCTGTGGCCTTCCCCGCACACCCGGCCGCACCGGAATCCGGTTCGGACACATCAGGCGACGATGCCGACGCGGGGACGTGGGCTCGCGCTTCCGAGTCGCCAGGCGCGCCGGCCGCACCGCGGTCGGGTTCGAGCCCCGAACCGGTGTTCACCAGCACGGTCCTCGTATCGGATGCCGACGGCCCCGCGGTCCGCGCGGAAGCGGACGCCTCGGTCGTGGTCTCGGCCGGAGGGGTCGGACGCGCCCCTGCGGCCGGTGCGGCAACCACGACCGACGATCGCCGCATCTCCCGGCGCGCCCACCACTCGCGCGTCAGCCGCGCGAAATTCCCCAGCAATGCGGCGCCGAATTCGCTGGACACCGATTCCGGATGAAACTGCACACCCCACTGCGGGCGACGGCGATGCCGAACGCCCATCACGACCCCGTCGGGCGCTGTCGCGGTGATAGCCAGCGCGTCCGGTAGCGGCTGGGCGGCGCACAGCGAGTGGTAGCGCACGGCCAGGAAGTCGGCGGGAATGCCGGCGAAGAGGTCGTGACCGTCGTGGCTGATGCGGTCCGGATAACCGTGCCGGGGTGCGGGCGCCGGAATCACCTGCCCACCGGCCGCCAGCACGATGCCCTGATGGCCGAGGCAGACGCCCAGCAGCGGGAGCTCCGCCCGCTCGATCAGCGCCTGGGAGATCCCGAAATCCCTTGGCACATCGGGGCGTCCGGGCCCGGGGGAGACGACGATGTTGTCGAATCGGCCGAGGTCCAGCTCGGCCGGGGTGTCGATCTCGTCGTTGCGCAGCACGGTCGGTTCGGCCCCGTTCACCGTGCCGATCAATTGGAAGAGGTTGTAGGTGAACGAGTCGTAGTTGTCGACCAGCAGCGTGCGCACGGGGGTCCGGGCCTGCACCCCGTGGTCGACAGTGGTCTCGCTCGAATGCCGAGACCAGGACGTGCTCATGTGCATCACCGTATCGGGCATCTCGGACCATGCAGTGAGGGCATATGCCTTCAGTTGACCGGTCGTGGTGGTGCACAATGTGGGGCATGTCTGTGGTGCAACCGGCCGAGGTCGAGCGCGAGGTCGTCGATTTCGCGGCCGTCGGCGAGTGGATGGATGAACAGGGCCTGCCCGGCGGTGACTTCGAGGATGTGACCTCGCTCGGTGGCGGCACCCAGAACATCATGCTGCGGTTCCGCCGGGGTGGTCGTGATTTCGTGCTGCGCCGCGGGCCGAAACATCTGCGTCCCAAGAGCAACGACGTCATCCGCCGCGAATCCCGCCTGCTCGGCGCGCTGGCCGGCACCGGCGCGCGCGCCCCGCGAGTGATCGCCGCGGGCGCCGACGAATCGGTGATCGGCGCGGTCTTCTATCTCATGGAGCCGATCACCGGCTTCAACCCGCAGAACGAACTGCCCGTCCTGCATGCCGGTGATCCGGAGGTGCGGCGGCAGATGGGGCTGTCGGCGGTCGAGGCCATCGCCCGGCTCGGATCGCTCGACTACGAGGCGCTCGGCCTGTCCGATTACGGCAAGCCGGACGGTTTCCTGGAACGTCAGGTGCCGCGCTGGCTCGGCGAACTCGAGTCCTACAACAGCAACGACGGCTACCCCGGCCCGCAGATTCCGGGTGTGGACCGCGTCGGGGACTGGCTCGATCGCAACCGGCCCGCGCAGTGGCGGCCGGGCATCCTGCACGGCGACTGCCACCTCGCCAACATGATGTTCTCCTACGACGGGCCCGAGGTTGCCGCCATGGTCGACTGGGAGATGTCGACCATCGGTGATCCGCTGCTGGATCTGGGCTGGCAGATCGCCACCCGGCCCGAACCCGGAACCACCGGCGCCGCCCTGGTCGGCAAGCTCGGCGCCGCGGGCGGCCTGCCCACCGCCGAGGACATGATCGCCCACTACGCGCACTTCTCCGACCGCGACCTCGGCCACGCCACCTGGTACACGGTGCTGGCCTGCTTCAAACTCGGCATCGTGCTCGAGGGCACGCACGCCCGGGCCTTCGCCGGCAAGGCGCCCAAGCAGACCGGCGATTTCCTGCACGCCATCACGCTGGAACTGTTCGAGAAGGCCGCCCGGCTCTGCGAATGAGCCGATGTGGCACGGCCTCAGCCGGCGTCGAGCAGATCGGCGACGATGGCCAGATCCTTGTCGCCACGGCCGGACAGGCACAGCAGGATCAGCGCGTCCTCGGCGATCCCGCCCTGCTCGGCCGACTCCAGCAGATATCCCACGGCGTGCGCGGACTCGAGCGCGGTGATGATGCCTTCCGTCCGGCACAGCGTATCCAGTCCGCGCAGCGCCACCGTATCGGTCGCGACGGCGTGGTCGAGGCGGCCGATGTCCTTGAGATGGCTCAGTTCCGGGCCCACCCCCGGATAATCCAGCCCGGCCGCGATGCTGTGGGTTCGCGCGATCTGACCCTCGTGATCCTGCAGGACGTAGCTGAACGAGCCGTCCATCTCACCCGGTGTGCCCGCGCTGAGGGTGGCCGCGTGCTCGCCCGTGTGTAAGCCGTGGCCCCCGGCTTCCACGCCGGTCAGCCGCACCTGCGCATCGCCGGTGAACGCGTGGAACATGCCGATCGCGTTACTGCCGCCGCCTACGCAGGCGATGACGTGGTCGGGCAGCCGCCCTGTCGCCGCCAGCAGCTGTGCCCGGGATTCGATGCCTATCCGGCTCTGATGGTCGCGCACCATGCGCGGATAGGGTGCGGGCCCGGTGGCGGTGCCGAACAGGAAATGCGTGGTTTCGGTGTGCGCCACCCAATCTCGCACGGCCTCGGTCACCGCGGCCTTCAGGCGGCGATCACCGGCACGAACGGCGCGCACGTCCGCCCCGAGCAGGCGCATCCGCACGACGTTGCTCTGCTGCCGGGCCATATCGTCGGCGCCCATGTAGATCACACACGACAGTCCGAGCATCGCGCAGACGGTAGCCACCGCGACGCCGTGCTGCCCCGCCCCGGTTTCGGCGATGATGCGGGTCTTGCCCATCCGCACGGCCAGCAGTGCCTGCCCGAGCGCATTGTTGATCTTGTGGGCGCCGGTGTGCGTCATATCCTCGCGCTTGAGGAATACCCGCACCCCGGGCACTCCCAGCGCCCGCGCGAGCCGCGGCGCCGCATGCAGCAACGTCGGCCGGCCGACGCGCTCGCGCAGCAACCGGTCGAGTTCACCGTGATATTCCGGATCCGCCCAGGCCGCTCGATGGGCGTTCTCCACGTCGGTGAGCGCCGCCATCAGTCCTTCGGGAACGTATCGCCCGCCGAAGGCACCGAATCTACCGGGGTCTCGGATGCCGTCCCGAGTGGTGGCGTGGGTTGGCCTGTGTCCGATCACCATTCGCATCCGCGCTTTCTTCTCGCCGTCCGGCTCGGACAGTGTGTGCGATCCGCTCGCACACCCGGTCACCTGCCGGCAACGAGTGAGTTAACAGCACGGAAGAGGTCATCGTCAGTGGTGGTAAGTCGGCGCGGGTGGCGAGATCAGCCGCAGCGGAGTAATGCCTCCCGGACGGCACGGGCCCGCGCATCGTCGAGGACTGCGGTGCCGAGGCGGTTCATCACATAGCCGAAACCCAAACCCGTTGCCGGATCGGCGAATCCGAACGAGCCCCCGTAACCGGTGGTGCCGTAGGCGCGCTTGTCGCTGCCGAAACGGAAGCTGCCACAGGATTTGCGGAACCCCAGGTGGTAGCGGCTGCGGGTGAGCAGCACCAGATCGTCGGCGGGTACATCGTCGACGGTGTCGGCGGTGGCCAGCCGGTCGAGAATGCCCGGTGCGATGGGCAATTCACCGGTGCGTCCGGCCGCCGCGCCGTAGACCCGCGCCAGGGACCGTGCCGTGCCCACGCCGCCCGCGGCCGGGCTCTCGACGCCGAGGAATTCACGGCGGGTGGCACGTGCGGGCGCGCCCGTGCGGGGGCTGCTCAAGGCGCGATAGGTCAGGCCGCGCCGCAGGAACATCTGAATCGCGATGCGCAGCGGCACGTCTCGCTCGTACCTCAGCACGTCCAGCCCGGAGGTGGACGCGAGCGTGGCGATGCGATCGAGGGATTGCTCCTGCGGCAGTCCGATGAAGAAGTCCAGCTCGAGCGGGCCGGCGAAGTCCTCGGCGAAGATGCGGCCCAGGGTGCGGTGCCGCGGATCGACGCGGCGGAGCAGTTCGCCCTGATACAGCCCGGCGGTGATCGGGTGATAACCCTGCCGGGTGCCCGGGCTCCACAGTGGTTTCTGGTCGGCCAGAATTCCCGCGAGCCGATCCCGGTCGGCCATATCCGACAGCCGCACCACCCGATCCAGCACCGGCAGACCCGCGCGATGGTCGAGCAGCTGCCGCACGGTGATCGATTCCTTGCCGTGCGCGGCGAATTCCGGCCAGTACTGCGCGACCGGCGCCTGGTAGTCGAGCACCCCACGCGAGACGGCACTCGCCACGGCGAATGCCGTCATCCCCTTCGTCGAGGAGAACACCGGAACCATGGTGTCGCGCTCCCACGGCAGCTGTCCGCGGCGATCGCGGAACCCCGCCCACAGATCCACCACCGGCCGGTCCCCGTCGTACACGGCCACGGCCGCGCCGATTTCGCCGAACCGGGCGAAGTTGCGCCGAAACGCGTCCGCGACCGGCTCGAAACCGCTCGCCACCTCACCGTGTACCTCAGCAACCTCGCCCATAGTGCAACCGATGGTAACGGTCATCGCTGCGGCGTCGTACGGTGTCCACCCGGATCGGAAACCGATCAGGCGGCGTGGATCCGGGAGCTGTCCGCGAAGTAGTCGAGGACGGCGCGATGCCACGCCTGCGGCGCCTCGTGCATCAGCACGTGTCCCGCCGCCACCTCGACATGATCGGCGCCCGGAATCGCCGTCGCCAGCTCGCGCGAATTCGCGGGATCGACCAGCAGATCCGCCGTGGCCGCGATGACCCGGGTCGGCACCGCGACCCGCGGCAGATCGGCACGGGTGTCCACCCGGGCCACCAGATCCGCCTGCGCCGCCGCCCCACCCGGTACCTGGGCCGCGATCTGCGCCAGATACTGCGAAAACACCTCGTCCGGTAGCGAATTGGTGAACGCGGCACTGTATCCGGACAGCAGCACCACGCGCGCGAACGCGTCGTGATCGCGGGCGGCGAGCGCGCCGCGCCACAGATCCAGCACGAGCCGGGCCCGATGGTCGGCTCGCGCCAGCCCGGCCGCGAGCACCAACCCGCTGACCCGATCGGGATGACGCACGGCGGCGCGCACCGCCACCGCCGTGCCGAGCGAGAACCCGATGATCGGGAAGCGCTCGGCGCCCGCCGCCACGGCCTCCCCGACCAGTGCGTCGGCCAACCCGTCGAGAGTCAGGACGGTGTCGTCGGCCGGATAGTCGGAGCCGATCACGGTGTGCCGCTCGGCGAGCAACGGGATCAGAGAACCGAAGTTGGCCTCGATCCCGCCGCCCGCGCCGTGCGCGAGCACGACCGCGGGACCGCTGCCGGTGACCGAGGTGGACAGTGAAATGTTCGTCATGGCCGCGACGTTAGGGATTGACATGAGTGTGAAGGTCAAGCCCGGGAGGGTGCGGTGCTGATCGGCGAGCTGGCGAACACCACCGGCGTCAGCACCCGCCTGCTGCGCTACTACGAGGAACAGGGTCTGCTGAGCGCCCGCCGCGACGGCAACGGCTACCGCGTCTACACCGACGACGCACCGCAGCGGGTGCATCGCATTCGCGAACTACTCGCTGCCGGACTGCCGACCAGCGCCATCCGCGAACTGCTGCCGTGTGCGACCGCCACGGGCTTGCAGCACTGCGATCACACCCGAAAGATCATGCGGGAGGGCCTTTCTCACCTCGACGCGCAGATCGCCGAGCTGTCCCGGCGCCGCACGCTGCTGGCTCGTCAGGACGAGCAACTGGTGGCCGCGCCCTATCGCAGCGACGGCCCGGCGTAACCGGACTCCCCGCGGCGGTGGGGTCGGGCCCTTCTCGTAGGCTCGGTGCCGTGCGAGCACTGGAACAGATTCGCGACTGGCCCGTCCGGCACGCCGCCGCGGGCGTCGTCGATACCCATGGCGTGGTCGGCACCGAGGGAGACCTCGATCGGGTGTTCTCCCTCGCGTCGGTCACGAAACCCCTTGCCGCCTACGCCGTTCTGGTGGCGGTCGAAGAAGGTGCGATCGAACTCGACCAGCCCGCCGGCCCGCCCGGCTCCACCGTGCGGCACCTGCTGGCGCATACGGCCGGACTGGCGTTCGACACCACCGTGATCATGGCCGAGCCCGGGCAGCGCCGCATCTATTCCAGCGCCGGATTCGAGGTACTCGCCGAGTTCCTCACGCGCGAGACCGGAATCGAATTCCCGGAATATCTGCGGCAAGCGGTGTTCGAGCCACTCGGAATGAAATCCTCGGTACTGGCCGGATCCGCCGGGCACGCCGCCCGCTCCACGGTGAACGATCTGCTGCGTTTCGCTGGAGAATTGCTGAACCCGATCTTGATATCCGGTGACATGCTCACCGCGGCGACTTCCGTGCAATTCCCGGGCGTCGGCGGAGTCCTTCCCGGATACGGATCGCAGCGCCCCAATGATTGGGGTCTGGGATTCGAGATCCGCGACCACAAGACTCCGCATTGGACGGGGGGAGCCAACTCGCCGCGAAGCTACGGGCATTTCGGGCAGTCCGGCACCTTCCTGTGGGTGGATCCGGAGATCGAGGTGGCGTGTGTGGCGTTGAGCGACGAGAATTTCGGCGATTGGGCCCGAGCGGTGTGGCCGACGCTCAGCGACGCCGTCATCGCCGATATCCAGCGGATTCGCGACACGGCAGAAAAGTAACAGCCGTAACATCGGGCACTCCAGTAAACTCGGGCAACGCCTGCGCTCGACGGGATGTTGGGGAAGACGTCCGACGTCGAGGCTGGAGGTGTACAGGTGCGCGCATCTGATCAGTTCGCGGATGTGACGTGTGGTGTGGTGTACATCCACGCGTCACCGGCCGCGCTGTGCCCGCACATCGAATGGACGCTTTCCTCCACTCTGAAATCGCCTGCGTCGCTGCGCTGGACCGCCCAGCCGGCCGCCGCGGGACAACTGCGCGCAACCACCGACTGGGTGGGCCCGGTCGGCACCGCGGGGCGAATTGCCAAGGCGTTGCGGGATTGGCCGGTGCTGCGCTTCGAGGTCACCGAGGATCCCTCCGAAGGGGTCGACGGCGAACGCTACAGTTTCGTTCCCGGCCTCGGATTGTGGACCGGTGCGATGAGCGCCAACGGCGACGTCATGGTCGGCGAGATGCGCCTGCGGGAAATCGTGCGCGCGGCCCGGGCTCGTGGCCGCAACGGCGACATCTCCGCCGATATCGATCGCGCCCTGGGCACCGCCTGGGACGACGAACTCGAACCCTTCCGCACCGGCGGCGAAGGCGCCGAGGTCACCTGGCTCCGCCGCGACGTCGGCTGAGTTCCGCATCGGTCCCGGGAAACACGACGGGTGGCCTCCGCGCGGGAGACCACCCGTAATGTGTTGCCGCCGAGAGCTTTACAGCGGAATGTTCTTGTTGTGGCTGGCCTTGGCCGGCGCCGAGGCCAGCGCGGCGGCAATGGTGGACCGGGTCTTGGCGGGGTCGATGACCTCGTCCACGACGCCGATGGACAGGGCGCGCCCGACACCGCCGGCGATGGTCTCGTGTTCGGCGGTGAGGCGCTCGATCAGAGCCTCGCGCTCCTCCTCGGGGGCCTTCGCGATGGCCTTCTTGTGCAGAATGCCGACCGCGGCCTTGGCGCCCATCACGGCGACCTCGGACTCCGGCCAGGCGTACACCGCGGTCGCGCCCAGAGAGCGGGCGTTCATCGCGATGTAGGCGCCGCCGTAGATCTTCCGGGTCACCAGCGTGACGCGCGGAACGCGGGCCTCGGCGAAGGCGTGCAGCAGCTTCGCGCCGCGGCGCACCACGCCCTCCCATTCCATGCCGACACCGGGCAGGTAGCCGGGCACGTCGGTGATCACGACCAGCGGAATGCCGAAGGAATTGCACAGGCGCACGAAACGCGCTGCCTTCTCGGCGGATTCGCTGGTGAGGCAGCCGCCCATGCGCAGCGGGTTGTTGGCGAGCACACCGACCGTGCGCCCACCGAGGCGGCCCAGGCCGGTGACGATGCTGCGGGCGTAACCGCCCTGCAGCTCCTCGAAGGAGGATTCGTCGTTACCGTCCGGCGAGGGGATCTTGTCGAGCAGCTCGCGCACGACCGGCTTGACGTCGTAGGCGCGCTTGGCCGACTCCGGCAGCATCGCCTTGAGGTCCACATCGCCGTGGGCGGCGGCGGACAGGTCGAATTCGCCCTGTTCGGCGAACATCGAGACCAGGCGGCGGCCGCGGTGCATCGCGTCGTTCTCGTCGTCGGCGACGATATGGCACACACCGGACTTCTTGCCGTGGGTCTCGGGACCACCGAGGGTGGCCATGTCGACGTTCTCACCGGTGACCGACTTGACGACATCCGGACCGGTGACGAAGACGCGGCCCTCGGGCGCCATGATCACGACGTCGGTCAGCGCGGGACCGTACGCGGCGCCGCCGGCGGCGAAGCCGACCACGATCGAAATCTGGGGGACCAGGCCCGACGCGCGAACCATCGCCTCGAAGACGGTGCCCACCGCGTGCAGTGCCTCGACGCCCTCGGCCAGGCGCGCACCACCCGAATGCCAGATGCCGACGACGGGAATCCGGGAGTCGATGGCGGTATCGATCGCGTCCACGATGTGCTTGCACCCGTCGACACCCATGGCCCCGCCCATCACGGTGGCGTCGGAGCAGTACGCGACGGTGCGCACGCCGTCGACCTCGCCGATGGCGGCCAGCACGCCGGACTTGTCGCGGGGGTGGAGCGGGAGGACCGTTCCGGGATCGAAGAAGCGCTGCAACCGACCCAGCGGATCCCGGGGATCGGTCGTGGCGTCCGCCTGCGCGGGGGCCATGATGGTCATCGCGGTCTCTCCTCGAGGGAATGTGGAGTCGCTGACGCGGCTGCGAAGATGAAAATCCCGGTGGGGCTTTTCGACGAGGGGATCTGCCTTGGCCGAAAAGCCCCACCGGGTTCGCTGAAGTTGTCGACAGACGTTGTCGACGAGTCGGATCAGTACCGTCCGAAGGCGAGCGCCACGTTGTGGCCGCCGAAACCGAACGAGTTGTTGATCGCGTACTCGATGTCCTGGCGACGGGCCTCACCGTG
Source organism: Nocardia aobensis NBRC 100429 (assembly GCF_000308375.1). GTDB lineage: Bacteria > Actinomycetota > Actinomycetes > Mycobacteriales > Mycobacteriaceae > Nocardia > Nocardia aobensis. The sequence continues at coordinate 47,860 of NZ_BAFQ01000062.1, read as the reverse complement.
CACGACATCCAGGTCGATCTCCGGGTCCTGGTTCTCCAGGTTCAGCGTGGGCGGAACGATGCCGTCGCGAATGCTGAGCACTGTGAGTACCGACTCGAGGGCGCCCACAGCGCCGATCGAGTGGCCCAGGGCGGACTTGGGCGCGTAGACCGAGGCGTGCGTGCCCACGGCCTTGTGGATCGCGTTCGCTTCCGCGGTGTCCCCGATCGGGGTGGCGGTCGCGTGCGCATTGATGTGCGTGATGTCGGACTTCGTCAGTCCGGCGGTCTGCATGGCGCGCTCCATGGCGCGCGCCGCACCGGCACCCGTGGGATCCGGGGCGACCAGATGGAAGCCGTCGGAGGTGATGCCGGCACCCAGCAGGCGAGCGTGGATGGTGGCCCCGCGCGCCTTGGCGTGCTCTTCGGTCTCCACGACCATCAGTGCACCGGCCTCGCCGAAGACGAAGCCGTCACGATCCTTGTCGAACGGCCGCGACGCGCCCTTGGGGTCGTCGTTGCGGGTGCTCATCGCGCGCATCATGGAGAACGCGGCGATCGGCACGTCGGAGATGTATCCCTCGACACCGCCGGTGACGACCATGTCGGCGTCGCCCATGACGATCATCCGCCACGCGTTGGCGATGCCCTCGGATCCCGACGAACATGCCGAGACCGGGGTGACCACTCCCGCCTTGGCGCCCAGTTCGAGGCCCACGACAGCGGACGGCCCGTTCGGCATGACCATCTGAACGGCCAGCGGCGAGATCTTGCGGTAGCCGCCGTTCTTCAGCTTGTCCACCGAGTCGATGAGCGCGTCGCCGCCGCCGAGACCGGTGCCGATCGCCACGGCCAGGCGCTCGGGGTCGACCTCGGGGCTGCCGGCGTTCTTCCACACCTCACGCCCCAGCACCATCGCCAGCCGCTCGACATAGGCCATGCGGCGGATCTCGACTCGGCTGAGCAAGGTGTCCGGCGAAACCTTCAGGTGGCCGCCGATGCGAACCGGCAGGTCGTATTCCTCGATGAAGGAATCCTCGAGAACGTCGATGCCGCTCTCGCCGTTGAGGAGTCCCTTCCACGTCGCATCGACGTCACCCGCGATCGACGTGGTCGCCGCCATGCTGGTGACGACGACGTTCGGGAAGTTCCCGTTCAAAGTGGAAGGAGTGGTCACGGTGTCGGCCTTACTGGGCGTCGAACTTGGCCTTGAGCTCGGCGGCCGCGTCGGAGTTCTCGGCCTCGAGCTTCTGGATGTAGGAGACGGCGTCACCCACGGTCTTGAGGCTGGCGAGATCCTCGTCGGGGATCTTCACGCCGTACTTGTCCTCGGTCTGCACGGCGATCTCGACCATCGACAGCGAGTCGATGTCCAGGTCATCGACGAAAGACTTCTCGATCGTCACCTCGGAGGGCTCGATGCCGGTCACCTCTTCGATGATCTTGCCGAGCTCTTCGACGATCTGTTCCTGGGTCAGAGCGGCCACTTGGTGGCTCCCTTCTTGTTCTTTCGTTGGTCCGACGTGAATCGGAGGTCCGATTATTTCTTCGGTACGAGGTGGACGAATGTTTCGTCCTGCTCACTCACGGTCGCGTCACTGCGAGCCGCGAGGAAAGCTAGCCGGTTGCCGAGAGCTCGACAAACGCGGGGATGTTCTCGGGGGTCTTCAGCGCCAGATTCGGGGTGCCCTTGAGCTCCCGCTTGGCGATGCCGACCAGGGTTCCGGCCGGTGGCAATTCGGCCACCGCGGAAACCCCTGCCGCGCGAACGGTTTCGGTGCACAGATCCCACCGGACGGGCCGGGTCACCTGTGCCGCCAGCTTCTCGATGGCGTCGGAGCCCGAGTCGACCGGCTTGCCGTCGTAGTTCGACAGCAGGGTACGGGTCGGCTCACCGGGGACCATCTGGGAGATGGCTTCGGCCACGGCGTCCTGGGCGGGTGCCATGAACGCGGTGTGGAAGGCCCCGGCGACGGGCAGCGCGCGAATCCGCGCCTTCTCCGGCGGGTTCGCGGCCAGTTCCGCCAGCGCATCCAGCCGGCCTGCCGCCACGATCTGGCCGACCGCGTTGCGGTTGGCCGGGACCAGGTCGAGCTCGGCGAGCCGGTCGAGCACGGCGGCTTCGTCGCCACCGAGCACGGCGGACATGCCGGTCGGAACCAGCGCACACGCCTTCGCCATCTCCGCACCGCGGATCGCGGCCAGTTTCACCGCGTCATCGGGGGAGACGACTCCGGCGACGGCTGCGGCGGCGAGCTCGCCGACCGAATGTCCGGCGACGATGGTATCCGCCGGAACCGCTTCGTGCGGAATCTCGGCGAAAGCCAGCAGCGCGGCGGCGACGACCAGCGGCTGGGTCACCGCGGTATCGGTGATCTCCTCCGCGGTGGCCGTGGTGCCGAGGCGGAGCAGATCCAGGCCGGAGGCCTTGGACCACAGTTCGAGGCGGTCACGCGCGCCGGGAAGATCGAGCCATGGCGCGAGCATGCCGGGTGTCTGGGAGCCCTGTCCAGGGGCGAACAACGCGATCACGCCTCTAACAAAACACTGTGAGGGGGCTCCGTGGAGATGTCGGCGCCGATGATGTTTGAGCGACGCTTTTGTGTGGACCCCACAAAACGGCACGTGGGTTGTGGCGATCGACCGCGCCCCGATGTCCGTTACAGGCGATCTTCGTAGAAAGTTGCCGGCGAGTCTTCTGGGGCAGGTGTTGACGATTCGTTACGGGTTCGTGTCAAACGACCTACTGTTGCCGCGATTCGGAGCACATAGGCGTCACGAGGATTCATCGGATCCCGGCCCGTGACCTCGGCGATGCGCTTGAGCCGGTAGCGGACCGTATTTGGATGAACGAACAGCTGACGGGCACATGTCTCGACGGCTCCACCGCAATCGAGGTAGGCGTCGAGGGTGTCCGACAAGGCCGACCCGGCGGCGGCCAACGGTAGCACAAGATACTCGTTCAGAGCGTCGACCGCAGCCCGATCGCCGAGCAGTGCTCGCTCGGGCAGAAGTTCGGAGGCGTGCACCGGTCGCGGCGCCGCCCGCCAGCCCACCACGGCCTCCATTCCGGCCATCGCCTCCACCGCGCTGACGTGGGCCGCGGACAGCGTGCGCATGGTCGGGCCGATCACCACGGGACCGTCGGAAAACGCTTCGGCGAGCAGGTCCATCAGGAACGGCGAGGGGTAGCCGGTGTCACCGAGATTGCCGCTGACCACCATCACCAACCGCGAACCCTGCACCACCGCCAGTGCCGCCCGGCCGTGCCGGGCGGCGATGACGTGTACCGAACTCACCACGGCCACTTGATCTTTCGGCGGCGTACCGACCAGCACCGTCGCCGCGGCGGTGGCGTCCCAGTTCAATGTGGCCGCGCGCGAGAGCATTTCGGCGCCGGTGTCGCCGCGCACCACGGCGTCGACGACCAGCGCCTCCAGGCGGGTGTCCCAGGCGCCGCGGGATTCGGCCGCCGAGGCGTAGACCGAGGCCGCGGCGAAACCGAGTTCGCGGCCGTAGCGCAGCACCGCCTCGGTGAGCGCCACCAGCTGGCGGTCGTTGCGGGCCAGCGCTGGCAGCCACTGCTCGAAGAACTCCATCGCGACGCGGACCATGTCGACGGTCTGGCGAAGGGTCAGGCGCCGGGCCAAATCCTGCGGGATGACCTGGAACGCGTCGAGGCTGAAGCGGATATCGCTTTCCGGATCCTGCAACCACTCCAGGAAATTGACCACCGCGGTCTGCACCAGCATCTGCACGCCCGCCCGCTGGGCGGCGTCCAGGTCGCCGAAGAACGGTAGCCGGTCCTCCATCGAGGCGATGGCCTCGGTGGACAGCCGCCCGGAGAACTGCTTCACCCGTTTCAGCAGGGTGTCCGGCAGCGGATCGCGGGTTTGCCGATTGGGTGACAGTGCCCCGGTCGGCAGATAGACCTCGTGCTCGGACGACCCCTCGGAAACCCGGCGAGGCCGCGGCGGTTTACGTTCCACTGTTCAATATTCCGTCATCGCGCTGGTCGGTCTCCGCAACCCCCCGGTAGGGGCGCGATTCGCGCCCCTACCGGACCGGTCACGCGAGCTGTTCTTCGCTGCTCATCGATTTCGGTGCGGCGTCGACGTCGTCGATGCGGTAGCGGGCCGCGGCCTGCGCGACCACCGCCGGATCGATACCGCCGGTGCGTCCCAGGGCCTCCAGCGCCGCCAGGGCGATGGATTCGGCGTCGACGTTGAATACCCGTCGCGCCGCCTGCCGGGTGTCGGAGAATCCGAATCCGTCGGTGCCCAGCGTGGTGTAGTCGCCGGGGACCCACTTGCGGATCTGGTCCGGCACCGCGCGCATCCAGTCGGAGGCCGCCACGAACGGCCCCTGCGCCTGCGACAGCACCCGCGTCACATACGGCGCATCGGTTCCGGCGTCCGGATGGCGCAGCGTGTGGATCTCCTTGGCCAGCGCCTCCCGGCGCAGCTCGCTCCACGAGGTCACCGACCACACGTCCGCCTGCACACCCCAGTCCTGCGCCAGCAGCTCCTGAGCGCGCAGGCCGTCGGGCAGCGTCACACCCGCGACCAGGATCTGGGCGCGTACGTCACCCTCGCCGCCCCGGCGGTACAGGTAGATACCCTTCAGCAGGCCCTCGACGTCGAGGTCGTCCGGCTCGGCCGGCTGCTGATACGGCTCGTTGTAGAGGGTGATGTAGTAGAAGACGTTCTCGCCGCCGAAGACGTCGTCCTTCATGACCGGATGGGTACCGGGTACCTCCGAGGCCGGCGTTCCGCCCGGCCCGAGCTGCGGTCGCCCGCCCCCGTACATCCGGCGCAGGCCGTCGCGCACGATGTGAGCGATCTCGAAGGCGAACGCCGGATCGTAGGAGACCACCGCCGGATTGGTCGAGGCCAGCAGCAGCGAATGGCCGTCGTTGTGCTGCAAACCCTCACCGGTCAGCGTGGTGCGCCCGGCGGTCGCGCCGAGGACGAAGCCGCGGGCCAGCTGGTCGGCGGCCGCCCACAGGCCGTCGCCGGTGCGCTGGAACCCGAACATCGAATAGAAGATGTAGAGCGGGATCATCGGCTCGCCGTGGGTGGCGTAGGACGTACCGGCCGCGGTGAACGATGCGGTCGAGCCGGCCTCGTTGATGCCCTCGTGCAGAATCTGGCCGACTTGGCTTTCCTTGTAGGCCAGCATCAATTCCGCGTCGACGGAGGTGTACAACTGCCCGTTGCGGTTGTAGATCTTCAGCGACGGGAACCACGAGTCCATACCGAAGGTGCGGGCCTCGTCCGGAATGATCGGCACGATGCGCTTGCCGATCTCCTTGTCGCGCAACAGTTCCTTCATCAGCCGCACGAACGCCATGGTGGTCGCCACGTTCTGCTTGCCCGACCCCTTGCGCACCGAGGCGTAGGGCGCGTCGCCGGGCAGCTGCAAAGGCTTTGCGACCGAACGCCGTTCGGGCAGGTAGCCGCCCAGGGCACGGCGCCGGTCCAGCATGTAGCCGATCTCGTGCGAATCCATGCCCGGGTGGTAGTACGGGGGCAGATACGGATCGGCCTCGAGCTGGGCGTCGGTGATCGGAATGCGCTGCACGTCGCGGAACGCCTTCAGATCGTCGAGCGTCATCTTCTTCATCTGGTGCGTCGCGTTGCGCGCCTCGAAGTGCTTGCCGAGGCCGTAACCCTTGATGGTCTTGGCCAGGATCACCGTCGGCTTGCCCTGATGCGCGAGCGCCGCCGCGTAGGCCGCGTAGATCTTGCGGTAGTCGTGGCCACCGCGCTTGAGGTTCCAGACCTGCTGATCGGTCAGGTCCTTCACCAGATCCTTGGTGCGCGGATCGCGGCCGAAGAAGTGCTCACGCACGTAGGCGCCGTCGTTGGCCTTGTAGGTCTGGTAGTCGCCGTCCGGGGTCGAGTTCATCAGGTTGACCAGCGCCCCGTCGCGGTCGGCGCCCAGCAGCGCATCCCACTCCCGGCCCCAGATCACCTTGATGACGTTCCAGCCGGCGCCGCGGAAGAACGACTCCAGCTCCTGGATGATCTTGCCGTTACCGCGGACGGGGCCGTCGAGCCGCTGCAGGTTGCAGTTGATGACGAAGGTCAGGTTGTCCAGACCCTCCAGCGCCGCCACATGGGCCAGACCGCGCGATTCCGCCTCGTCCATCTCACCGTCGCCGAGGAAGGCCCACACGTGCTGATCGGAGGTGTCCTTGATCCCGCGATCGTGCAGATAGTGGTTGAAGCGCGCCTGGTAGATGGCGTTCATCGGACCCAAGCCCATGGAGACCGTGGGGAATTCCCAGAAATCGGGCATCAGTCGCGGGTGCGGATAGGACGACAATCCGTGGCCCGGACCGCCGTGGCTGTATTCCTGGCGGAACCCGTCGAGCTGATCCTCGGTCAGGCGGCCCTCGAGGAAGGCGCGGGCGTAGATGCCGGGGGAGGCGTGGCCCTGGATGAAGATCTGGTCGCCGCCGCCGGGGTGGTCCTTACCGCGGAAGAAGTGGTTGAAGCCGACCTCGTACAGCGCCGCGGACGACGCGTAGGTCGAAATATGGCCGCCCACACCGATTCCCGGCCGCTGCGCGCGATGCACCATGACCGCGGCGTTCCAGCGGATCCAGGCGCGGTAGCGGCGCTCGACCTCCTCGTCGCCGGGGAACCAGGGCTCGTTCTCGGTGGGGATGGTGTTGACATAATCGGTCGAGGTCAACGAAGGAATGGTGACGTGACGTTCACCGGCGCGCTCGAGCAGGCGCAGCATCAGATAGCGAGCGCGGCCGGGGCCTTCGCGCTCGAGCATCTCGTCGAAGGAATCGAGCCACTCGCTCGTCTCCTCCGGGTCGATGTCCGGTAGATATGACGCCACCCCCTCGCGGATCACACGCACCCGCGCACCGGCCGGGCGGGCGGGCGCCGACTGGTGATCGGCGGAACCGTTGCTGCTCGTCGGCTCGGGGTCGGATGCAGAACTTGACGAAATCGGGTGCATCAGGTCGGTCAAAATCAATGCTCCTCGTACAGGGGGTGGACAAGCTGATGGCTCTAACCCCGGGCAGCACCGCTGGTGTGCGGGCCGTCCGTCGCTCACGGTTTGGGGCGCACCTCACATCCTTGTCGATGATGCGTCCCAGGTCATCATGTCAGCCGTAAATCCAGTACCGTTCGCTAGGCTGTGACGCTCGTTGCAGCGAAGCTCGCCACAGAACATTCTTTCGACTGCTCGAGAAGCGGGGAGGACGATGAAACTGCTGAACCCACGTGGGTTCGGACTGATGTGCGCGACCTTGGCGGTCGGCACCGGACTGGTGGTGGCAGGATGCTCTACCGCTGTCCACGGTACCGCGACGGTCAACCAGGCGGACGCGGCCGCGTTCCGCACCGAGATGGCCTCGTCCTCGGCCGCGGCCACCTCGTCGAAAAAGGCTGCCGCACAGACGAAAGCCGTCGCCGACAACTGCACACCGTTCCGTGAGACCACCGGCGCCGCGGTGACGAAGTACAACGACTTCGTCGACGCGCACGATGCGAACGCCCCCGACCAGGACGCCAAGCGCGATGCCGCCGCCCAGACCCTCGAGGACGCCGCGCGGACCGTGGAGGGACGGGTCACCGCCGCCGGCGACGCGTTACCCGCGGATCTCGCGCAGAAGTTCACCGATTATGTGAACGCCGCCCGCGGACTGGCCGGCGAATCCCGCAAGATGACCTACACCGCTCCCGTCGGCACGCTCAACGACGCCAGCAAGCGAGTCAACGACGCGCTGAACGCGGTGCGTACCGCATGCCCGGCGCGATAGCCGGGAAACGGATGTCCCGGGGCCGCTCAGGGCGTTGCGAACCGCCTCTGCACGCTTCGTCCCGGGGCATGCATCCGCGACATTTCGGAGGTTATTTGAGCGGATCGGCTTGCGTTGCGGCCGATAACCATGTTCGCTTGCAACTATCTGTTGTCGGGAGTTGAGGAGGACACCACCGTGGTCGCCGCGGCGGACGCGCAGAACTACGCTCAGAAGCTTGGCATTGCCCACGGCATGGCGGTTCAGGAGTTGGGCTGGGACGAGGACACCGCAGACGAGTTGAGGGCGTCTGTCGAGGACGCGACCGGCTCCGAACTACTCGACGAGGACACCGACGAGGTGATCGACGTCGTACTGCTGTGGTGGCGCGACGGAGACGGCGACCTGGTCGACGAACTGATGGATGCCATCGGTCCGCTCGCCGAGGACGGTGTCGTGTGGGTACTCACCCCCAAGACCGGCCAGCCCGGGCATGTCGATCCCAGCGAGATCGCCGAATCCGCCCCCACCGCGGGGTTGACGTCGACCACACCGGTAAGCCTCGGCACCTGGACCGGTACCAAGCTGATGCAGCCCAAGACGCCCTCGAAGCAGCGCTGATCCACCGCGTGACTATTGTTTCGCACGGGCGGCCGCCGAGTACCGGAACAGCCCGCCGTCGAAGACAGGAGGACTGCGCATGCCGCTCGAAGTGGGTACGGCCGCACCGGATTTCACGCTGAAGGATCAGAACAACCAGGATGTGAGTCTCGCCGATTACCGGGGCGACAAGAACGTCCTGATCGTGTTCTACCCGTTGGCGTTCACCGGCATCTGCCAGGGTGAGCTGTGCAAGGTGCGCGACGAACTGCCCAAGTTCCAGAACGACAACGCCGAGATCCTCGCCATCTCCGTCGGACCCCCGCCCACCCACAAGATCTGGGCGGCCGAGCAGGGCTACACCTTCCCGCTGCTGTCGGACTTCTGGCCGCACGGCGCTGTCACCCAGGCCTACGGTGTCTTCAACGACAAAACCGGCTTCCCCAACCGCGGCACCTTCGTCGTGGACAAGGACGGAATCATCCGTTTCGCCGAAATGAACGGCCCCGGAGAGCCCCGTGACCAGGCGGCTTGGGAGAAAGCGCTCACTGCACTAGATTCATGAACCGCCGCGCACGGACCCGGACACCCGGCCCGCGCAGCACACCATCTTCACCGCCGCCCGGCCGGTGAAGTCCGGGCGTATAGCTCAGTGGTAGAGCACTGGTTTTACACACCAGCGGTCGGGGGTTCGAACCCCTCTGCGCCCACTTCATTTTCCCAGCTAGAAGACCTTTTCTTCCGTGATCCCGCGCCCCATGCCGGGTGGCCTGAGTCGTGAAGTGGCCGATAACGGGCCATCGCACGATGGAATCACTTGACTGCCGGCGAGGCTGTTCGACGCGCGCGCGGTGTCGCTCGGCAAGCCGACTGCCGAGAAATAGGTATACGCACGGGTAGTTCTACCGTCGCGGTGGTGCTCGTCGGTGACGAGGCTGGAGTGCGTTCTATCGGTCACGTTGCGGAGGATTCGATGTCTGCGCCCACGCTTCAGCACAGGTCTCCTATCGGTACGACGGCCTCGGAAGAGGTCTTGATGATTCGGCGATGCGCGAAATGTGACAAGTTGTTCGCGCCGCTGACGGCGGGATGTTCCTCGTGTGCGTCGGATGTCCTGGAACGGGTGCCGTCGTCGGGTGCGGGTTCGATCGTGTCGTGGCGGGTGGTGGAACGTGCCGGTGCGGGTGGTGTGCTGGCTCAGTCGACGGTCGCGATCGTCGAACTCGACGAGGGTCCGTGGGTCTACACCTCGCTGGAGGGCGAGGTGCCGTTGCTCGCGGATCGGCCGGTGCGTGTGCATTTCCAACCGCGTCCGCGAGACGACAGGTTCCCGGTCTTCGTCGTCAGTGCTGATCGCCGGCATGGCGAATCGGTGACTTCCTTCGGCTCCGACGGACGAGACCATGCGCCGCGGTGAACCTGGTGTCGCGCGGTGCTACAGCCAGGCATGGGTCCGGACCTCGCTGCGGCAAAGTCGACTTCTCGAGAGAGACGGCTTTCTCGATCCGCATGCGCGGTCGATAGTCGTATTCGCCATTCATTGGGCGCCGTTCGGCGGTGCCGACTCCAGCGAGTTGCTGGTGCGCTTCGGTGTCGCCAGACGACGGTTCCTGCAGATGTTGCAGGCGGCGCTGGCGCCGGGCCGGACGGACAACAGGGAGACGAGAGGGCTGAAGCAGCATCTGCTGGCAGCACTGGACTACGCCTGGAATCCCAGTCGTGACCCGGCCCTGATGGTGGACTTTGGGAACGGCGATCGAGCTTCGTGAAGTCGGCAGCCGGCAGTCCAACGGTTGATGTCGCGCCTCCGCGCGTCCACGAACACCCCGCGCCTCCCACGTAGGGTTCGGGGGTACGCGCCCGTGTGCCGGCGGCGGAGGCGACTGCCCCGGCCACCCCGACAGTGAAGGAGTGTCAGCTGTGCACATCGACTTGACGGGTAAGACCGCGCTGGTGACCGGGTCGACGCAGGGGATCGGGTTGGCGATCGCCGGTGGGCTGGCGCGCAGCGGTGCTCGGGTCGCGGTGAACGGCCGAAGCGCTGACCGGGTCGAGGGCGCGGTGTCCGCGCTGCGCGAGGCGGGTGGTGACGTGATCGGTGTCGCCGCCGATGTCACGACGATCGCGGGGGTGGAACAGTTGCTGACGGAACTTCCCGAGGTCGATGTCCTGGTGAACAATCTGGGGATTTTCGGTGCGGTGCCGGCCCGGGAGATCTCGGATGACCAGTGGCGCACCATCTTCGAGGTCAATGTGCTGTCAGCCGCTCGATTGATCCGTGCCTATCTGCCCGGGATGATCGCGGCGGGTTGGGGGCGTGCGATTCAGATCGCCAGTGATTCGGCTGTGGTCATTCCCGAGGAGATGATCCATTACGGCGTGTCCAAGACGGCGATCCTGGCGTTGTCGCGCGGGTTCGCCAAGGATGCGGCCGGTACCGGTGTCACGGTCAACTCCGTCATCGCCGGTCCGACGCACACCGGTGGGGTGGAGGACTTCGTCTATCAGCTCGTGGACCGCGACCTGCCGTGGTACGAGGCGCAGCGGGAGTTCATGCGCAAGCATCGTCCGCAATCATTGATCCAACGGCTGATCGAGCCGGAGGAGATCGCCAACATGGTCGTCTACCTCAGTTCGCCCTTCGCCTCGGCGACCACTGGCGGCGCCCTGCGCGTCGACGGCGGCTACGTCGATTCAATCCTCCCGTAGCGCAAGGTCTCGCTCAGCGGTGACCACTGTGGACCGGGATATCAGGTTGCCGCGCCCGGAACCAGGCCCACCAGGCCTCCGTCGACGAGCAGGTCCTGGCCGGTGATGTACGACGCCTCGTGCGAGGCGAGGAATGCCACCGCGGCCGCGACGTCCTCGGCTGAGCCGATCCTCCCCGCGACGATTTCGCCGGCCACAGCGCTCTGCGCGGCCGCGGGCAGTTCGGACCGCAGGGCAGGGGTGTCGATATATCCCGGGCTCACCGAGTTGACCCGAATCCCCTTGCCGCCCAATTCCGCCGCGAGCGTGCGCGCGAGATTATGTGCGGCGGCCTTGGTCGCGGAGTACAGCGAGCCGAACGGCATGCCGCGATGCAGTGCCCACGAGGCGTTGATCACGACAGTCGCGCCGGACGACAGCAGCGGAATCGCCTTCTGGATCGTGAAGAACGCTCCTTTGAGGTTGACGCCGACGACGCGCTCGAAATCGGCCTCGGTCACCGCGTCGGTCGGCGGGAAGAATCCGATGCCCGCGTTCACGAAGAGCACGTCCAACCGGCCGTATCTGGTCTGGACGGTGTGGAACAGGGCATCGAGAGCGGCGAGATCGGTCGTATCGGCCGCGATCGCGAGCGCCTCCGGTCCGAGATCATCGGCCGCTGCGGCCAGCCGTGCCGGGTCGCGTCCGGTGACGATCACTCGCGCGCCCTCGTCGCGCAACCGCCGCGCGGTGGCCAGTCCCATACCGCTCGTACCGCCGGTGATCAGTGCGATCTTGCCGTCGAATCTGTTGTGCGCCATGGCGAGAAGCCTGCCGAGGATCGCCTTGGACAACCAGTGCGAGGTCAACGTGGGATCACTACCACCAGGCTATGCGGGTGCGGCCGACCGTTCCGGCGCCGGCAGGCTCAGTCGCTGCTCGGTCTCGGTGCCCGGTCGCGGGTTGTACAGCACCAGATGCAGATCGAGATGGTCCGCGACGATCAGCGTGGTGGTGTCGAAGTACAGGTCGCCCGCGTCCGGATGGCGCACCGCGTGGACCGCCTGCGTCGGGGCGCCCACGTCGTGCCGTGCCCACAACTCGGCGAATTCGGTACTGAGCGTGGAGAGTTCGGTGATCACCCGTTCGAATTCGGGATCGCCCTGCGCCGCATCGGCACGATAGGCGGCCACGACCGCCGGTGCGGCGGCGGTCCAGTGCAGATGCATCTCCCGGTAGCTCGTGTTGGTGAAAAACGAGACGAGGCAGTTGTAGTCGTCGCAGTCGTATCCGAAGGCCGTGCGCGCCCCGTCGTTGACGGCCAGGATGTTCCAGTACCGGTCACGCAGCACCGCGGGCCGCGGCGACCATACCGTCAGCAGATGTCGCAGTTCGTCGGTGACCCGTGCATTCCGATTACCCACGGCCCGAGGCGGATTCATCCCTGCCAGTACATACAGGTGGGCCTGCTCCCACTCGGTCAATCGCAGTGCTCTCGCGACCGCGTCGAGCACTTCGGTCGACACCTTGATATCGCGACCCTGCTCGAGCCAGGTGTACCAGGACACGCCGACCCCGGCGAGCTGTGCGACCTCCTCGCGCCGCAGTCCCGGTGTGCGGCGCCGTCCGGCCGGCGCGAGCCCGACCTCGGCGGGCGCGAGCCGCTCTCGGCGACTGCGGAGGAATTCGCGCAGCTGTTCCCTACGCCGGTGCGCGTCGTTGGTCATGAGAAACAGTAACGCCTTGCCGGGCTTCAGCACCCGTCCGCGGGCCACCGGATACTCGCCTCGGGCCGCAAACAGCATCGGTCACCACGCGAGCGGCGACCGACCTGTCCCTCCCCGCGGCTATCGGCCTACTACCACCAGCCGTGGAAACCGTCGTAGTTACCCCAGCCGAACCAGCACTGCGGGTACAGCCAGTTGAAGCCCCAATTGCAGGGATTCCCGTACCAGCCGGTGTCGTGGGCCACCTGAACCGCCGGTGCTCCGGCCGGCTGTTCCGCCAGAGCCGGCGCGGCAGGCAGTATCGGCGCGACCGCGATGGCGGTCACCATGAGCACTCGCGCCGCGGTTCGATGCACTGTCCCCATCATGTCGATCACTCTCCGTATTGCGCGCTGTGCGCACGCGATCCACAGGATTCTCGTGCCCCGACTCGTGGACCGTGCCTTCGATTGAACGCCGTTCCCGCGTCCGACTCAACGGTTCGAACGCATTTCAGATCATTTTCCGGAGCTCTCGGGACCCTGCGCACATCGTCGTGACCCTAGGTCACGATCCGCAGCGGGTGCTCGATCAGCTCCTTCAGTTGGGCGAGGAATTGCGCGGCGACGGCTCCGTCGATGGCGCGGTGGTCGGCGGACATGGTGACGCGCAGGACCTTTCGGCTCACGACCTCGTCACCGTCGAGTCGCAGTTCGTCGGTGGCGGCGCCGATCGCGAGGATGGCGGCTTCGGGCGGATTGATGACCGCGGTGAAATGCTCGATGCCGTACATGCCGAGGTTGGAGAGGGTGAAGGTGCCGCCGGTCATCTCCTCGGCGCGGAGTTTGCGGTCGCGCGCGCGTTCGGCCTTGTCGCGGCTTTCGGCGGCGATGGCCGACACCGTTTTGCGGTCGGCGTCGCGAATGACCGGGACGAGCAGGCCGGCGGGGGTGGCGACGGCGACGCCGAGGTGAATGCCGTGGTGGCGGCGCAGGGTGTCACCGGCGAAGGAGACGTTGACCGCGGGGTTGGCGCGCAGTGCCGTGGCGACGGCTTTGACGAGCAGATCGTTGACGCTGACCTTGCCGGCCCCGGTGTCGGCGAGTGTCTCGTTGATCCGGGTGCGGAAGGCGAGGAGTTCGGTGACGTCGATGGCGCTGGTCAGGTAGATGTGTGGCGCCTGCTGTTTGCTCTCGGTGAGGCGAGTGGCTGACACGCGCTGGATGCTGGTCAGCGGGATTTCGTCGTAGTCGCCGGTCGCCGGGGTGCCCGGTGCCGTGTGTTCCGGCGCGGCGGTCGTTTGCGCCGTGCCGGAAGTGCTTGCCGCGTGAGCGTTTTCGACGTCGAGACGGGTGATGCGCCCGCCGGGGCCGGTTCCGGTGACGGTCGTGATGTCGAGACCGAGCTCCTGTGCGATCTTGCGCGCCAGCGGCGAGGATTTGCGGCGCACAGCGTCTGCGGCGGACTGCGGGGCCGGCGTCGCGGGTTGCTCGGTCGTGCGGAGGGATCTACCGCCGTCGCCGGCCTGACCGGCGGGCACGATTCCCGCCGCCACCGCGGTCTGAGGTTGTGCCGATGCGATATCGGCCGGCTCGTGCGGCTGTTCGGTGTGCTGCCGTGCCGATGCCGTCTCGGTCCGCTGAACAGTCGAAGGCGGTGCGGGTGATGCGGCGGTCCCACTGCCGTCGCCGAGGATGGCGATGGGTTCGCCGATCGGCACGCGGGTTCCGGGTGCGGCGATGATGCGTTCGAGGATGCCGTCGTCGTAGGCCTCGAGTTCCATCAGGGCCTTGTCGGTTTCGATTTCGGCGAGTACTTCGCCGCGGGTGACGGTGTCACCGACCTGTTTGAGCCAGGTGGCGACGACGCCGTCCTCCATGGTGTCGGAGAGGCGGGGCATGGTGATGTCGGACAACGGTCTTTCCTCTCAGCGTCGCTTGCCCACGGCCGCAAGGGTTTCGACGGCGGCGGTGTAGAGCGATTCGACGGACGGCAGGGCCAGCTTCTCCAGCGGCTTGGCGTAGGGGAGCGGCACTTCGGCCATGGCGACGCGGCGTACGGGGGCATCCAGATAGTCGAAGGCGCCGTCGGAGATCGAGGCCGCGATTTCGGCGCCGATGCCGTAGGTGAGCCAGTCGTCCTCGCCGATGACCGCGCATCCGGTGCCGCGGACCGAGCGGACGAGGGTGTCGCGGTCGAGCGGGCGCAGGCTGCGCAGGTCGATCACCTCGGCGGAAATGCCCTCGGCGGCAAGCCTTTCCGCGACCTGGGTGCAGACCGTAGCCATGCGGGAGTAGCCGATCAGCGTGATGTCGGTGCCCTCGCGGGTGACGGCGGCCTTGCCGATCTGTGCGGGCGGGAGATCGTCCGGTACGTCGCCTTTGGTGTTGTAGAGCGACAGGTTCTCCAGGAACAGCACCGGATCGTCGTCGTCGATGGCGGCTTTGAGCAGAGCGCGGGCGTCGGCGGGAGTGCTGGGCGCGACGACTTTGAGACCGGGCACGAACGCGTAGTACAGCTCGATGTTCTGGGAGTGGGTGGCGCCGAGTTGTTGTCCGCCGCCGCCCGGGGTGCGGATGACCATCGGCACGCTGGTCTGCCCGCCGAACATACCGTAGATCTTGGCGGCGTGATTGACGATCTGATCCAGCGCGAGCAGCGAGAAGTTGATCGTCATGATCTCCACGACCGGGCGCAACCCCAGCATGGCGGCGCCGATGGCCGCGCCGACGAACCCTTCCTCCGCGATCGGGGTGTCGCGAACTCGCTTGTCGCCGAATTCGTTCAGCAGTCCGGCGGTGATCTTGTAGGAGCCTTCGAAGACGCCGATCTCCTCACCGATCAGGAAGATGTCGTCGTCGCGGCGCATTTCCTCGCGCAGGGTCTCGCGCAGTGCTTCGCGGTAGGTCATGACAGGCACGGGATGGTCCTCAGGCGGTGAAGAGCGGGTCGGCGGGCAGGCGGCGGGAATCGCCGGGCACGGGGGTGGCGTAGGTGTAGTCGAACAAGCTCGACGGCTGCGGATGCGGACTGGTGTCGGCGAACTCGACGGCGGCGGCGACCTCGGCGATGATCTCCGCGTCCAGGGCGGCGGCCGAATCCTCGCTGAGCACACCGGCTTTCAGCAGCGCGCTCTTCCAGATCTCGATCGGGTCGTGGGATCGCGCCGCCGTCACCGTTTCCTCGGTGCGGTATTTCGCGGGGTCGACCACCGAGTGGCCTTTCAGGCGGTGGCTGACCGCTTCCAGCAGGGCCGGCTTTCCCTCCCGGCGTGCGGTGTCGATGAGTTGCTCGGCGATATCGCGGACGGCGAGGACGTCGGTGCCGTCGACTCGTTCGCCACGCATGCGGTAGGCGGCGGCGCGTTTCCACAGATCGGGTTCGGCGGAGGACTTCTCGACGGTGGTGCCCATGCCGGTCTGGTTGTTGACCACCAGGAACACGATCGGCAGATTCCACAGCGCGGCCAGGTTCAGCGATTCGTGAAAGGCGCCGATATTGGTTGTGCCCTCACCCATTTGGCAGACGACGACGTCGTCGCCGCCGCGGTAGTCGATCGCCAGGGCCGCGCCGACGGCGAGCGGCACCTGCCCGCCGACGATGGCGTAGCCGCCGAGCAGCCGGGTCTGGGTGTCGTACATGTGCATCGATCCGCCCCACCCTTTGGAGGTGCCGGTGGATCGGCCGTACAGTTCGGCCATGACCCGGCCGGGTTCGATGCCCTTGGCGAGGGCGTAGCCGTGTTCGCGGTAGTTGGTGAACAGGTAGTCGGTGGGCCGCATCGCCGCGCCGAGGCCTACCACGGTGGCCTCTTCGCCGAGGTTGAGGTGGCAGTAGCCGCCGATCTTGGCCTGCTGATAGCTCTGCGCGGTGCGCTCCTCGAATCGGCGCACGAACAGCATGTCGCGATACAGCTGCCGCAGCGTGCCCGGGTCCTCGGCCGCCACCCGTGCGTCGAATGATGCTGTCTGGGAAGCGGTTCGGTCGGCGAGCAGAGCTTCGCTCGATACGGTCGTGGACGGCTCGGTGGTCGCGGCCGGTCGTTTCGGTGCGCGCCGGGTCGACGTGCGCGTGGCCTTCTGTGGGGTTGTGGTAGTCACGGTGGTGCTCCTCAACGTGAACGCGGCGCGATGTGGATCGGCAGGCCGAGCCCGGTCAGGGCTGCCTCCATACCGATCTCGCCGAGGGTGGGGTGGGCGTGGATGGTGTCGGCGAGTTCGTCGAGCGTCGCTTCGAGTGATATCGCCAGTGCCCCTTCGGCGATCAGACCGCTCGCGGAAGGGCCGATGATGTGCACGCCGAGCACTTCCCGATGGCGTGCCCCGGCGACGATCTTGCAGAAGCCCTGGGTCTCGCCGAGCGCTTCGGCTCGCCCGAGTGCGGCGAACGGGAATTTCGCGGTGACCACCTCGTGGCCGCCGGCGCGAGCCGCGTCCTCGGTCAGGCCGACGCTCGCGATCTCCGGATGGGTGAACGTCGCCGCGGGGATCACGGTGTAGTCGATGTGGGCGTCGTGACCGGCGATGACGTCGGCGGCGGTGAGCCCCTGATGGGATGCCACGTGGGCCAGCAGCGCCTTGCCGGTGACATCGCCGATGGCGTAGACGTGCTCGACCGTGGTCCGTAGCCGGTCGTCGACCGGAATGAAACCTCGTGCGTCGGTGTCGATTCCGGCGTATTTCAGGTCGAGATCGGCGGTGTTCGGCCGTCGTCCCACACCGACGAGCACGACGTCGGCCGCAATTTTCCGAGTCGTCGCGCCGTTCACGTCGACCTCCAGCGCATCGCCGGTCCGGTCGATGCCGGTGACGGTGCAGCCGGTCAGGACGGTGATGCCGCGCTCGGTGAACGAGCGGCCCAGCGCGGCGCCGATCTCGGTGTCCTCCGCGGGAACCAGCCGGTCCTGCATCTCCACCACGGTCACTTCGGCGCCGAAGGCGGCGAACAGGCCGGCCCATTCGACGCCGACCGCGCTGCCGCCGATGACGACCAGCCGCCGCGGCACCTCGGTCAACCCGAACGCGCCGTCGGAGGTGATCACGCCGGGCAGGTCGGCGCCCGGCACGGGCAGGGCCGCGGGCACGGACCCGGTCGCGACGATGATGTCGGTGGCTGTCACGGTTCGCGTCGGAGTGCCGGTGGGGGCGGCCGCGTAACGCGGACCGTCGGTGAAGACCGGCGAGGGACCCGGCTCGAATACCTCGACCGTGGTCGGTCCGGTGAAACGGGCATGCCCCTCGATCACGGTGACGCCGTTGGCCCGCAGGAGCCCGGCCACGCCGCCGGTCAGTTTGCCGACGATCCCGTCCTTGCGCCGGCGGACGGCCGCGAAGTCGAACCGCACGTTGTCGGCCAGCACACCGAAATCGGCTGCGGCGCTCAGTGTTTCGAATACCTCTGCCGAGCGCAGCATGGCCTTGGTGGGGATGCAGCCCCAGTTCAGGCACACCCCGCCCGGGCGTTCCTTCTCCACCACGGCGACGTGCAGGCCGCGCTGGGCCGCGCGGATCGCCGCGACGTACCCACCCGGCCCGCCGCCGATGATCAAGAGATCGAATTCCGGCACTTGTGGTGCTCCTCGTCCTGAATTGCGTGACCCGAATCCGGTTGCGGTGTGGGCCATCAGGTGTGGAGTCTTATCCGCGCACGGACGCCGGACAATTCCCGGCAAGCCCAGGTTTTGCGACCCGGAATTGGGCGCTGCGCCCAATATCGCTTGCGGCTGCGCCGGGCGAAACGTTCAGTCGGTGGGGCGTTCGAGCAGGTCGTGCGCGGTGAGCGCGAGGCCGAGTTCGAATTGGTGACGCTGACCTTCCAGCGGCCGCCCGAGCAGCGTCGCGGCGCGCTGGAGCCGGTTGATGACGGTGTTGCGATGGCAGTGCAACAGCGGTGCGGCGTGCGCGGCCGAGCAGTTCTCGGCTAGCCAGACCGTCAGCGTGCGCAGCAGGATGTCGCGCTCTCTGGCGGGCAGCGCCAGAATCGGGCCCAAGCATCGCTGGACCAATCGCTGCGCCAGATCGGGCGCGCGCACCAGCAGGGCCTCCGGGTAGCGATCTTCGAGCAGCGTGAGAGTGGGTTCGCGGTCTCGCGGGGCGGTATCGAGTGCCAGCGTGGCGAGTGCGTGGGCGACGTCGATCTCGGCCAGACCGTCGACCGCCGGGGACAGCCCCGCGCGTCCGAGCACGAGCGGACCCAGCAGCTCCGCCACCTGCTGCGGCGAACGCTGTTCCAACGCGACGATGCCGACCGTGTGGTCGCCCCGATCGTGGCGGACCGAACGAATCCCCATGGCCGCCAACGCGCTTTCGGTGCCCAGCCGCAGCGGCTGTTCCCCGCGAGCGACGACCACCAGGTAGTCGCCGCCGGCGGGGAGGTCGAGTTCCCGCGCCGCATACGCCGCGAAGGCGGCGTCGCGGCCACGCCCGGAGAGGACATCTTCGATCAGGGCGTGACGGCGGCGCTCGTCGCGTCGGACCCGGTCGAGTTCGGCGCCGCGATAGGAGGTCACCAGCGCCGAGGACATCCCGTCGACAACCGCCCACATGGCGGTCCCGATTTCACGGAAATCGGCAGGTGACATATCGCCGGCACGATCCATCAGCGCTTCCCACACGATGCGCCCGCCCAGGCGGAAGGTGCGCTGCATGGCCTCGAGCGGAACACCCTGCGCGGCGCGCTGCCGGCCGATCGCGGCGGCCACATCGTCGCGCTCGGCGCCGGCCCCCTTCGCCGCGAGCAACTCCAGCACCCGCGTGAGGAACCGCCGGCACCCCTCCCGCAGATCCGTTCTGCTCACCGCCGAATAGTCGGTCCACTCCGGATTGTCGGTGAACACCGCCGCCATGAGCCGTGCGGTGAGCTCGGCGATATCGCTCCCGCACGCCCTCGCCAACTCCGCGGAGTCGGGCACTTGATCGGGGATTCCTGCGGGCGCCACGACGGCCACAGTACGTCGAGAGGGGATGCGCGGAGGAAGCCGGTCGGTCGGCACGGTGACGGTTTCGGCAGTCGATGTGAGGTAGCACCAGCCCTTCGTGACCGCTTGGCGGTGCCCGGCGGGGGTATATCGGCGCCATGACTGGACCTGCTCGTTTTCGGTTTCCGCGCCGATGGAACCAGATCGAGGAATCTCGCCGCGGGATCGTGCTGGCCTGGCTGGCGTTCACCGTCACCTTCGGTGGCGCCCGGTTGGTGACCTGGCTGATCCACATCGACACCAGCAACGTCGGCGATGTGTCCACCGGCGGAACTCATCTGCACCATTACCTGTGGGGGCTGGTGCTGCTGGCCGGTGTCGCCATCTTCGGCATGGTCGATCGCAGTCCCCGGGCGCGGACATGGATGGGTCTGGCACTGGGTATCGCGCTGGCGCTGATCGTGGACGAGGCCGCGCTGCTGATCACGCTCGAAGATGTGTACTGGCACCGGGACGGCTGGTCGAGCATTGCCATCGCGCTGAGCCTCATCGGTGTCGTGGGTACCGGACTTGCGCTGACCCGCAACCGTATTCACGACGACGACGAGGACCACGACGAGGACGATGCTGAGCACCGTCCGGCCGCTCGTCGCGCACCGTAGTCGCGACCGGAACGCACGGCGAATTCTCTGCGACTGTTAACGGCCGGCCGAAGTGGGCGTATCTCTCGAACGTAGCCACCTCGTCTCGGCCCTCGACAGAAAGCGATGCCGCGCATGACATTCGACGATTCCGCACCGGCCGCACGGCCGACGCGAACGATCTCCCGGATCGGCCTCGCGGTATTCGCCGCATGCGCGCTCGCGATCGCCGGATGCTCCTCCGGGGGAAGCACTTCCGCACCTGAGACGTCGGCCGGTTCGAGTGCTCGGACGTCCGTTACGGCTCCGGCTTCGACAGGTCCGGCCTCGACCACCGCGGCCGCCCAAGTCCCGTCGCCCTCGGCGCACGAAGGTACGGATGGGACAGATTCCGCCCCGCCGCAGGCGTCGCCCCAAGGGCCGCGCGACCCCTCCGGCCCGCCCGCCGCGACACCCGCCGGGCCGCCACCGGAAGCAGCACCCGCCGCCGTGAAGTGCACCGATCAGATCAACTATGCGGGTGATCCGCGGCCGAATGCGGAGATCAATTCGATCGGTGAGCAGACCGGGCAGTGCCCGGCGCCGCAGCACTCCTGATCGAATGCGCCGGCAGGCCGATGCCGCCGTTCTCGAGCGCGGCTTTCGCGCTCCGGCGGTGACGTGCTCACAGCTCGTCGCGCCGACTATTCTTGTCCTGCAACGGATGTCAGGAGATGCTGTGATCCATCACGTGCAAATCGCTTGTCCGCCGGGCGCCGAAGCCCGCATGCGAGCCTTCTACACCGGCGTACTCGGCTGGGCGGAACTCCCCAAACCCCCGTTACTCGCAGCCACTGGCGGCTGTTGGTTCCTGGTCCTGGGAGTGGGCGGTCCGGACGGTGAACTCCACGTGGGTGTCGAGGAGTCCTTCCATCCCGCACGCAAAGCTCATCCCGCCTTCGTCGTCGATGTCGACGCGACGGCGGACGCGGTCACGGCTGCCGGATATGAGGTCCGATGGGCGGATCCGGCCGAAATCCCCGGTCGCCGCCGTTTCCACACCGCCGATCCGGTGGGCAATCGCGTGGAATTCCTGGCCGGCTGATCCATCGGGTCGAAGGTGGCCTGTCGGGCCGGGAATCATCGTGGCGCTGATCGGTCGACGCAACCGCCCGTGCGAGAGGGTCTTTCGTATTTCAGTTGTCGAGTACTTCTGAACGTGACAGCGAGAGACCGTAGTCTGATCGCCATCAGATTCGACAGGGAGGATCGAGGCGTGACCGAGGATCGGACTGACCGCAGGCGTGTTCGACCGTGACGGATGCTGCGTGCCCCTTTTGTGTCATTGTCTCTGGGGAAGACCCGTCTGCTCGTGAGATCTACCGCGATGCGAACACCGTCGCGTTCTTCCCGCTGGAGCCGGCCACACATGGTCACACTCTGGTAGTGCCGACGAGGCATGTTCGGCACGTGTGGGAACTAGCGGATTCAGACCTCACATCGTTGTCTTTCGTGACGATCAAAGTGGCGAAAGCGATCCGCACCGCGCTGGCTCCTGAAGGGCTCAACATCATCCAGTCCAACGGGCGTGCCGCGGCCCAGACAGTCGGGCACGTGCACGTGCATGTGGTGCCCCGGTGGGAGAACGATCGGATGACCGAGTTCTGGCCTGCCGGCACCGAGGAGACCAGCACCGATATGGCAAGTGCCGCACGCCGGATCACCGCAGCCCTTCCCGGAGGCACCTCGACCACGTCCGCGGAGGACCGTCGGCAACATCTGGTATTCGTCCAGTCTGTCGTCGCGCGACTAGCGCAGGCGTCCTCCACCGCCAAGGCGTGGCTCCTCCCTATCGTGACCGCAACGTACGGTTACGCCATCACGAAGAACGCGCCGGGGATCGCATTGCTCGGAGTTGTCGCTGTGATGGTCTTTGCGCTCCTGGACGCCAACTACCTCAAAGAGGAACGCGCATTTCGTCAGCTGTACGACGAGGTTGCAGGCGATGGCCCTGTCCCCGCGTTCTCGATGAATCCCGCAGTGGCCGGGGCCGATAGAAAGCGGCGCAACTACTGGCCCGATCTACGAGACTGGAAATCTTGGTCCGTCGCACCGGTCTACGTGCCGTTGGTAGTGACCGGGCTCGTGATCGCAATGCTCTACGCCTGGGTGTGGTGAGAGACAAGCGCGACCTACCGGACAAGTGCGATCGGCAGGTGGCGCGAGCGATAGGCTACTGGCCGAGAAGTGGCACGCCAAATGTTCGCCGCCCCAACAAGTTCAGCCGGTGTGGCGTAAGATGTGCCGGTAACAGTGCCGCATCGAGCAAGAGTCGGTAGGGGATCGGGATGCCGGATGTCGAGTCGACGGCTGGGGTGTTGATCGTCGACGGAAGATCGTTCTACGCGGCGTCAGCTGAACGTCCGGCGGTATGCCTGAATAATTCGCTCGACGGAATCAGTGACCGGTAGGTCGCCGGTCGGTGCGGCCCAGAGGAAGGCGTCATGTTCGGACAACTCGACAGGTTCCGTCCGGTCCACGTTCACTGCGAAATTGAACTGCCGGCTCTTCTTGCCGCTGCCCGATATGTAATCGAAGCTACCCAGGTATCCGCGAATATCAGTGACGATCAGCCCGCTCTCCTCGTGAACTTCACGAGCCAGCGCTTCGGTCAGGCTTTCGCCGTGTTCAACTTTGCCGCTGGGCAATTCGAAGATACCGCCCATGAAGTCGCCTTCGGGACGTTTGAGAAGCAGCACGCCGGCATCACAAGGAACCACCGCACCCACGATCAATCGCTGTATGCCCTCAGTGGCGGCCTGCGTCGTCAGAGTGTGCAGCAGCCCGTCGTCGATCATCTTTTCCATACCTCATCTCGTCGAAGTTTGCCGATGACTCTACGTCAGGTATCGGGCACCGGCCATTCGGGGGTGAAGGTGCAAGTGCCTGTGCAGATATTATTGAACTTCTCGCATTACGATGGTTGCTCGCCAATGGGTCAGGAAAAACCGGCAGAGAGGCAATAAATGGTCGACACGGTCACCGCGCCGCAGGTGTTTCTCAGCTACGCCGGATCGGAGCGGAGCAGGGCGATGGCAGTCCGCGCGGAACTGGCCTCACGCGGCATCGACGTAATCATGGACGATGAGTTCGAGCCTGGTCGTTCCGTGATGGTCAACATCGGAAGAGCGCTGCATCGAGCGACGGTCGTACTCGCCCTCGTGTCCTCTCAATATCTCGACCGACACTTTACGGAAATCGAGGTGTCGACAACTCTGGCGAATCGTGACAGCAACCTGATACCTATTGTGATCGGCGCCGACCCCGAGCCCGAAACAGAGGCAGGTAAAGATCTTCTGCGAGTGATCAAGGGGCGTACTTATTTTCGCCTCGAAATGACCCCGAACTCGTTCGACAAATTGGTAGCGGCTATTCGCGAAAACTATCGCCATCCGGCGCGGAAACAAGCCCAGGTTGAGGTCGAAAGTATAAGCTCGGCCGATTTCACCGTCGTGTACGACTGGGAGGACAGCTATCTCGTCGACACAGTGCACGAGCGATTGGTGAAATTGGGTGTCGATGATGTCAAGTATTACAGTGCCGGCGTCGCCACGTCGGCGGGTGGCGAGGATGGCGCAGTAGCCGTGCTGTGGACGTCGGCGGCGAGAGAAAGCCCAGAAATAGCGCAGGTGCTGCGAAATGCGGTAACGCGGGTCCAGGCAGTGATCTATTTGACATTGGCGAACGGGCATCCGCCGCCGGCGGGGGCGTCGGTGCTCGAACTGAACGGTGCGGTGACGAGCGGGCTGGCGCGGCACCGTAGACCTCAGCATCGTCAACCGCGACGGCGGTTCGACGCCGCCATCGACACCGACCTGACCGAACGCTCCCTCAGGTTGAACGACGGTACTCCCTTTCATCTGCTCGCTGATAAATTCTGCCTCGATCGGGCGGCGGCCAGAGCGGCCGAGGAGGCATACCGATTTGCGGTCTACGAAATGCCACCAATGCATGAACATCGCCTTGCTACGGTCCTGGCCTATGCGGCGGTCCGGCGTTTCGTGGGTGACTGGACAACCGCGCTCGAAGTGCTCACCGCGGAACCCTTGACCGAGATGATCGCCCAAGAGACCTCCACTACGCTGGCGATCAGCTTGGATCTGTTATCGCTGGAGTTCGAGCTCGGCCGAGTCTATGGAGCCGTCGGGCGAGGCGAAACGATTCTGGCGAAATGCCTGGCAGCATCCGATTGGCCGATGATCATCTGCACTCACCGGCTGTTGGGGATGATTCATAAAGAACAGGGACGGTATTCCTCGGCGCGAGAGCATCTCCAGCGCGCGTCCCACTATTCCGAAGACCTGCGAGATACGGCATTGCTGAAGTCTCGGATACCCTCCTCGGGTGCTCGCAGGATGCTGCACGCCGACTGCCTGCGCGAGCTCGCCACTCTGGAGCGGCGAGCAGGAAACCTCGATTCCGCACAGCGACTGCTCAATCGCGCGCTGGAAGAGACCCGTCCTGTGAATATGCGTTCCGCAGGGTATCTCACCAGCGTAATCGCGTACCAATTGGCTCGCGTAAATTACGCGATCGATCATGACTACGAATCCGCGAAAGATATCCTTCAATCCAGCTATAAGCAGCTGCAGCAATACGACAACCCGATTCGATTGGCTGGTGTCCTCGAATCGATTGTGCGGCTCGAAATGGATTTCTCTAGTCACAGTGATACGCAGGTGGGTATGTTGCGCCCGACTCTGCGGAAAGTACTTCGTGTCGGGGAACGGCGGGGGCACGACTATATGATTGCCCGGGTTACTGCAGGTATGGGAGATCTGGAGTATTCTCTCGGCAATTCGCCTGAGGCGATGGACCGCTACGAGTTCGCGCAACGTGAGTTCAACCGGCTCGGCAAGGTGCCGGAAGCTGCGAACTCTGCCCGTCTCGTCGCCCGCTGTCTCGCGCATATCGGCGACCTAGACGGGGCTATGCGGCTACTCACCGAAACGCTGGGCTCCCTCGGTGACAACGACCATAAGGTAGCCCAGGCGGCAATTCGTGCCGAGATGGCGCACCTTACTCACAATATGGTTTTGCCGAATCAAATAGATGATGATATCGAGATGACCGGAGTCGGCGAATTTTCGGTACATAACTGGATCGCCCACGGACTCATCAGCCGCCACCGGATGAATTCCGACAACATCGTGTTGAGCGTTGGTGACGATGCCGCCATATTGCGGATAAGTCCCACCGAGGATTTCGCCGTCTCGACCGACTCTGTGCCGCCCGCGCTGTTGCGTACCAGCGATCTGGAATCGGCTCACTACGCTGCCCGGTTCGCTGTCGTCAGCTCGCTGTCCGACATCATTGCGATGGGCGGCGAGCCGCTTGGAATTTTGCTCAATCTGCACCTTCAGCGCACCACCGCCGCGTCGTGGACACGCGCGCTCCTCCAAGCGGTCGCCATGGAAGCCGCGAAGTTCGGCGCGGCGGTGATCGGCGGCGACCTCAAAGAACGTCCGGCCGACAGTCTCACCACCACCGTAGTTGGCAAGATTCCGCGTGGGGGAGCCTTGCGCCGCTCTGGGGCGCGGGTGGGTGACGCGGTGGTTCTCACCCTTTCCGCCGGCGCCGACGGAGTAGTAAACGGGTTGGGCACCCGATGGGCGCACGAGTTGCTTCCCCACCTCTCCGAGCGGATGAAGGCAGCGACGAGGCCGCTCGTCGATCGGAATGCAAAATTCAACGACCTCGGTCTGGCCGTCGACATCATGCGCGAGATCGCGAATCGAAATATCGCGACGGCGGCCATCGATACCAGCGACGGTCTGCTGGCGTGCGCTCAGCTCGTCGGTGAGGCGTCCGGCGTCGGATTGGAGATCGACGTGAGCAGGCTGGATCGCTTGATCAATGATGACGTCCGTCGGCTGGCTGCCGAACTGGGTATCGCCCCTTTTCTGTTCGCGATGAATGCCGGCCACGATTGGGAGGTATTGGTAACCGTACAACCCGAAAGGGCGGCGGAGTTCGAAGCTCTCGCCGCCCCGAAAGTCGCTAGCGAATATCCGTCGGCAGCAGTGATCGGTCGAGTAGTTTCTCGCGGTGAATGGTCACACGACGGAATTCGCCTCATTGCGAATGACGGCGGCGCTCACATTCTGCCGTTCTTTACGGATGAGAAGTTCGTCGCACATCCCTACGAACTTCGCGCTCGCGACTGGCTTGAATTTGCGCGGGACGCAACCCGCCAGATCATGAACAAGTCTCCGGGCAGTGCAGAGCGATGAACATCGGTGTCCTCCTCGTCGGCGCCGGAAAACGGGGCTTGGAAACGTACTATCCGGCGATGGCGGCTATGGCCGACATGGCAGTCGTAGCGATTGTGGAGGAGCGGCACAGGGCGTGGAGTCTGCAACGCAGTGTGATGGAAGTACCGGTATTCGAGAATCTTGCAGATGCAGTTCGGATCGTACGTCCGGATCTGGCGGTGGTCGCTACTCCGCACGACACGCACCTGCCGATCGGAATAGCCCTGCTGCGCGCGGGGGTACCTACTCTGATCGAGAAGCCGTTGGTGACCAAAGCGACGGATCTGGTGTTGTTACGTCGCGCGGCAATCGATTTCGAGACGCCTTTGGCGCCGTTGTTGTCGATGCGGCACAGTGAGTTCGGTATGGCAATAGTAACTGCCTTCGGCGCGCAACACGGGCCCGCAGAATTTATGATCGACGTCAAAGTTCCGTTCGATCCTGGGGTGCACGGTTGGCGCACGGACCGTAGTCGAAGCGGTGGTGGGGTATTGATCGACCTCGGTTACCACTACTTTGATCTGATCAACCTATGTCTGGGTACGCCCACCATCGCTCATGCCGTGCTCGATTCGCGAGGTGCGGAAGCACGCGCGTGCGAGCGAGAAGCGCGCATTTCCCTGGAGTACGCATCGACCGGAATCCGAGTCCAACTGCTGCTGGGTGCTTGGTCGAGACGGGAGTCCAGAAGGCGACTAATGGTCCGGGATGGTGCCGCCCCCGGCCCTGGTGGATGGAGTTCCGTCCCCGTGGTGCCGGCACGAGCATCTGCGCATGCTGTGAGTGATCCGGTACTCGTACAGATCCGAGACCTCGTAGAAGCGGGATTCCTGACCGGCCAGGGAAACTGGCGTGCTGCATTGTATGAACAGGAATCGGTGCTCGCCCTCATCGAGTCTCTCTACCGCCACTCCGACTCGGCGCGCGAGGTACCCTGCTATGACAGTTGATTCAAGTCGGCTAGCGATTCAGGGTGGTCCACCGCTGGCGTCGTCTCCGATCCGGTTTGAATGGCCTGTCATGACGGACCGCATCGCATCGGCTGTCGTAACGCAGTTGCGCGAGGCTACTTCGCTGTACGACCGGAGTGGCATTGTCGGTCGTTTCGAGGATGCCTTCGCGTGCTACTCGTCGCAGACGAGAACGCTCGCTGTGTGTTCCGGAACAGCGGCGTTACATTCGTTGTACTACGGTTCTCGACTCGGGGCGGGTGATGAGGTCATCTGCTCCGACTACGGGTTTTTCGCCACCATCACGCCGTTGCTGCACCTGGGGGTGCGTTTGGTGTTGGTCGACTCGACCGCAGATGGCACCATCGATGTGGCGCAGATCGACAGTGCGTGTACCGGCAGGACCAAGGCCGTTGTGGCTACGCACATGTGGGGTCAGCCGGCCGACGTCGTGACTCTTCGCCGAATTTGCGACGACCGCGGGCTGTTGTTGTTCGAGGACTGTTCACACGCCTACGACAGCAGGATCGGTGAGCGTGTGGTCGGTTCTTTCGGAGACGGTGCGGCGTGGAGCATGCAGGCGAAGAAGACCTTGTGCGCGGGCGAAGGTGGTGTGCTGGCAACGAATAACGAGGACATCTTCGAACGCGCTTTGTTGCTCGGACATTTCAACCAGCGCGCTGTGCAGGGTATCCGGCCGGACTCGAGCAATGCCAGGTATGCATTCACCGGTACCGGTCTGAAGTACCGTGCGCATCCACTGGCTTTGGCGATGGCGCTCGCGCAGTTGGATGACCTTGCTGCGCTTGTGGATGCCAGACAGGAACCGGCAGATATGATCTGTGCCGCTTTGAACGAATTGCCGGGAGTGCGCGTACTCAGCAGATCGACCGGCTCGACGAGGCACTCGTACTACAGCCTGGTGGCTTTGTTCGATCCTGCGGAATGTGGTTATCCGCGTGAACAGTTCGTGGCTGCGCTCCGCGCGGAGAACATCCAGATAGCGGATGTTCCCCTTCAGATGCGTTCGATGCACCATTACCCACTGGTCCAGGATGCAGGGTTCGGGCAGAACGGACATGGCTTTTCGAACTCGTTGCGAATCACCGGCCAGGCAGTGAAATTCTTCGTCCCTTCGGTCGTGTCCGAGGATTCAGTTCTGGAGAAGGTCGCAATCTGCGCCGAGGGTATTCGCAAGGTGGGCCGCGGCTTGGCCGCTGGTCGAGCGTAGATGCAGGCGTCTTATCGTTCTGCGTGTGGTCGCTCGGAAGTGATCGCCGCGCTGTGGTCGCGTAGAGCGCCGACTATGGCGGTCAGTACGCGGTGGGTGGCCTGCAGGTCGGAGTCGGGGAGGTCGGCGAGTGCGGCTCGGGTTTGTATGCCGATGGGGGTGAAGAAGCCCGCGGCCACGGTCATGCCGTGGTCGCTGTAGTGCAGTAGCACACGGCGTTTGTCGGTGTCGTCGGCTTCGCGTTCGATATGGCCCGACTCGATCATGCGCTCGATCAAGTAGGTGATCGCGCCGGGGGAGACGCCCAGCAGCGCCCCGAGTCGTCCGGCGGTCAGGGGCGTTCCTTCCGCGTCGGCGGTGGCGATATGCATGAGGGCGCGGAAGTCGTTGGGGCGCAGATCGTTCGAATGGGCGAAGAGGTGCGAGATCTGATCCGAGACGGCGCTGAGCGCGCGGATGTCGCGGGCGATCGCCGTCTCGAGTTCGTCGCGGTCGCGCTCGATGGGCGCCGCGTCGGTCGAGCGCTCGGTCACCTCTGTCTCCCTTCTCCCGCCGGTGGGCGTGCACACAGGGTAATCGGACCGAGGGGCGAACCCTTTGCAAACTATTTCAGTTTCTGAAATAGTTCCGGGATGGGCGGATGGGACCGATATGCGCGGATCGTCTCCGGACGGAGAGGGTGGATCATCCTCGCGGCGATGGTGGTCGCCGCCGTCGCGGTCCTCGGCCTGTCCGGTGGGGGCGAGTCGGGTGGCTCGGCACCGAACTCGTTACCGGACGACGCCGAATCCGCGCAGGTGCAGCGGTTGCTGCGGCAGTTTCCCGGCGGGGATTCGGCGGCGGCGGTCCTGATCGTCACCCGCGCCGACGGCGAAGTCCTCACCCCCGGCGACCGAGCGCAGGCCGAGGCGGCGCTGGCCCGGATTCGTTCCGGCGCGAGTGGGCCGGGTCTCGTGCTGTCGCCCGACCAGCGCGCCGCACTCGGGCAGACTCCGATTCCGTCCGAGCTGAACGGCTTCGCCCTGACCGACCGTATCGATGAATTGCGTGCGGCCGCGCGGGCCGGCGCACCCGCCGATCTGCAGGTGCGCATCACCGGCGGCCCGGCCTTCGGCGCCGATATCGCCGACTCCTTCTCCGGCGCCAACACCCTGTTGCTCGCGGTCACCGCCGCCGTGGTGATGGTGCTGCTGATAGCGACCTACCGTTCCCCGGTGCTGTGGTTGATTCCGCTGTCGGTGGTGGCGGTCGCCGACCGGGTCGCCTCCGCGGCGGGAAACGCGCTCGCCCAGGTGAGTGGTCTGACGTTCGACGGTTCGACCGCGGGAATCACCAGCGTGCTGGTATTCGGGGCCGGCACGAACTATGCGTTGCTGCTGGTGTCTCGCTATCGCGACGAGTTGTATCGGACCGAGGACCATCGGGCCGCGCTGCGGATCGCCGCGCGGCGAGCCGGGCCCGCGGTGCTCGCCAGCAACCTGACGGTTGTGCTGGCCCTGTTGATATTGCTGCTCGCGCTGCTCCCCAATACCCGCGGCCTGGGCGCGTTCGGTGCACTGGGGCTGGTGATCGCTGCGGTCTTCGTCCTGGTCGCGCTGCCTCCCGCGCTGGCCCTGTGTGGACGAAAGGTGTTCTGGCCGTTCATTCCCCGAGTCGACGGTCATGACACCGCGACCTCCGGCGCCTGGCATACCGTCGCGGAAAAGGTCGTCCGGCGACCGGCGACGGTGGCCGGCGTCTTCCTGGTGGTCGCGGCCGCCTGTGCCGCCGCGCTGCCGTTCGCTCATGTCGGCCTCGCGCAGTCCGAGCAGTTCCGCGTACACGCGGAATCGGTCGACGGCCTGCGGGCTGTCAGCGAGCATTTCTCCTCCGGCGCAAGCGATCCCGCGATAGTGCTGGCGCGCACCGAAACCGCGCAGCGGGTGCAGGCGGTCCTCGACGGCACCCCGGGCGTCGTGCGCGCGACCCCCGCCGGCGTGTCGGACAACGGGTCGACGCGCTGGTCGGTGATCCTGGACGCGCCACCGGCCTCCGACGCCGCATTCGCCGATGTGAGTCGCCTGCGCACCGCACTGTCCTCGGTGCCCGGCGCCGAGGCGCTGGTCGGCGGCTCCGACGCCGTCGCCATGGACACCCGGGACGCGGCCCGGCGCGATCAGCACGTGATCATTCCGCTCATTCTGGTGGTCGTCCTGCTGGTGCTGCTGGTGCTGTTGCGGGCACTGCCGGCCGCGATACTGCTGGTGGCGGTCACGGTGCTCAGCGCCCTGGCCGCGCTGGGGATCGGAAGCCTGCTCAGCACTTACGTTTTCGGGTTCCCGGCATTGGACACCAACGTGCCGCTGTTCGCCTTCCTGTTCCTGGTGGCGCTCGGTGTCGATTACACGATCTTCCTGGTGACGCGAGCGCGCGAGGAGACGCCCGGCCACGGCGTGACCGGCGGCATCGTCCGCGCGGTCGGCTCCACAGGCGGGGTGATCACCAGCGCCGGAATCGTGCTGGCGGCAGTGTTCGCCGTCCTCGGCGTCCTTCCCCTGATCACGCTGACCCAGCTGGGCATCGTGGTCGGCGTCGGAATTCTGCTCGATACCTTCGTCATCCGAACCCTGGTGATCCCCGCCCTGTTCGCGCTGATCGGTCCGAGGATCTGGTGGCCGGGACGCTGGATTCGGGATGTGGCGCCGGTCGATTCGGAACTGTCGGCGTCACCGGTCGCCGCGGGCGCGTCGACGTCGGAACAGAGCCGTTGAGCTGAGGCCTGCAGCCGCGCAGGTCGTTACGGCATGCCGCCGTCGGAGCGGAGGATCGATCCGGTGGTGTAACTGGAAGCGTCGGAGGCGAGAAATAGAGCGGCTCCGACGATTTCGCTGGGGTGGCCGATGCGTTGGAGCGCATGGGCGGCGAACGGGTTGTCGTCTGGGCCCAGGTTGTCGAGATCCCATCCGGCGGTGGCGTCGGTGCGGTAGGGGCCGGCCATCAGGGTGTTGACTCGGACGGCCGGGCCGAATGCCAGGGCCAAGCCCTCGGTCATGGCATTGAGTCCCGCCTTGGCCGCGGCGTAGGGCACGATCGACGGGCGCGGCCGGATGGAACCGGTGGAACTGACGTTGACGATGGATCCGCGGCCCGCGGCCACCATGCGCTCGCCGAGGAGTGCCGACAAACGAAAGGGCCCTTTGAGATTCAGGGCGATGATGGCGTCGAACAGTTTCTCGCTCACCGACGGCAGATCGTCGTAGACCGGTTGCATCCCGGCATTGTTGATGAGGACATCGACCTTGCCGAACCGGTCGTAGCAGGCGTCGACCAGCCCGTCGAGCTGGTCCCAGCGGCCGATGTGCACGCCGTAGGGCATGGCGGCGCGACCGGTTTCGCGTGCGATCCCGCCGGCGGTGTCTACGCAAGTGTCGTAGTTGCGACTGGCGATGATGACATCGGCGCCGCAGCGTGCGGCGGCGAAGGCCATCTCACGCCCCAGGCCGCGGCTGCCGCCGGTGACCAGAACCACCTTGCCGGTCAGATCGAACAGCTCGTCGGCATATCCCACCGCGTCACCTCGACAACCACAGATCGGCGGGCGCGCACGGCAATCCCACTTCTTTCAGCGTCGAGATGCCGGCGGGCGCTCGGGCGACGTCGAAGACGGAATTCACCGCGGGCATCGCGGTCATGGTGTCCCACTCGTGATTTCCCCAGCTGTCCGGCGGGACGAACCTGATCCGGGTCCGCACTTCGGGTTCTCCCTCGATGACGATGTGATAGTGGTCGTCGTCGAATTCCCAGCTCTCGTTGAGCTTTTCGGTCAGATACCAGGCGACCTTCGAGCGGACGACGGATTTCTCGCCGACTTTGCCGGCCCATCCGCCGCGCACAGCGGCAATGGTGTCCTTCTCGATGCGGATCCAGCCCAGATCCACCGTTTCGGCGGCGGTCGCGTACTCGATGGAGAAATCCATATCGTCGAATTCGTAGCCCAGAGCCACGCCCATGCGCCGCACCGAATCACGGAAGGTGCTCATCCACAGTTTCGCGATCTCGATCAGCTCCGGGGTGGCCTCGGGTCGTGAAATACCCAGGGCCTGCCATGTTTCCGCGGATTCGTAGACCGAGACATCGGCCGATTCGAAGATCGAGATCGATCGGACGTCACGGCACACCGCGGTCAACGCGGTGGTCACGGCGTTGATCCAGCCCGGGTTGATGCCGGTGATGTGCAGCGAGCTGTTGCCGCGTTCGCAGGCGGCGGCGAGTTTCTGTTCCGTCTCGCCCTGAATTCCGCCGACGTTGAGGAACAGGTTGGTGCTGATGACATCGAGGCCGCTCTCGAGCAATCGTGTCGCATGGTCGAGGTCGGCCATGAACGGCGTGTAGATGACGGTATCCGCATCGAGGGCGAGCAGCGCATCGATATCGGTGGTGGCGAGCACTCCCGTATCGGGCCGCCCGCACAGCGTGCCCGCATCCACCCCGGCCTTGTCGTCGGAATAGGCGTAGACACCGGCCAATTCGAGTCGCGGATCGTCGAGAATCCCTCGCAGACTGAGCTTTCCGACCTTCCCGGTGGTCCACTGAATGACGCGCACGTGATCGACCTTTCGAGCTGCCGGTGTCGGCCAGATGAGAATGTAATTCTCGTATACGAAAATTAGCATCACGCATGCCGCGGGACAAGGTCCGGCAAGTTCTCGGCGGCGGAGCAAGGGGTACTGCGCTGCGGGCCGGCCGACCGGTGATTCCCGATCAGCGTGGTTGAGCCGACACCTCTGCCGGGTGGGCGTGGGTCAGTTCCGCCAGTGCGGACTGGAGGTCGTCGACGATTTCGGCGGTGTCGGGGGCGGGTATGTCGTACCAGCCGGGGCCTGCCAGCAGGACGCGGGCGCCGCGGTCGGCGCAGGTGCGCACGGCCGAGAGGAGGGCGGTCGATTCCTGCTGGGACCACAGCACCGCTACCGACTCCGGCACGCTGCGATCCAGGGCGTCGCCGAGGGCGGGGGTGGGGACGTTGGGGCCGAGCATGGTGGCCGGGACGTCGCGCTCGGCGAGGGCGGCGCGCAGGACCTCGAGTGGCAGGGAGTGCGCTTCACCGCTGGTGCAGGCGAGCAGTACCGGGGTGGCGGGCGCGTCGGCCGGTGGCGGGACCGCGCGGTGCAGTGCGGCCGTAATGCACCAGGACAGCAGGTGTTCGACGTCGATGCATCCGATGCCCGCTCCTTGCCGCTGGACGATCTCGGCGAAGGCCGGGCGGCACAGTCGATCCCAGGTGTCGACCACGCCGAAGGCGCGAATGTGGGCGAGCAGCAACGACTGCAGTGTGGTGGGGTCGGAGGCGAAGGCGGCTTCCAGGAGTGACGCGTGGTCTCCGGCGACCGGCAATGGTCCGCGCACGGACTCGGCCGCTCGCGCGGGGCTCGATCCGCCTCGGACGAGTACGACCATGCGCTCGAGCCGGGCGATATCGGCCTCGGAGTACAGGCGGTGGCGACCGCGCCGATGCTGGGAGGGGCCGATGCCGTAGCGCTGATTCCAACTGCGCAGTGTCGCGGTGGGGATGCCGATGCGCTCCGCGACGGTGCGTACCGAGAATCCGGTCGCGTCGTTGTCGGGAGGCGAGGCATCGGACATGACGATCATTCTGCCTTTCGCGGGCATGGGCACCGCAACGTCACAGTGCTGCGGCACC
Source organism: Nocardia aobensis NBRC 100429 (assembly GCF_000308375.1). Classification (GTDB taxonomy): domain Bacteria; phylum Actinomycetota; class Actinomycetes; order Mycobacteriales; family Mycobacteriaceae; genus Nocardia; species Nocardia aobensis. The sequence continues at coordinate 13,409 of NZ_BAFQ01000062.1, read as the reverse complement.
CGCGCGGTGGGAGTGATGCGCGGGTGGCACCTCCAGTATGCATCGATTACGCATCGATTGCTGTAGGATCGTCTGTGTCGTCGAACCCATGCTCATCGAACAGAGGAGTCGCAGGTGCTCGAACATCGTTCGCAGGTAGATCGGCCCGGTGGCTTCGAAGGGAAGGTGGCGCGAATGCTGACCGGCGCCCTTCGCCGTGTGACCGCGTTCGCTGCGGCAGCGATGCGCCCGGCTCGGCTGGCCGGTGTCGCTGTCTCGGCGATGGTCGTATTCGGCGCCGTCGCGGCGCCCGCGGGTGCGAGTCCGGCGGCCGGTCCGGCTCCCGTTCCCGCGCTGGATCTGAGCCGTTACGTCGGCACGTGGTATCAGGTCGCCGCGGTTCCTCAGTATTTCAATCTCGTCTGCGCCCGCGATACGCGCGCCGAGTACGCGGCACTGCCGAACGGTGATGTGTCGGTGCACAATTCGTGCACCACCTGGTCGGGTACGGGAAACGAGATCCAGGGTGCGGCGCGCGTGGTCGATCCGGTGACGGGAGCGCAATTACGCGTGGCGTTCCCGGGAGTGCCGACCCAGGAAAGCCTGGACGGTCCGCCCAACTATGTCGTGACCGCACTCGGTCCGGACTACTCCTGGGCCCTCGTCACAGACCCCTACCGGATCTCCGGATTCGTGCTCTCCCGCACGCCCGCACTGGATGCGGATCAGTGGAACCAGGTCGTCGCGGCGATCGTGGCGGCTGGTGAGCAACCCTGCCTGTACCTGACCTCGCCGGTGACGGGTGGACGCGGCGACATCACCCCACTGTGCCGGCTGTGAACCCGGCTCGGTGCGTACAAGCCATGGCCGCTCCGGCGAGTGGAGGTGAGTAGCGATGGGTGTGGCGGTAGCTTTGTTCACTCGTGATCTGCGGGTTCACGACAATCCGATGCTGACCGCGGCGCAGCGTGCCGGCGATGCGGTGGTTCCACTGTTCGTCCTCGACGAATCGCTGATCACCGGCTCAGGGGCCGCACCCAACCGGGTGCGATTCCTCGCCGCGGCCCTGGACGAACTCGACGACGAATTACAGTCACGCGGTGGGCATCTCGTTCTACGGCACGGCAAGGTGGTCGACGAGGTCGAGCGGATCGTCGCCCAGACGCAGGCGGAGTCGGTCCACCTCGCGGCCGAAGTCAGCTACTACGGCAAACGACGCCAGTCGGCTCTGCGTGACAGGCTCGAATCCCACGATTGCCAGGTGCAGACGCACGCCGCCACGGTGACCAGTGTCGACCTCGACGCGATCGAGCCGAGCACCGGACGCGATCATTTCGCGGTGTTCACGCCGTACTTCCGGCGTTGGGAAAGCGCTCGCCATCGGCGTCCGCTGCCGCCGCCGAAAAATCTCGAGGTGCCGCGGCTGGATGGCGAACAGCCGGGTCTCGACGAACTGCGCACCGCGCGGACCTCACCGAATCTGCGCGTCGGCGGCGAGACCACCGGGCGAAAGATGTTGCGCCGCTGGCTGTCCGATGGGGTCACCGCGTATGACGAGACCAATGACGACCTCGCCGCCGACGCCACGTCACACCTGTCGCCGTACCTGCATTTCGGATGCCTGTCCGCCGCGGAGGTGGTGTCGAGGCTGGACATGTCGGACCCGGGCGCGCACAGTTTCGCCCGGCAATTGGCCTGGCGCGACTTCCATCATCAGGTGCTGGCGGCCCGCCCCGCGGCGGCGTGGTCCGATTACCGCTCGGGTCCGGTCGAGATCCGCAAGGATGAGCAGGCCTTCGAGGCGTGGACGCACGGTCGCACCGGTTTTCCGATCGTCGACGCGCCGATGCGCCAACTGCGTGACGAAGGGTGGATGCCGGGACGCGCGCGGCTGATCACCGCATCGTTCCTGGCCAAAACCCTGCGGCTGGATTGGCGAATCGGCGCAGCCCATTTCCGGTATTGGCTGGTCGACGGTGATGTGGCGAACAACCAGATGAACTGGCAGTGGGTCGCGGGCACCGGGACCGACACCCGCCCCAATCGCACGCTCAATCCATTGCGGCAAGCGCACCGTTTCGATCCGGAGGGTGAGTACGTACGCCGCTGGCTGCCCGAACTCGCCCACCTGTCCGGCGCGGCGGTGCACCGCCCGTGGCGCGAGGACGTCGACAATGCGACCTATCCGGCGCCGATCGTGGAAGTGCCCGGCATGTAATCGATGCGGTGATCAGGAGACGGTATGCGATGTGTGGTGTTCGGTGCGACCGGCTACATCGGTGGCCGGCTGGTGCCCGAGCTACTGGCCGCGGGCCACGAGGTGCGGGTGCTGGCCCGCACCCCGGCCAAACTCGACGACGCCGCCTGGCGCGACAGCGTGGAAGTCCTGCGCGGTGATGTGCTCCGCGCCGACGATGTGGCCGCGGCCTGCGCCGGGACGGATGTGCTCTATTACCTGGTGCATTCGCTGACGCGTACGGATTTCGACGATGTCGACCGCCGCGCGGCGACACTGGTCGCCGAGCAGGCGGCCCGGGCAGGGGTACGCCGGATCGTGTATCTGGGCGGCATCGTTCCGCCCGGTCAGCGACTGTCGCGGCACCTGTCCTCCCGTGCCGAAGTCGGGCGAATCCTGCTCGCGGGGTCGGTTCCGGCGATAGCGATGCAGGCCGCGGTGATCATCGGATCCGGTTCGGCCAGTTTCGAAATGCTGCGGTATCTCACCGAACGGCTGCCGGTGATGGTCACGCCGCGCTGGGTGCGCAACCGCATCCAGCCGATCGCGGTGCGCGATGTGCTGTACTACCTGACGCGGGCGGCCGAACTACCGCCGGACGTGCGCGGCGCCTTCGATATCGGCGGCCCGGACGTGCTCACCTACGAGCAGATGATGCGTGACTACGCCGAAGTGGCGCGGCTGCCGCGGCGCGTGATCGTCCCGGTCCCGGTGCTCACCCCGTGGCTGTCGGCGCAGTGGGTCAATCTCGTCACCCCGGTCCCCAAGGCGATCGCGGTGCCGCTGATGGAATCGCTGGTCAACGACGTGGTCTGCGAAGACCACACGATCGCCGAGCACATCCCCGACCCGGCGCGCGGATTGATCGACTACCGCACCGCGGTGGAACTGGCGTTGACTCGTATCCGCGACCTCGACGTCCCCACCCGCTGGTCGGATGCCGACCAGCTCGGTCGTGAACCGTCGTCCCCGCTGCCTACCGATCCCGCGTGGTCGGGCGGTTCCCTCTACGTCGATGTGCGAGAACGCCACACCCGCGCCGATCCGGCGACGCTGTGGGCGGTGATCGAATCCATCGGCGGCGAATACGGCTGGTATTCGTTTCCGCTGGCCTGGTCGTTGCGCGGCTGGATCGACCGGCTCGCGGGCGGTGCCGGATTACGCCGGGGGAGACGGGATCCGCATCGGCTGCACGCCGGCGAGGCGCTGGACTGGTGGCGAGTGGAACGCATCGAACGCCCGCGCACCCTCGTGTTGCGCGCGGAAATGCGGGTGCCGGGGCGGGCGTGGCTGGAGCTGAGCGTGGACACGGATGCGCGGGGCACGGTCTACCGGCAGCGGGCCGTATTCGACCCGCACGGCCTGGCCGGTCACCTCTACTGGAAGGCGATCGCTCCCTTCCACGCGCTCATCTTCGGCGGAATGACCCGCAATATCACCGGAGCGGCCGAAGAGGCTGTGTCCCAGTCGGTTTCATAGCGCCGCCAACGCGACTCCGAGACCGGACGGCAGCGGCGAGACCGCGGGTGCCCACCGTGACACGTCGCGGAATACCGACGCGGGCACGATGAGCGAAGATGTCGAAGTCCAGGCTCTCGATGCGATCCAGGATTTCCGAATAGAGGGTGAGCGCGGTGGTGACGCACGGGCGCGACCGCGGATCGAGCAGGGCGATACCGGCACGGGCGTAGTCGTAGATGCCGCGAGTGTGGGCGTGCTGGGCGATCAGGGCACGCCGGACTCGGGCGTCGGTGCGGCGGTGCGCCTGGCACCACAGCAGCAGATCCCGGTCGACGCCGTGGGCGGCCAGTTCGTCCGCCGGCAGATACACCCGGTCCCGGACCAGGTCCTCGTCCACATCGCGCAGAAAGTTGGTGAGCTGGAAGGCTTTTCCGAGCGCGGCGGCGTAGGGGGCGGCCTCGTCCACCGGGCACACCGTGCCCAGCACCGGCAGCACCTGTAACCCGATGACTTCGGCGGAACCGTAGACGTAGTGGTCCAGCGCGCGCCGATCCGGATAGTCGGTGACGGTGAGATCCATCCGCATCGATTCCAGGAACGAGTCGAACAGCGACGCAGCGATGCGGTAGGAGTGTGCCGTGTGCAGCACGGCCGGGAGGACCGCGTCGGCATCGGCGTCCTCGGTGGTGAACTGCGTGGCCAGCGCAGTCAGTCGCGCCGCGCGTTCGGTGACCGGGCGGCTCGGATCGATGTCGTCGAGGATGTCGTCGGCGCGGCGGGCGAAGCCGTAGAGCGCGTGGATCGCCGGACGCTGATCGGGGGCGAGTAACCGGGTGGCGAGGAAGAAGGTCTTGCCGTGGCGCGCGTTGAGCGTCCGGCAGGCGCGATAGGACCGCTGCAACTGCGTATCGGTGCGGCCGTTGTCGAGGAAAGCGATGGGGGACATGAGTTTCCGATCAGCGGACGATGGCGGCGGCCGGTGCGGTAAGGGCAGACGCGGGTCGGCGTGCGGGCCGTGGCGAAGAAATCGGCCCGGTGACGCGGTCCGCGGCGAGCCGCCCGGAGATCAGCACGGGCGGTATGCCCACGCCGGGGACGGTGCTGCCACCGGCCAGCACCACGTTCTCGAGTCCGCGGATCACATTGGACGGGCGGAAGGGACCGGTCTGAGTGACGGTGTGCGCCAACGCGAACGGGCTGCCGGCCAGCATGCCGCGCCGAGCCCAGTCGGCGGGCGTGGTGATGTGGAGCAACCGGGGATCCGACAGCGGGAACGGCAGGCGATCCCGGACCGTGGTCAGGATCTCCTCGGCGTAGGCGGGACCGAAGCGATCCCAATTGATCGGCCCCCGAACAAGATTCGGTACCGGAGCGAGAATGTAGAGCAGGTCGCGACCGGGTGGGGCGAGGCTCGGATCTCCTGCGGTGGGCCGGGTGAGCAACAGCGAAGGATCCGTCATCACGCTGCCGCGGGCGATGATGTCGTCGAAGGCTTCGTCCCAGGCGCGGCCGAAGAGTAGATGGTGGTGGGCAGCCCGGGGCATCGCCTCGCAGCCTACGTGCAATACGAAGGCGGACGGTGCCGCCGTGGGACGCAGCGGGCGGCGCGGGGAGTGGCCCGTCAACCGGTAGGTCTCGGACAACTCGGTGGTGAGCACGACCGCATCGCACGGGATGCGCTCGCCGGACGAGGTGACGACCGCGCGGATCCGGGATCCGGTGCGGTCCAGGCTCGTCACGGCGGTGTCGTAGCGAATCTCCACACCGGCGTCGTGCGCGGCCGCGGCGAGCGCGTCGGGCAGCGCTCGCATACCGCCGCGCGGGAACCAGACACCGGCGATCGTGTCCATATACGCGATCACCGCGTACGCCGCTATCGCCCGCCTGGGCGCGACTCCGGCGTACAGGGACTGAAAGGTGAACAGGCGCCGCAATTCCGAATCGTGGATGTGCTGGGCGACCGCACGGTCCCAGCGGCGAAATCCGCCCATCGCCGCCAGCCGCGCCAGCGAGGGACGCAGCGCCGACAGCGGGGAATCGAAATTCGCCGCGATGAACGAGTCGAATTCGGCCCGGTAGAGCCGGGTCAGCCAGGCGCGCAGTCGGCGGTATCCCGCCGCCTGCCCGGGTCCGGCGAACTCGGTGATCGCGGCCGCCATGCGATCGGCGTCGCTGTGGACCTCGAGGTGACGCCCGTCGGCGAAATGGGCACGATAGGCCGGATCCACCGGCACCAGCGCCAGGCGGTCGTCCATCCGCTCACCGACCGCGGCGAACGTCTCCTCGACCAGATGCGGCATGGTCAGCACGGTCGGACCCGTGTCCAGGCGGTAGCCGTCCACATCGACGCGACCGGTGCGGCCGCCGGGAACCGAATCACGTTCCAGCAGAGTGACGGTACGGCCGCGGCCGGCCAGGTGCAGTGCCGCCGACAGTCCGGCCAGCCCCGCTCCGACTACGACGATATGGTCGCTGCGACCTGTGGTCGTGCGCATTGGTCTTCCTCCTCAGGGGTGGCGGGTGACGCAGATGAGTCCCATGCCGTCGAGTACGCGGCGCATCGGTTCGGGCAGGGTCGCGCTCTCGGCGGCGTGCCGCGCCTCGCCGATGCGGTCGCTGATCATCGCCTCGATCCGGGCGGGCGCTCCGGAGGCGGTGATCAGGGCGCGCAGTCTGTCGGTGGCGCCGGCGTCGACGACCGGCGCCGACAGCAGGGTGTCGAGTTCGCGGCGGGCGGCGGGTTCGGCGAGCTGCCGGGCGGCGATCACCACGGTGGTCGCCTTGTGCTGAGTCAGGTCTCCGTCGCCGGGTTTGCCTGTGGCATCGGCGCTTCCGAAGACCCCCAGCAGGTCGTCGCGCATCTGGAACGCCTCGCCCACGGCGCGTCCGTACCGGCTCAGCGCCGACAGGGTCGGCTCGTCGCATCCGGCCATCGCCGCGCCGAGTTCGAGTGGCCGGCGCACGGTGTAGTTGCCGGATTTCGCGCGCGCCAGCGCCAGCACCTGCCCGAAATCCGGTTCGGTGCGCACGTCGTTGAGCAGATCGCCGAACTGTCCCACTGCCAGCTCGATTCGCATCGCGTCGAAGCGGGGCCACACACGGTAGAGGCAATCGGGTCGAATTCCGCTGTCGCGCAGCATCTTGTCCGCCCAGACCAGGCAGATATCGCCGAGGAGCACGGCCGCCGACTCGCCGAATCGTGCGGCGTCGCCGGGCATTCGCCGATCCCGGTGCGCGTCGGCGAAGGCGACGTGTCCGGTGGGCGCGCCGCGACGCAGCGCCGACTCGTCCATCACATCGTCCTGGATCAACGCGAAGGCGTGGACCAGTTCCAGCGCGGCGGCGGCTCGCAGCGCGGCCGCATCCGGGGCCTCGCCGCACAACCAGCCGATGTACATGAACGTCGATCGAAGGCATTTGCCGCCTGCCACGTATCGGCGTGCGATGTCGTCGACCGCGATCCCGTGGACGGCGCCGATCCGGTTCGCGCGCAGGAAGGCGTCCAGTTCGGTCAGCACTCGATCCCGCACCGCGGCGCGCCACCATGCCACACCGTCCGCCACGTTCACCGGGTGGTCGGCCAGAATTGTTGCGGGGGAACACAATCGGCGTGAATTGTCGATGGTGACGCTCACGTCCACTCCTCGGTTCGGTGGTGCGGCGATGCGGGTGCCGGCCGGGTCTGCGAGGCGGGATCGGGACCGCGTCTTCCGGTCCGGGTGAACGATCCTCCCTCGACTTCCGACCCCAAGGCTACAGCAAACGATGCATAAATGATGCAGTGAAAACCGTATTCATCTGCCGTGGTCGACTGTGTGTCGTGTAGGCGCAGGAGGGCTGCTGGTCGACTCGTACGAGGTGGGCCTGGTTCGGCAGGTTGCCGTTGCAGCCGGAGGCGGCAAAAGGGAAATTGCATCGTTTATGCATCGAATTGCGGGTATTCTGGCTGAGACGAACCAATCAGAGGAGGCCCTCATGTCTCGTTCTTCCGCGCGTCGCGCGCTGTTCGCTCTCATCTCCGGCGGCGGTATCGCATTGACCTCGGCCGCGTTGTCGGCCGCGCCGGCCCAAGCCGACTCCACCAGCTGCCCGGCGCCGGGTGCCACATCGGTCGCCGATACGGGAGCCGATGCCGCGTGTTCGGCCACCAGCACCGGCGGGAGCGCGGCTGCCGCCTACGGCATCAACGGTACGGCCACCGCGAACGCGGGGCCGACGAGCTTGTCGCTGGCCATCGCGCAAGGTGGTGGCACCGCCCGGTCCGCCTCGGGTCCGTGGTCGGGGCCCGCGGCGATCGCGGTGGGTTCCGGCGCGACCGCCGACCTGTCCGGGGTCCGGCCGGGTCTTGCCATCGGCATCGCGGGGCCGGGCGCCACGGTCACCGTCTCCGGCGTGGGGACCCCGGTATGTACCGGCGGCCCGGGCTTCGCGGGCGATTTCCAGACCTTCCAGGGCTGCCTGTCGATGCGGTGACCACACACCGCCACGCCACGGTCCTCGTGCCGGTTCCGCACGGGTGTGGGGTGGTCGGGGGATCCGGAGCGGCAGGGGCGGAAGTGCGAGCGATCGGGATGTCGGCGCGTAGTCTCGAACGCGGCAACCCGCCGGCGTCTGTGTCTGGTTGTGCCGGCTTCCCTCGAACTCCCGGGAGTCGACGTGGAACCACTGACCGAGCGGCTGCGCCGCGACCGCGCGGATCGGGCGAGCGCCGTCGCTGCCGCCCTGAGTGCCCGGGATGTCGACGCCGTGGCCGTCACCTGGGTCGACACCGGCGGCATCGTCCGGATGAAAGCCGTTCCGGTGGAACGGTTCTCGCACGCGGCCGCCTGGGGCATCGGGGCGTCGCCGGTTTTCGACGCCTTCCTGGTCGACGACTCCATCCTGACCGAACACGTCGCCGGTGGCCCGACCGGTGACCTGCGGCTGTACCCCGACGTCGACCGGGCCACCGCCGTGGCCGCACTACCGGGCTGGGGATGGGCACCCGCGGATCGCTACACGCAAAGTGGCACGCCGCATGCACGCGATTCGCGGTTGCTGCTGCGCCGGCTCGTCGCCGAACTGGCCGGCGACGGCTACGAATTGCGCACCGCGATCGAATTCGAATGGACGATATCGCGCCCCGATCCACTCGACCCGGACACTTTCATCCCTGCTACCTCGGCGCCCGCCTACGGCATGGCCAGACTCGGCGAACTGGCCCCGTATCTGCGCGATGTGGTGACGAACGTGCGCGACAGCGGCATCGGCGTCGAGCAGATCCATCCCGAATACGAGGTGGGCCAGTTCGAACTGTCGATTGCCTCCGCCGATCCGGTCCGCACCGCCGACAACGCCGTGCTGGTGCGCGAGGTCGTCCGGGCCGTCAGCCACGCCCACGGATTGCGGGCGACGTTCAGCCCGATGGTCGTGCCCGGGGTCGTCGGCAACGGCGGCCACGTCCATCTGAGCCTGTGGCGCGAGGGTGTGAATCGGATGTGCGGCGGTCCGGGTCCGTTCGGCATCGGTGCGGAAGGGGAGCGTTTCGCCGCGGGGATCCTGGACCATCTGCCCGCGCTGCTGGCCGTCGGCTGCCCGGCGGTGGCGAGCTTTCTGCGATTGCAGCCCAGTCACTGGGCCGGGGTCTTCCGCTGCTGGGGGTTGGAGAACCGCGAGGCCGCCCTGCGCTACGTCACCGGAAGTGAGGGGGAACGCGACCGCGCGGCCAATATCGAGATCAAGACGTTCGACGCCGCCGCCAACCCCTACCTGGCGCTCGCGGGCCTGCTGGCGGCGGGCCGGGCGGGTTTGGGTGCGGGCGCGACCCTGCCCGAACCGGTCGCCGGCGATCCGGCTCGCCTCGACTCCGCCACCCGGTCGGCGCGCGGGATCACTCCGTTGCCCACCACGCTCGCGGACGCGGTGGCGGCTTTCGACGCGGACGAGGTGCTGTGGGAGGCATTCGGCGACGACCTCGCCGACACCATCGGCAGCGTCCGGCGCGGTGAGATCGCGCTGTTCGCCGACGCCACGCCCGAGCAGATCACCGACGCGTGCCGGTGGAGGTACTGACCCGCGCGTTCGTCAGCTTGCCGCCGGCTCCGTACTGCCGGCTCGTTCGAGCAGTGAACGCACGAACGCCAGATGGCCGGGCACCACGCCGAACCACACATCCGGCGCGCGCGTGCCCCGCATGGCCACGAAGGTCGACAGCGCGACGACGCCGTCGCGGACCTCGAGTGCCAGTTCGCCGTGGAAGCCGAGTCCCGAATCGGCCCGCAGCAGAAGGCAATCCGGTGCGGAGAAGGTGATGCGCCAGCCGGCGACGGTCTCCGGCGCACCGGGGGTGAGGTCGAGTTCGATGCCGGCCCACGCCGCACGCAATCGCGCCCGGACCTCCTCGGGGACGTCCTCCATGATCGTGCGGGCCCACTGCTCGGCGGTGCGGCCGGTGGCGGCGGGGGTTTCCAGCACGTGGCTGTCGATGTAGACGACGTCGTCCAGGGTGGTGAGGGTGAGCAGCTCGGCGGTGATTCCGCATTGCCGGACGCGGGGGGAGGTGTGCACGGACATGACGAGAACCTTCTGGTTTCGATACTGCGCAATAGATACAGAACAGTACTGTATCTATTGGAGGGTGATCTAATCAAGGGCGTAGCGAGCCTGTCGAAAGGAGGACGTGATGGCACCACCGGTGCGCACTCCGCGGCAGGCGTGGGTCGATGCCGGCCTCTCCGTGCTCGAGCACCACGGCCCCGACGCGGTCCGGGTGGAAGCGCTGGCGGCTCAGCTCGGCGTGACCCGCGGTGGTTTCTACCGGCAGTTCCGTTCCCGCGACGAACTACTCGAGGCGATGCTCGACGACTGGGAGCGGCGAGCCGTCGACGATGTGCGCGAACAGGTCGAACGCGAGGGCGGCGATCCGAAGCGCAAGATCCGGCGGGCCGGCACGCTCACCTTCGCCGAGGATTTGACGCCGCTGGACCTCGCCATCCGGGCCTGGGCCCGGCGCGACCCGGACGTGGAGGCGCGGTTGCGGAAAGTGGACAACGCCAGAATGGACTACCTGCGCACCCTCCTGCGGAACTCCGGTGTCGCCTCGGAAGACGTGGAAGCGGTTGCGCTGCTGTCTTTTTCGATTGTCATCGCCAATCGCCTGATCAAGGCCGAACACCCCGGACAGAGCAGATCGGATGTGCTCGCCCACGCCGCGCAGCTGCTGTTCGACTGACCGCGCGGGCATACTGGCGGGGTGAGCGATGAACAAGGCGTTCCGTCCTTCCACATCGACCAGGTCGACCACCCGGAACAAGACCTGATCGTCCGAATACTCGACAATCAGGCCGCGCTACCCGGCGTGGTGCGGATGCGCGAATGGGCGCGCGCCGCGCTGGCCCTGCGCCCCGGCGAAACCGCCCTCGACCTCGGCTCGGGCACCGGCACCGAAGTGGTGGAGCTGGCCGCTCTGGTGGGGGAGTCCGGTCGTGCCATCGGTATCGATCCGAATCCGTCGATGCTCACAGTGGCTCGCGAGCGCGCCGCCGACGTGAAGGCCGAATTCATCGAGGGATCGGCCTACGATCTGCCGCTGCCGGACGCCTCCGTCGACGCGGTTCGCTGCGAGCGGGTCTATCAGCACCTCGACGATCCGGCGAAGGCCACCGCCGAGATCGCGCGGGTGCTGCGGCCGGGCGGCCGGGTGGTGCTGATCGACAGCGACTGGTCGACGGCCATCTTCCATCCCGGCGATCCGGAGGTCGTCGCCGCCTTGCAGCAGCGGATGGAAACCAACAGCCCGAATCGCAACTCCGGCAGGCGTTTACGAGGCCGGCTGGTCGACGCGGGGCTGGTGATCGACGATATCGGTTCCGAGGCCGTGATCTGGGAGCCGGAGTCGATCCTCCCGATGTTCACGGCGGTCACCGAGCGAGGTGTGGCCGACGGATTGATCACCGCTGCCCAGCGCGAGTACGTTCTCGCCGAAATCCGGCGTGGTGCCGAGACCGGGGACTATCACTTCTCGGTGACCATGTTCGCGGTGGTGGCGCACAAACCCTGACCCTCGCTCACGGCGCGACCGGATCCGCCACCGGCGGCCGTCGTGCCGCGAGCGCGGCGGCCAGCGCCGCCGCGACGATCGTCACCAGCGCGCCCAGCATCATCGCCGCCGCCTCGGCCGGAACCAGCACGTGCAGCTGGGTGCCGACGGTGACGGCCGCGACCGGCACACCGATCTGCGCGGCGGCCAGCGCACCGAAGGCAACCGGCTGCCCCAGCATCCTCATGAGCAGATGCACCAGCAGCGCACCGGCTCCCAGCGCGAGTCCGAGCAGGACCAGCCGCGGGCGGTCGGCGAATTCGCGCAGATTCAGCCGAGCGCCCAGCCAGACGAAGAACAGGGGAGCCAGGAATCCGTCGGTCGCGGCGAACAATTGCCGCGCCACGCGGCGCGGTTCGCCGACGGCCGCGACGGCCAGTCCGGCCGCGAACCCGGCCAGCATGATCGAGACGTGCGTGCGGGTGGCGAGGGCGGCCATCCCGAACACGATGGCCAGACTGACCCGCAGTTCGAGGGCGAATTTGCGGCGCTCGGAGACCCGGTGCGCACGCCGGCGCAGACCGGATCGTTCCAGCCATCGCAGCAGGAAGAACAACAGCAGCGCGGTGCCGATCACCGCCAGCGCACCCAGTGCCGCGCGGGCGGCATTGCCCGCGTCGATCACCAGCGGTAGCGCGACGATCGACGCGGTGTCGGCGATGGCCACCTGCGCCGTGAGCTCCAGCACCGATCTGCCCTGCAGCCCTTGGGAATCGATGATCGGCAGCACCAGTGCCGCGGAGGAGGAGGCGAGCAGGACCGCATAGATCGCGCCGTGTCCGGTATCGAAGAATCCGGCCAGCAGGTAGCCGATGACGGCCGCGGCCGCACCGACCAGCACGGCGCGTACGGCGCCGATTCCGAGTGCCGAGCGGATCCGCGGATCACGGATCGGGACATGGGTGCCGGCCACGAACATCACCAGCGCGAAACCCATATCGGCCAGGAAGGCGAACACCGGATCCGAGGCGTCGAGCAGCCCGAATCCGGTGACGCCGCAGATGATTCCGGCGAGCAGTTCGCCGACGATCACCGGTATGTGCCAGGCTGCGCGCCACGCCAGCAGCGGTCCCGCCAGCCCGAGCGCCAGCACCAGGGCCAGGGTGGACAAACTCATCGGTGCCTACTTCTTCCGCTCGACCTTCGGCCGCTCGACGTCGTGCACACTGTCCGCCGCGCAACACTCCCGGTCACGCCGACACGCCGTCGCCTGCTGTCCGGCGCCGTGCCCGGCCGCATGCGCGGAGAGCCGGGCACGGCGATGGCTCAGTGCGTCACGCCCTGGGCGTGTTCGGCCTGCAGCTGGTTGTACTTCTGTGTGCCCGCGGCGATTCCGACCGGAATGGCGACCGCGATTCCGCCGACACTCGCACCGAGGCCGCCCACCGCGACCACGCCGACCAGGCAGGCCGCGGCCATCGCGGGCACGGTCATGGTGCCGGCGGTGGCGACGGAGATCAGGGTGCCGCCGGTGGCGATACCGAGGGGGCAGCCGATGGCCGCGCCGATCACCGAACCGGCCATACCGCCGACCGCCATCGCCAGACCCATGTGCGGTCCGGCCGCCGCGACGGCCTGGTTGAGATCCGACATCTGCGTGTCGGCGACCTGATTCGACTGTGCCGCAGTGGGTTCCACGGTACCCGCCACGGTCTG
>NZ_BAFQ01000063.1 GCF_000308375.1 Nocardia aobensis NBRC 100429 | reverse complement strand
TGCGCGGCCACGACGGCCGGTTGTTCTGGAAGGCCGCCGAACCGGTCAGCGCGTGGCGCTTCGACCGCGGAACCGTTGCGCCGCAACCGACCTGGCGTGGAACCGGCCTGTGCTACGAGGGCAATCTGGCGTGATCGCAGCTCAGCCGTGTTTGCGGTGCGGAACGAATTCCAGGGTCAGCAGCGCGAGTGCGGTGAAGACGATCTCACGCCAGCGGATGAGGACGAAGCGCTGATTACCGAAGGAGTTGAACTTGCGCAGGAACCGATACAGCGATTCCAGCCGGATCAACGGGTCCAGCGTGCGGGCCAGCACATAGATGGCCTGTGCGGAGCGCGACCGCTCCTTGTCGGCGAACAGTTCGGGGAAGGCCGCGAACGCCAGCGAGATGCGGTGCACGTCGTTGTCGCGGCCGTAGTCGACGAGGTCGACGATCATCCGCTCGTCCAAGCCGTTCGGGGCGTCCTTGCGCCGCCACGGCACATCGAGGCTCAGTTCGCTGCCGTGATTGGAGGACCCGTAGCGCTGGAATCCGGCGACCCGGCCCTCGCCGTCGCGGGCGATCACCACGAGCATGCCCGGATTCCGGCCGTCGAGCAGATGGTCCAGGATCATCGAGAAACCGCGGGTCTGATGTCCGCTCCCCCACTCGTCGACGATGCCGAGCAGCGTCTCGCGCATCTCGCGGTCGAGTTCGCGTTCGGGGATCACCTCGGTCTTGACGCCGAAGTTGCGGGTGCGGCTCACCGCCTGGCGCAGGTTGCGGAATTTGCGGCCGACCATATCGAAGGAGTCGACCTCGACCACCACGTCGCGACCGATCGGAATGGCGTGCAGGCCATGGTGATCGGCCGCGCGAGTGCGCCACAGTTCGGTGACCGCGGGGCTGGCGCCCAGCACCGCGATCCGCCAGCCGTGGGCGGAGGCGAATTCGGAGAACTCGGCGATGAGCCGGCCGAATTCGGCGCAGTTGCCGACCGGGTCGCCCGCGACCACCGCGATGCCGAAGCGGGCGCGATATCCGATCGCGGCGTTCGAATCCGCGCTGAAGAAATAGGATTTCGCCGAGTGCAGGGCGAACGGGGCCAGCGGATCCTCGACCGTGCGATCGACCAGTGCGGCGATGCGATGCTGCTGATCCGGTTGCGGGCGCGAACCCTGCGGCAACATCAGGATCAGGCCTGTCGAGGCGAGACAGACGAAGCCGACCGTGCCGTGGTCGCTGCGGTAGGCGATGTTGGAGACCCCGAGCACGATCACCGCGACGGTGAAGTGCGGCAGGGTGATCGGCCGCCGCAGATGCAGACCGCGCGCCACGAACAGGCCCGACAGCGACACCGCCACGAACCAGCCGCGATTGACACCTTCGCGCGAGGCACGGTCGGCCGCGTAGAGCAGCACCACCCCGACCAGCAACAGCACCGCGATCAACGGAACCCGCACGGCGCGGGTCGGATTCAGGGCGGCGTGCCGATAGGTGCGGTAACCGGTGACGGCCGAATTGAGTTCAGCCATCACGGTCTCCGCTCACACAGCGCATCGCGTGTGCCGTCGAGCAGGTGGGCGTAGCGCACGTCCACGAACATCCTCACCATGGTGGTCCTCCCGAATGGTCGCGTACGGATACAGTATGCGGAACGCTCGTTCCGGCTCCGCGGCGCCCCTCGCACGGTGACGACGGCACACCACACTCCGTACCAACCGTTATCGCGCCCGGTCTGTTCCCCGCAACACGTTATCGGCTCGCAGATCCGCTGGTATCGCGGGAATTCATCGCCGGTCCACGAAAACGTCGCCTATCACCCCCGGTGAGCCCCGCGATCACGGCAACCGCCGCGATCACGCATCGGTGTCGTTCATCGCGTACCCGGCCGCGACGGATCTACGCCCCGCTCACCCGCCGAAGACGCGCTCGACGACCGTCTTCGCCCGCCGCGTGACGCGCATGTAGTGGTCGAGGAATTCGCTGCCGTCGTCGGTCGGCCAGCCCGCGACCCGGGCCACGGCCGAGAGCAACGGCCCGGGACCGGGCAGCTGGTCGGCGGGTTTGCCGCGCACCAGCACCAGCGCGTTGCGGGCCTTGGTCGCGGTGAGCCAGGCGTCGCGCAGCAGTTCCACATCGAGGGCGTCGAGCAATTTCTCGCGCTCGATCACCGCGAGGCATTCGAGAGTGGAGGTGTTGTGCAGATCGGGACACTCGTGCGCGTGCTGCAGTTGCAGCAGTTGCACGGTCCACTCGATATCGGCGAGACCACCGCGGCCGAGCTTGGTGTGCGTGGCCGGATTCGCACCGCGTGGCAGGCGCTCGGAGTCGACTCGCGCCTTGATCCGCCGGATCTCGCGCACGGCCTCCTCGGAGACACCGCCTTTGGGATAGCGGACCGGATCGATGGAATGCAGGAACCGCAGGCCCAGCTCCTCGTTGCCGGCGACCTGATGCGCGCGCAGCAGCGCCTGCACTTCCCACGGCTGCGCCCACTGCTGGTAGTAGGCGCGATACGCGGCCAGGGTGCGGACCAGCGCGCCGTTGCGGCCCTCCGGCCGCAGCCCGGCGTCGACTTGCAGCGGCGGATCGGTACTGGGCGCGCCGAGGAGCCGCTGCACCTGTTCGGCCACGCCGATCGCCCACTTCACCGCGACCGTCTCGTCCGCGCCGGGGCGCGGATCGCAGACGAACAGCACGTCCGCGTCGGATCCATAGCCCAGTTCCATCCCGCCGAGCCGGCCCATGCCGATCACCGCGAAATCCGCGGGCGCGGGCGCGGCGTGCTCAGCCTCCCAGGCCCGGATCACCGCCTGCAGCGACGCCTCGAGCACCGCGACCCACACCCACGACAGCGCCCGGCACACCCGCGGCACCTCCAGCATGCCGAGCACATCGGCGGAGGCGATGCGGGCCAGCTCGTGGCGGCGCAGCGAGCGGGCGGTGGCGACGGCACGCCGGGGCTCGTCGTAGCGGGCGGCCCCGGCCAGGATGCTGGAACGCACGTCCTCGGCCTTCGGGCTCAGCAGCAGCGGCCCGTCGGGTCCGTCGGCGAACATCCGGATGGTCTCGGGCGCGTTGATCAGCAGATCCGGCAGATAGGCCGAGGAGCCGAGCACGATCATCAGCCGCTGCGCGATCGCGCCCTCGTCGCGCAGTTCGCGCAGGAACCAGATCTGATCGTCGAGGCCCTCCGACACCCGCCGATAGGCCAGCAACCCGGCATCGGGATTCGGTGTGTCACCGAGCCATTCGAGCAGGGTCGGCAACAGCAGCGCCTGGATGCGACCCTTGCGCCCCACCTCGCCGGTGAGTGCCTTGAGGTGGCCGAGGGCGTTCTCCGGCGCGGCGTAGCCGAGGGCGGCGAGCTGACGGACCGCGGCCTGCGGACTCAGCCGCAACGCGGCGGCGTCGAGGCGAGCCACCGATTCCAGCAGCGGGCGGTAGAACAGCTTCGCGTGCAGCCGGCGCACCCGCAGCGTGTTGCGTTTGATCTCGCTGCGCAGCACCCCGACCGCGTCCTGGCGGCCGTCGGGACGCATATGCGCCGCGCGGGCGAGCCAGCGCATCCCCTCCTCGTCGTCGGGTGCGGGCAGGGTGTGCGTGCGCTTGAGCCGCTGCAGTTGCAGGCGGTGCTCGAGCAGGCGCAGGAATTCGTAGGAGGCGGTGAGGTTGGCGGCATCGTCACGGCCCACGTAGCCGCGCGCGGCCAGCGCGGTCAGCGCCTCGACCGTGCCCGGCACGTGCAGCGATTCATCGGCCTTACCGTGCACCAACTGCAGCAGTTGCACCGCGAATTCGACGTCGCGCAGGCTGCCGTGGCCGAGTTTCAGTTCGCGCTCGCGCATGTCCTCGGGCACCAGACTCTCGACCCGGCGCCGCATTCCCTGCACGTCGGAGACGAAATCCGGTCGTTCCGAGGCGCTCCACACCATCGGCATCAGCGCCTCGCCGTACTGCCTGCCGAGTTCCAGATCGCCGGTGGCGGGGCGGTTCTTCAGCAGCGCCTGGAATTCCCAGGTGCGCGCCCAGCGCTTGTAGTAGGTGGTGTGCGAATCCAGGGTGCGCACCAGCGCGCCGGCCTTGCCTTCCGGGCGCAACGCGGCATCGACGTCGAAGAACGCGCTGCCCGCGATGCCCATCATCTCCGCGGCCAGCCGCGTCGCGGTGGTGTCGGCGGGTTCGGCGACGAACACCACATCGACATCGGAGACGTAATTGAGTTCGCGCGCACCGCATTTGCCCATCGCGACCACCGCCAGCCGGACCGGAACCGGCTCGTCGGGGCAGATCCGCGCCACCGCCACCGAGAGCGCGGCGGTGAGTGCGGCATCGGCGAGATCGGTGAGATGGTTGCCGACCTGCTGATACGGCAGCACCGGCTCGTTCTCGACGGTGGCGGCCAGATCGTGGGCGGCCAGCACCATCAGCTGATCCCGATATCGCTTGCGCAGCAGGGCGATCGCGTCGGGACCGGCGTGGGCGGCCCGATAGAGCATCGGGGCGGCGTTCGGCCCCGTCTCGGGCGTGGCGCCGACCACGTCGAGCAGATCGTCGAGGATCTCCCGCGTGCTCGGCAGTTCCCGCCGCAGCAGCTGCCAGCTCGCCGGATCCGCGACCAGATGATCGGCGAACGCGCTCGACGAGCCGATCAGCGCGAACAGCCTGCCACGCAACGGCAGATCGGTGCGCACCGCGGAATCCAGTGCGGCCCAATCGGACCCGAGCGCCTCGCGCAGGCGGACCAGGGTCAGCAGCGCCAGATCGGCGTCCGGCGACCGCGACAACGCCCACAGCAACGAAACACTGTCGACATTGTCCCAGGCGAGCTCTCGTAACGACGCGGCTGCC
This sequence comes from Nocardia aobensis NBRC 100429, assembly GCF_000308375.1. Taxonomy (GTDB): domain Bacteria; phylum Actinomycetota; class Actinomycetes; order Mycobacteriales; family Mycobacteriaceae; genus Nocardia; species Nocardia aobensis. The sequence goes on along the minus strand of NZ_BAFQ01000063.1, from coordinate 30,367 downwards.
GTCGGCTCCAGCAATCCCAGCCGACCGGCACCGGGCACTGCGGGACGTGCAGTCGGTGGCCGGACCATTCTCTCAAATTACCGTTACGGCCGAGCATGCGGAAGTTGCCTGCTCGCGGCGGTGGCGGGAGCGCTCGGCCGACGTTCGCCGAGGCCCGATTCCTCGCCGCCGATCCGTCCACCGCAGTGCGGCCGCGGTGAAGTAGGTCGGCCGCAGGCCACGCGCACGCAGCCCGCGGTCGCCCCGATCCTCAGAAGCTGTGTTCCGGGCCCGGATAGGTCCCCTGCGCCACCTCGCGCGCGTATTCCGCCGCGGCGCTGCGCAATTCGTCACCCACGCGGCCGAAGCGCTTGACGAACTTGGCCGTCTTGCCGCTGGTGTAGCCGGCCATGTCCTGCCAGACCAGGACCTGGGCGTCGCAGTCGCTGCCGGCGCCGATGCCGACGGTCGGGATCGTCAGCTTGTTGGTCACCTGACCGGCCAGCTCGGCGGGCACCATCTCCATCACCACGGCCACGGCGCCGGCCTCCTGCACCGCGATGGCGTCGGCGATCAGCTGTTCGGCCCCGTCGCCACGGCCCTGCACGCGGTAGCCGCCGAGGGTGTTCACGCTCTGCGGAGTGAAGCCGATATGCGCCACCACGGGGATGCCGGAGGCGGTGAGCCGGGCGATGTGCTCGGAAACCCGTTCTCCGCCTTCGAGTTTCACCGCGTGCGCACCACCCTCCTTCATGAAGCGGGTGGCGCTGGCCAGCGCCTGTTCCGGAGAGCCCTCGTAGCTGCCGAACGGCAGGTCGGCCACCACCAGGGCGTGCGGCGCCCCGCGGACCACGCCGCGCACCAGCGGCAGCAGTTCCTCGATCGTTATCGGCACGGTGGTGTCGTAGCCGTAGACCACGTTTGCCGCCGAATCGCCAACCAGCAGCACGGGGATGCCGGCCTCTTCGAACAGCTTCGCGGTGGAGTAGTCGTAGGCGGTCAGCATCGCCCACTTCTCGCCCGCGGATTTCCATTGCTGCAGGTGCTGTACTCGCGTCTTCCGCCGGGAAGTTGTCGGTGCGGCGCCGTAAGCGGTGGTTTCGGAAGCAGGATTGTCCTGAGCAGCGGACATCATCGTCCCTTTCGTCTGTCCTCGAGGCCCGATCGGGTCCCCGGGTTGCTATGACCCGTCCAGTCTGCCACCGCGACAGGGCCGCATTTAAGGCGTGCCCGGGATGGGATTCGTCACAGCGGTAGGAGCGACGTGGCCGGAGGAGACAGCCTGCGTAACCACGGGGCCGCCGCGGACACAGCCGAGGAACACAGGCGGAGATGGAAGGATGGCGCGCATGTCCTTGTCGCGATCCGGTCGCGTCGCAGCCGCGGTGGCCCTGATGTGTGTGGCCGCCGCCTGCTCGTCGACGTCGAAGAATCACCCCGTCGCCCCGCCGTCCGCGCCGAGTCCGGCCGCGCTGCAGAAGTACTACGCCCAAGTTCCTTCATGGGGTAGCTGTGACGGATTCGGCGATTCCTCGACCCGATTCCCGCAGGGCACCGAATGCACGCACATCTCGGTGCCGATCGATTACGACAAGCCCGAGGGCGCGACCGCGCAGATCGCGGTGTCCCGGATCAAGGCGACCGGGCAACGCATCGGATCGCTGCTGTTCAACCCGGGCGGTCCCGGCCAGGCCGGACTGTGGATGGCCGCGCAGGGCCAGGACACCCCGCTCGCGCAGCGGTTCGACCGGATCGGTTTCGATCCGCGCGGCGTCGGCGCGTCCACACCGCTGATCGAATGCCTGACCGGGCAGCAGTGGGATGCGCAACGCGCCGAACCGCCCAAGGACTACACCCGCGCCGGCATCGCGGCCGCCGAGCAGGAGAACAAGGATTTCGCGGCGCACTGCACCGAGAAGACCGGCAACGAGTTCCTCGCCCACGTCGGCACCCGCGAGGTCGTGCAGGACATGGACATCATCCGGGGAGTGCTCGGCGACGACAAGCTGAATTACGTCGGCTACTCCTACGGCACCCGGCTCGGCTACACCTACGCCGAGAAGTTCCCGGACAAGGTGCGGGCCATGGTGCTCGACGGCGCTCTCGATCCGGACGCCGATCCGGAGAAGGAATCGGTGCAGCAGGCCGCCGGATTCCAGAAGGCGTTCGACGCCTACGCCGCCGACTGTACGAGCAAACCGGACTGCCCGCTCGGCCAGGACGCGAGCCAGGCGGTGGCCCGCTTCCACGATCTGGTCAACCCGCTCTGGGACCACCCGGCCGAGACCCGCGACGGCCGCGGCCTCACCTACAGCGACGCCGTCACCGGTGTGCAGAACACCCTCTACGCCGAGGACAGCTGGAATGTGCTGAGCGCGGGCCTGGCTCAGCTGGCCAAGGGGAAGGGCGACATCCTGCTGCAGCTCGCCGATCTCTACGACGGCCGCAGCAAGGACGGCAGCTACGACAATTCGCAGGACGCGTTCCTGGCCATCCACTGCGTCGACGATCCCGCCATCAAGGACCGCACCGAAACCGATAAGCAGGACGCGGAATACCGCAAGGTTGCCCCGTTCCTCGACGACGGCCACGCCACCGGGCAGGCGCCGCTCGAGATGTGCGCGTTCTGGCCCGTGCCCAACAGCGGCTCCCCGCACGACATTTCCGCACCCGGCCTGCCCAAGACCGTGGTCATCTCCACGACCGCGGATCCGGCCACGCCGTATCAGGCCGGTGTCGATCTGGCCCATCAGCTGGGCGCGGCACTGATCACCAACAAGGGAACCCGGCACACCGCGTTCCTCTCCGGCGGCGTGCCGTGCGTCGACGATGCCGTGTTCGCCTACCTCACGGACCTGAAGACACCGCCGGAAGGGCTCACCTGCGGCTGACGCCACACATGCGGACCGGCGGTTGTTGCACGATGTAACACGGATTTAACCGCGGGTGCCTACGCTCGCGCGTATGGATCGCCAGAAGGAATTCGTGCTGCGGACGCTCGAGGAGCGGGACATCCGCTTCGTGCGACTCTGGTTCACCGACGTCCTGGGATATCTGAAGTCGGTGGCGATCGCCCCCGCGGAGCTGGAAGGCGCCTTCGAGGAGGGCATCGGATTCGACGGCTCGGCGATCGAGGGCTTCGCCCGGGTGTCGGAGGCCGATATGGTCGCCAAGCCCGATCCGTCGACGTTCCAGGTGCTGCCCTGGTCCACCAGCAAGGGCCATCAGCATTCGGCGCGCATGTTCTGCGATATCGCGATGCCCGACGGATCGCCGTCGTGGGCCGATCCGCGCCACGTGCTGCGCCGGCAGCTGAACAAGGCCGGTGACCTGGGCTTCAGCTGCTACGTGCATCCGGAGATCGAATTCTTCCTGATCCGTTCGGCTCTCAAGGACGGCCGCCCGGTGCCCGCCGACAACGGCGGGTTCTTCGACCAGGCCGTGCACGACGAGGCGCCGAACTTCCGCCGCCACGCCATCGACGCGCTCGAATCGATGGGCATCTCGGTGGAGTTCAGCCACCACGAGGGCGCACCCGGCCAGCAGGAGATCGACCTGCGCTACGCCGACGCGCTGTCGATGGCCGACAACGTGATGACCTTCCGCTACCTCATCAAAGAGGTGGCCATCGACGAGGGCGTGCGGGCCTCGTTCATGCCCAAACCCTTCTCCGACCACCCGGGTTCGGCCATGCACACCCACATGAGCCTGTTCGAGGGTGAGCACAACGCCTTCGCCGATCCCGACGACCCGAACAACCTGTCCGAGACCGCCCGCGCGTTCATCGCCGGCATTCTCGAACACGCCAACGAGATCAGCGCCGTCACCAACCAATGGGTGAACTCCTACAAACGCCTGATCCACGGCGGTGAGGCGCCGACCGCCGCGTCCTGGGGCCGGTCGAATCGTTCTGCGCTGGTCCGCGTTCCGATGTACACGCCGAACAAGCAGTCCTCGCGGCGAGTCGAGATCCGCAGCCCGGATTCCGCCTGCAATCCGTACCTGGCCTTCGCGGTGCTGCTGGCCGCGGGCCTGCGCGGTATCGAGAAGGGGTACACGCTGCCGCCCGAGGCCGAGGACGACGTGTGGTCGCTGACCACCGCCGAACGCCGCGCGATGGGCTTCCGCGAGCTGCCCTCGACCCTGGACGAGGCGCTGCGGGCGATGGAACGGTCGGAGCTGGTCGCCGAAACGCTGGGCGAGCACGTATTCGACTTCTTCCTGCGCAACAAGCGCCACGAGTGGGCCACCTACCGCGCCCAGGTCACACCGTGGGAGCTGGGCGAGTACCTGACGCTGTGATCGGCTGTGCGAGACCGGCTTCGGCCGCCCGCACCGACGATCGGCGAGCAGGTTAGGTTGTCCCGGTGAACGCGCCTGTATCGGTGGCCGATCAAGCACTGCAACCGCTGATCGACTGGGCCACCGCGGAACTCGGGAACCTGAGACTGACCGTGACCGGCGCGCAGGAGATGCGGCGTCGGGACTGGACGCTGCTCGCGCGCATCGACACCGACGCCGGAGCCGTCTGGGCGAAGGCGAGCGCGCGCGCGTTCGCCCACGAGGGCCCGCTGCTGGAGGCGCTGGATCGGCTCGTGCCGGGTTCGGCGCCCAAACCCCTTGCGGTACACCGTGAGAACGGATGGTTCCTGGGACCCGACGGTGGCGAGACCATGCGAACCGGACCGCTCGACCGGCAGTTCGCCCTCGACGGCACCGGCGCGCCGCCGCCACGGCCGCCGGGCTGGGACTCGGTGCTGCGCTCCTATGCCGCCATGCAGCACACCCTGTGCGCGCACGCGGAGTCGTTGCGCGACACCGGAACTCCGCACCTGCCACCGGCCCGCCTGATCGAGGTCTACCGCCATTTCGCCGATCGCGCGCCGGGACTGGAGTACGCGATCGAGTCGGCCGCCGCCGAACTCGCGCAGTACGACCGGCTGAGCGTGGAACACAACGACCTGTATCCGGGCCACGTCTTCCGCACCACCGCCGCGGTGTTCGACTGGGGCGACGCACTGCTCACCCATCCCTTCCTGTCCGTGCGCACCTTCCGGGACCCGCGGCGAGCGGCCTATTTCGACGCCTGGCGTGAACTGGCCACCGTCACCGACCGCGAGATCGAGCTGGCCGAACGCCTGGCGCCCCTGACCACCCTGCATTCGTGGCTGACCATCGACACCGCACCGGGCCGACCGGCCGAACGGTTCGCGCCCTTCGTCACCGAGATGCTGGACCAGCTGCGCGCGAACTTCGCCTGAGCCACCCGGCCACCCGCGGCGAGGTGGCAGACTCGTAGGTCCACAGCAAGGAACGTCGGATGAACTCCGAATCGAACAAAGGGAACAGATGTCGCAGAGCCGTTGGATGACTCGCGGAGCGCTCGCCGTCGGTGCGGCGCTGGCCGTCGCGCTGGTCGCCGGATGTGGTGGCGCAAGCACGGGTTCGGCCGGGCCCGAGAAATCCGGCGCCTCGGCGACGTCGACGGCCGCGCGTCCCAGCGGTTCGGCCGGCGTCACCGCCAAACCGGGACAGACCAGTCCCGTGCAGGTTCCCGACCCGGTCGCGCAGAAGCTGTGCGACGCCATCTCCCCGCAGCTGTCGGATTGGCGGGTGCAGGGCCCGACGCTGGGGAAGGTGGCGCTCAACATCACGGTGCATCAGTGGGCCGCGGAGAACGGCGGCATCAACCTCGCGGTACTCGGCGACAAGGCGGTGGTGGACCGGATCACCACCAAGACCTGCTCGGATACTCGTACTCAGGCGCTGCAGGCGCTGGAGCTGCCCGATCTCGCCTCCGGAATCGCCTTCTGATGCGCACCCTGTACCCGCCGCTGGAGCCCTACCGTGAGGGCATGCTCGACGTCGGCGACGGGCAGCACCTCTACTGGGAGGAGTCGGGCAACCCCGAGGGCAAGCCGGTGGTGTTCCTGCACGGCGGCCCGGGTGGCGGCACCAATTCGACGCACCGGCAGTTCTTCGATCCCGCCGCCTACCGGATCGTGCTGTTCGATCAGCGCGGGTGCGGGCGTTCGGCGCCGCACGTGGCCGATGGGGCGAGCCTGGAGGTCAACACCACCTGGCATCTGGTCGCCGATATCGAGCGGCTGCGCGCCCATCTCGGTATCGAGCGCTGGCAGGTCTTCGGCGGGTCCTGGGGTTCGACACTGGCGCTGGCCTACGCCCAGACCCATCCCGAGCGTGTGACGGAGATGGTGCTGCGGGGCGTTTTCCTGTTGCGGCGCAAGGAGATCGACTGGTACTACAACGGCGCCGCCGGATTCGTCTACCCCGACGAGTGGGAGAAGTACCTGGCGCCGATTCCGGAGGCCGAGCGCGACGGGGATCTGGTGGCGGCCTATCACCGGCTGCTGCACTCCCCCGACGACGAGGTGGCGACGGCTGCCGCGGTGGCGTGGTCCAGTTGGGAGGGCGCGACGAGTTCGCTGCTGCCGCAACCGGAACGGGTCGCCGAATCCGCCGAACCGCGCTTCGCACTGGCCTTCGCCCGCATCGAGAACCACTACTTCGTGCACGGCGGATTCCTGGAAGAGGGCCAGTTGCTGCGCGATATCGACCGGATCGCGCATATTCCGGTGGTGATCGTGCAGGGCCGCCACGATGTCGTCTGCCCGGCGGTCAGCGCCTGGGATCTGCACCGTGCCTGGCCCGGTTCACGATTGCATCTGGTGGCCGATGCCGGACATGCCGCCGCCGAACCCGGCACCACCCATCATCTGATCGAGGCCACCGACGAATTCCGGGATCGGCGATGAGCGGGGCAGCCGGTCCCGCCGTCATCGCCGCCCTCGGCGAGGACGTGGACCGGCTGCTGGCCGCGGAACCGAAGGTCCGCGCCGACGAATCGGATTCGGTCCATCAGATGCGGGTCGCCACCCGCCGGTTGCGGTCGGTGCTGCGGTCCTATCGGAAAGTGTTCCACCGCGACGAGATAGACGCGATCCGCGCCGAATTGCGCTGGCTGGCGGGCCTGCTCGGCATCGCCCGCGACGCCGAGGTGCGCGCCGACCGGTTCGCCGCGCTGCTGGACGAATACCCTGATGTGCAACGCCATCTCGGGCGCCGGCTGGTGAGCGCGGAACGCGCGGCCTACACCGACGCCCACCACACCGTGCTGCGCGAACTCGACGGTGAGCGCTATGCGCTGCTGCGGGCGCGGGTGGTCGGCCTGCGCACCGATCCGCCGTTGCGCCGCAAGCGCGCCCGCCGCGACGCCGATCGTGTGTTCACCGCGGCCGTGCGCGCGGACCTGCGCCGGCTGAAAGCCCGCGTCGACGCGGAACGAGACGTCGAGGAGCCCGACCGCGTGGAGGCGCTGCACGATATCCGCAAGGCCGCCAAGCGTTTACGCTACAGCGCCGAAGCCGCCACCGATGTCCTCGACGGCCCCGCCGAGGACCTGGCCCGCCGCGCGAAGAAGGTGCAGGGCGTCCTGGGCGACCACCGTGACGCCATCGAGGCGCTGGCCACCATCACCGCCCGCGCCGAGATCGTGCGCGGCCACGGCGCTGATACCGCCCCCTACGAATTGCTGTGCGCCGCCGAAGTGGAAGCCGCCCGCACCGCCCTCGCCCAGTACCCGACCCTCATCGAATTCCTGAACTACGACTACCTGTCCTGATCGGGCTTGACCTTCACGTATACGTCAATCCCTACGGTCGCGACATGACCTCCACTACCGCGACCACCCGTTCGATCCACCTGGCCGCTCGCCCCGATGGGTTTCCCGAACTCACCGATTTCCGAACAGTCGATCATCCGATGCCGGCCGCTGTGGCCGGCCAGGTGCTGATCCGCAACCTCTTCATGTCGATCGACCCCGGCAGCCTCATGCAGATCGGCGCTTATCCCGGAATTCCGATGCCGCCGTTCGCGATCGGTGAAGCGTTGTCCGGCGACGCGATCGGCGAGGTGATCGAATCCGGCGATCCGGCCGTGCCCGAGGGCGCGCTGGTCCTGCATCGGCTCGGTTGGCGCGAACACGCCCTCGCCGATGCGCGGACGGTGCGCGTGGTGGATCCGGATGCCTATCCCTCGCCGTCGGGATATCTGGGCTTCGGTCTGGTCGCCTATGTCGGGCTGACCGTGGTCGCCGGCCTGCGCGCCGGCGACACCGTCTTCGTCTCCAGCGCCGCCGGTGCGACCGGGAGCCTGGCCGGGCAGATCGCTCGACTGCTCGGCGCCGGTCGCGTCGTCGGCAGCGTCGGCTCAGCGCGCAAGGCCGCCCACATCGTCGACGATCTCGGCTACGACGCCGCTGTCGACTACCACGACGAACCTCTCGTCGATCGGCTGCGGACCGCGGCGCCCGACGGCGTGGACGTGTATTTCGACACGGTCGGCGGCGCCCAGTTGCGTGCGGCGATCGAGGTGATGAATGTCGGCGGACGCATCGCGCTCTGCGGGGCGCTGGCCAGGCAGCGCGCGGGCGGCGAGCCGGATGCCGGTCCAGGTGATCTGCTGGCCGTGATCGGCAAGCGATTGACGTTGCGCGGATTCACCACTCTCGACCACCTGGACCTGGCCCCCGAATTCGGCCGGAAGCTGCGGGAGTGGACGGCAGCGGGAGACATCGTGCGCACCGAAACCGTCGTCGACGGACTCGAGAACGCGCCGCGCGCACTGCTGGATACGGTCCGGGGGCGCTACACCGGGAAGGTTGTGGTGCGGCTGGCGCGTTGAGGACGAGGTGAGACGGCGGAAAGGATACGCGCGATGTTGATCGGCGAGCTGGCGGCCCGCACCGGAGTCACGACCCGGGCGCTGCGCTTCTACGAGGAGCAGGGACTGCTCACGTCCGGGCGCACCGCCGCCGGATACCGCGAGTACGAGGAGGACGCGGTGGCCCGGGTGCGCAACATCCGGGAACTGCTTCACCTCGGATTCACCGTCGAGGACGTGCGGGCCTTCGCTCCCTATCTGGACCGGGAGCTGCCCGACGTCTTTCCCTACGAACCACGTTGTGCCTCGGGATACGCGGCGGTCGGACCGCCACGGGTAGCGGAGCTGAACGAGCGCATCGCCCGGTTGACGCGCCTGCGGGATCAGTTGGTGAGCCGGATGCCGTGGCTGGATCCGGAGGAACCCCCTGGCGACGAACGAGTCACTCCGCCGGAAAGGTGAAGCCCACTGCGCGTTTGTCGGGGTCCGCGATGTCCAGGCGCACTCGAACCCGTTGCCCCTCCGGCGGCGACCCGGCGCATTTGGCGAGGACCGGCGGGTCGGCGACGAAGATTTCGGCGGATCGGTTGCCGTTGCCCTCGCGGATGACCACCGCCTCGAAGATGTCGCCCAGACGTGGTGCGAGAACGGTGGATTCGGTGAGGTCGATGCACGCGCGTTCGAGTTTGCCGCCGACCGCGTCACTGCGCCGCATCGTGTCCGCGGCGGCGCCGAGTCCGTCGCGAACCCAGTGCGGTACCGGGGTGCCGGCGCAGCGAGCCAGACAGATTTCGGTGGCGTACCGGTCGGCGAGGCGGCGCAGCGGCGCCGTCACATGGGCGTAGGCCGCGCCGATGCCGCTGTGCTGCACCACATCCGGCGTTTCGCCGTCGAGCACGGTGTAGGACGCGCCGCGCAGCAGGCTGGTCGCCTCGGAGTTGAGCACCAGCGCGGCGGGGGTGTTGGGATCCAACCCGGCCAGCATCCGGCCCACCGGCATTCCCGCCGGCCAGCGCACGCCGAGCGCGGCGGCGGTGCGGCGCATGGACGCGATCGCGGAGGCCGGTGGCGCGGGCATGGTGCGCAATAGTCCGATGCGGGGATCGGAGCCGTTGTCCGCCAACATGATTCGAGCGGCGCAGATGCCGGTGAGCAGGGAGACCTGTTCGTTCCAGTCGTCGGCGGCGGTGCGCGGTTCGACCGCCAATTGCCAGTGTTCGGTGTCGTGGTCGCGCCCGTCGGGGATCACCGATTGCGCGGGCAGCCGCAGTTCGATCGCGCCGCGAGCCAGGCCGGCCTCGATGCGCAGGCGGCCGAATTCCGGCAGTGCGGCGATCGAGGGATGCAGGCGGCCGGCGTCGGCGTCGGCCTGGACGCCGGGATAGTCGAGACGGGCGCGGGAACGAACCAGGGCGCGCTGCACCGAGAAGCGTTGCGGTTCGGCCTTGTCGTCACAGTCGATGGTCCACAGGGCGACGGGACGAACCGCGCCGGGCAGCAGACTGGCCGACCCTTCCGAGAGCACCGGCGGATGCAGGGGCACGGTGCCGTCGGGGAGATAGAAACTTTGGCCCCTCGCGAGGGATTCCCGCGCGAGCGCGCCGTCGGGCGCGACCACCGCGCCCACATCGGCGATGGCGTAGTGCAGCAGGAATCCGGTCGGGGTGCGTTCGAGATGCAGCGCCTGGTCGAGATCCATGGCGCCGGGTGGGTCGATCGTCACGAACGGGATGTCGGTGCGATCGGCCCGGACGCCCGCGAACGCATCGGCTGCGTCGCGGGCCTCCGAGACCGCCTCGGACGGATATTCCGAGGCGAGTCCGAATTCGGATCGCACGACACCGAAGTCCACCGGTGCCGAGACGATCGGATGCAGTTCCACGCGGGGCGCTGAACCTTACTTGAGCGCCAGCATGGTGCCGTTCAGCTGATCGAACGGACCGTACACGGTGAAGACGACGCGGCCGTCGGGGTACTGCGACGACAGGGTCGCCGCGGCATCGAGAGCCTGGCCGAACGAGGCCGCCGACGGGTGCGGCAGCACCGCGATCGTCTGGCCGACGTGGGACTGGTGGACCCACTGGGTGTCACCCGGGCTGAGGTCCACCTGGACGCCACCCGGCAGCGGAGTGACCGCGACCGCGGACGCCGATCCCGCGCCCAGCACCGCAACACCCGACGCAGCTGCGGCGATCAATGCACCGGCCGCCAACTTGCGAACTACTCGCATATATACAGAACCTGCTTTCCGACACTCGTAGCACCCATTAGCCACTGCCACCCCCGGCAGCGACACTTCCAACGGCCAACACTTTATGACGTCGATCACGGTTCCGGCCACTCCGGGGCGGTTCGTCGCACGGGACACGCCGAGACCAGCCGATTCGCCCGCATTTGCCCAGAGTGCGCCCGCCCGTCCGGCCGGGCCGCAACCGCTGCCTGGACCGCGCGAACCGTCGGTGCCTGCGATTTCGCGCTCCCCACCGCGACGGCGGCACTGCCGTCTTCACGAGCGCAACGGGGGTCGACGAATCGGCTCGAGCACGCCCCACACCGGTCGTCGAATCGGATCATTCCGGAAGGAAGTAGTACGCCATTCAGAGCGAACAGTCATAACTCGAACTACTCGGACCTACGTCCAGATCACGCTACCGTATACCGAATCCCCCGGTCGAGTCCGTTTTCCGCTGGGCCTGCGACCGTCGGAGCGCGCTGTTACTGTTGCCGATGGTGACAGGCCACGGCGTACCCACGGATTCGGGGGTCCGTGCAGTAACGAGAGTGCGCCGCGCGGCGAGAGTCGTCGAGTAATAGTTCCTCGAGTACAAGGAGTTCCACACCGCATGTCGTCCATCGTCTTCGACTACCTGCTGCCTCTCGTCGGTCCCGAGCAGGCGGCCTACTGGGCCCAGATCCTGGTGATCAACCCCGCCGGCTGATCATCACGCGACCGCACCCGGTGCCGGCGGCCCGCCGCGGGCACCGCATGCGGTCGCAAGGCCCGGCTTCGACGACGATCCGACACAGGAGGCCTCCACCATGACCACCGATCACGTCTGGTTCATCACCGGCACCAGCAGCGGCTTCGGCCGTGCGATCGCGGAGGCGGTGCTGGCCGAGGGCGGCAGTGTGGTCGCCACCGCGCGCACACCCGAATCCCTTGCCGACCTTCGAGATCGCGATCCGGAGCGGGTCCTCGTCGCACAGCTGGACGTCACCGATCCGGCGTCTATCACCGCGGCGGTCGAGGAGGCGCGAGTTCGGTTCGGCCGCATCGACGTTCTGGTCAACAACGCCGGGTACGGACTGCGCGGCGCGCTCGAGGAATGCGACGACGAGCAACTGCGCACACTGATGGAAACCAATGTCTGGGGCCTGATTTCGGTCACCAAGGCGGTACTGCCACTCATGCGGGCCCAGCGCAGCGGGCATATCGTGCAGCTGTCCTCGGTCGGCGGTGTGCGTGCCCGCCTCGGCGGAACGCCTTACGCACTCAGCAAATTCGCGGTCGAAGGACTGTCGGAAGGTTTGTCGTACGAGGTCGCGCCGTTCGGTATCAAGGTCACCATCGTGGAGCCGGGACCGTTCCGCACCGACTTCGCCGGCCGGTCCATCCAGTGGGCCGAACCCATGCCCGAATACGCACCGGTCTTCGCCGAGGAACGCGAGCGCTTCCAGGCTCAGAACGGCGCCCAGCCCGGCGATCCGGCCCGCGCCGCCGAGGCCGTCCTGCGCGCGGTGGCCATGGACGAACCGCCGTTGCGGCTGCCGCTCGGCCCCGAGGCATTCGCCGGTATCCGCGCCACCCTGACTCAGCGCCTCGCCGATCTGGACGAGCTCGAGCCCTGGGCCGCCGACACCGGATTCCGCTGATCACTCCCCGTCTCCACCGGAGGACCCGACATGCTGTCCGCGGACGACCGCTTCGCGATCACCGACCTGATCAACCTGCACGGCCACCTGACCGACAACGGCGATTTCGACGGCTGGCCCGCGCTGTTCGCCGAGGACATCGTCTACGACGTCACCGCCATGGGCGGCGGCGTCCTGGTCGGCATCTCCGCCTGCCGAGACGCCGCGCTCGCACTGGGCGAGAACAACCCCGTCGCCCACCACGTCACCAACATCGTCGTCAACGAGGTCGCCGACGGCACCGTTCGCGCCTTGTCCAAGGGGTTCGGCGTCCTGACCGACGGCACGGTCGGCAGTGTCACCTACGAGGACACCATCCAGCGCATCGGCGCCGGCTGGAAGATCACCCACCGCATCGTGCGCCCACGGCGCACACCGCTGCACCCGTAGACGCGGGTCCGCCGCCGACCGGTCGGCGGCCGAACCGCCGGTTGCCGAATAGTCGCGAAATATGCGCTGAAGTGCCCGGCACGGGTGATCATGGAGGCATGACTGCGGAACCGCTACCGCATGCCCCCGGCCTACGACGCGCACTGGACGAAGCCGCCGGGATCGCGCGCGAGGCCGGCCACACCGCCCTCGACACCGAACATCTCGTCCTCGCATCGCTGCGTCACCCGAGTTCGGCTGTGGCCCGGGCCTTCCAGCGCACCGGCGCCAATCTGGCGGCGATCTCGGACGTCTTACACGAAACCCTGCGCAACGGGCCGTATCCGAATCCGAACGAACATCCGGACAACGGCGAGGGCTGCGCGCGCTAGCCGGGACGGCCGGTCAGCGCAGCGGAGTTTCGTCGCCGACCGTGAACTCGGTGACCCGAATGTCGATGCGACCGACGTCGACCAGATCGGCCGCATCCACCCGCAGACAACCGGTGACGATGATCTGTCGAGGCGTCGCATCCATGCGGCCAAGGTTCCCACGTCCGGAACCCCGGAGGGGACGAGTCGGTCTGTAAGCCGGATCCTGTTCCCGGTTCGCACCGAGAGGCGACCATCCATCTGGGTGCACCGTCACCGGGCACCTCGAGCAGTCAACCCGCAGGCTCGGGCGAGCAGCCCTCGGGCACCTGCGCAGCCGCACTCGCGAGAGTGCGACCTTCGACCTTGCTCCGGGCGGGGTTTACCGAGCCGCCCCGGTCACCCGGGGCGCTGGTGCGCTCTTACCGCACCGTTTCACCCTTACCGGCGGACCTCCGGAGAGACCGCCGGCGGTCTGTTTTCTGTGGCACTGTCCCGCGGGTCACCCCGGGTTGCCGTTAACAACCGCCCTGCTCTGTGGAGTCCGGACTTTCCTCGGCGACGGGCGGCGGCACAGCCGTGCCCGTTCCCGTCGACGCGGTCGCCCGACCGACTCGTCGCGCACCATTGTGCCGTGCGAGCGGCGCCGAGCGCACGCCGCCCCGGCTATCGCAGCCGCGCGGCCGCGCCACCGGTCGTACGTCGCGTGCCCACATCGACGACCACGGCTCGCGCCGGTCTCGCACGGGCGAACCTCGGCGCCGCCCCGGGCGACGGCGAGATCGTGGCGCGTTACCGCCGGTTACGCATACAGTGAAGCCCGCATTCGCCGTCGAGCGCGCACACTCGCCGGCGAACCGACGGCACAGAAGGGCAGCGCAGATGGGGTTCGGCGACTTCCAGAACGAGATCTACTTCCAGGGGCTGCGCGGCGTCGTACCGGAGTACCCGGTCGCGTTCGCCGAACTCGAACAGCGCGCGCAGGCGGCCATGCCGCCCTCGATCTGGTCGTATGTGGCCGGCGGCGCGGGCGACGAACGCACCCAGCGCGCCAATGTCGCCGCCTTCGACCACTGGGGGCTCATCCCCCGCATGTTCGTCGGCGCGAAGGAGCGTGACCTGTCGGTCGACCTGTTCGGAATGACGCTGCCCACACCGCTTTTCATGGCTCCGGTCGGCGTGATCGGCCTCTGCGCCCAGGACGGCCACGGCGATCTGGCGACCGCCCGCGCCGCCGCCCGCACCGGCGTGCCGATGGTCGCCTCGACCCTGACCGTCGATCCGCTCGAGGACGTCGCCGCCGAATTCGGTGACACCCCAGGCTTTTTCCAGCTCTACACCCCCACCGATCGCGATCTCGCGGCGAGCCTGGTGCAGCGCGCGGAACAGGCCGGTTACAAGGGCATCGTCGTCACCCTCGACACCTGGATCACGGGCTGGCGGCCGCGCGATCTGTCCACCGGTAACTTCCCGCAGCTGCGCGGGCACTGCCTCGCCAACTACTTCACCGATCCGGTCTTCCTCTCCGGTCTGCAGCGCTCGCCCGAGGAGGATCCGATGAGCGCGGTCCTGCGGTGGGTGCAACTGTTCGGCAACCCGCTGCGCTGGGAGGATCTGGCCTGGCTGCGCTCGCTCACCGAACTGCCCCTGATCGTCAAGGGAATCTGCCATCCCGACGATGTGCGCCGAGCCCGCGACGGTGGCGTGGACGGCATCTACTGCTCGAATCACGGTGGGCGCCAAGCCAATGGCGGACTGCCCGCGCTGGACATGTTGCCCGAGGTCGTCGCCGCGGCCGAGGGTCTGCCGGTGCTGTTCGATTCCGGAATCCGCAGCGGCGCGGATGTCGTCAAGGCGCTCGCACTGGGCGCCACCGCGGTCGGGGTGGGCCGGCCCTACGCCTACGGTCTGGCGCTCGGCGGCGTGGACGGCATCGTGCACGTCCTGCGCACTCTGCTGGCGGAAGCGGACCTGATCATGGCGGTCGACGGCTACCCGGCGCTGAAGGATCTGACTCGCGAGTGTTTGCGTTCCGTTCACCCATAATCGTGCCCTGAGCGGGGATCCACGTCTGCGGCCGGGCGCGCGCCCCGGTACGGTATTCGCCCATGGAGCGTGTCGAGGTGGGGTTCGGTTCGGGAAGCGAACAGTGTGCAGCGTGGCTCTATCTTCCGGACGGCCCGCCCAAACCGCGTCCACTGGTCATCATGGGCCACGGGCTGGGCGCGAACCGGGAAATGGGTCTGGATCGCTACGCACGCCGGTTCGCCGCGGCCGGAATGGGCGTGCTGGTCTTCGATTACCGGCATTTCGGCGCCAGCGGTGGTGAACCGCGCCAGCTGATCAACATCGCGCGCCAGCGCGACGACTGGCGCGCCGCGATCGCCTTCGCCCGCACCCTCAAGGGTTTCGACGCGACCCGAATCGCGTTGTGGGGCAGTTCCTTCGGCGGCGGACACGTCCTGTCCATCGCACACGAGGACGACTATCTGGCCGCGGTCGTGGCGCAGTGCCCGTTCACCAGCGGCTGGTCCTCGGCGATGGCGAAGGGGCCGATCAGCCTCGCCAAGACCGGCACCCTCGCGTTCGTCGACCTTCTCGTGGGCCCGATCCGCCGCAAACCGGTGGGCGTGCGACTGGCCGGGCGCAAGCGTTCGGCGGCGTTGATGAGCGCCTCCGACGTGCCCGAGGGCTTCGGCCGCCTCGCCGAGGAGAGCGCGCAGTACCAGCCGAAAGTGGCTGCTCGCGTGGGTATGTCGGTGATGTTCGATTCACCGTGGCGGCGCACCAAGGCCATCAAGGTGCCGGTGTTCTACGCGGTGTGCGACAACGATTCGGTCGCGCCGGTGGGTCCGACGCTCAAGGCCGCCGAGCGCACCAAACACGGCATCGTGAAGCGATACCCCATCGGGCACTTCGACATCTACTTCGACGACTGGTTCGAGAAGGCCGTCTACGACCAGACCGAATTCCTGGTGTCGGTGCTACGCCCCTGAACCCGGTGTCCCCGAACAGTGTTCAGAGGTACGAGGTGTCGTTGACCAGCCGTACCGACGATCCGCCGTCGGGATAGAACTCGGCGATCGACAGCGACGCCAGATCCAGATGCAGCCGGTACAGCAGTGACGGGCCGACTTCCAACGCCAACTGCAGCAGCGTCTTGATCGGCGTCACGTGGCTGACCACGACGACGTTCTGCCCCGGATACAGCGCCAGCAGATCGCGGCGCGCGCCCTCGACGCGTTCGCGCACCTGAGTGAAGCTCTCTCCGCCGGGAGCGGGCAGCGACGGATCACCGAGCCAGCGCCGATGCAGTTCCGGATCTCGTTGCGCCGCCTCGGTGAACGTGAGACCTTCCCATTCGCCGAAGTCGGTTTCGGTCAGCGCGTCCAGGACCCGCACCGGCACGTCGAGCGCTTGGGCCGCGGCCTGCGCGGTCTCCCGTGCCCGGCCCAGCGGCGAGCTCACGACCGCGGCGATATCGCCTTTGGCGGCAAGGTATTTCGCGGCACGGGCGGCCTGTTCACGACCGAGCGCGGTGAGTTCCGGATTGCCGCGACCGGAATACCGTCGCTCCACGGACAATTCGGTCTGGCCGTGACGCAGCAGCAACAGCCGGGTCGGCCGCCCGCGGGCGCCGGTCCAGCCCGGGCCGGACGCCGGGGCCGTCTCCTGCACGACCGGATCCTCGTGCGCGGCGCGGGCGTCGGCCGCTTCGTCGATCCAACTGGGCAGCTCGGCTTCGACGCCGCGTGCCGCATCCTGGGCGGCCGATTCCGGTTCGGCCACGCTGTCGATCACGGGCCGTTCGGCATCCGCCTCGCGCACCTCCGCGACCACCACCGCATCGTCCATGGCCTCGTTGGCGAGCCGATCGGCGTGCGAATTCTGCTCGCGCGGAATCCATTGGAAATTCACCCGATCGAAGCCGGCGACCAGCTGCCGGGCTCGCTCGGCGAGCGGAATCATGGCCGCGTGCTTGACCTTCCAGCGTCCCGACATCTGCTCGACGACCAGTTTGGAATCCATCCGAACCTCGACGCTGCGGGCGCCCAGTTCGGCGGCGGCGGCCAAACCCGCGATGAGACCGCGGTATTCGGCGACATTGTTCGTGGTGACGCCCAGATATTCGCGACGTTCGGCGAGGATCGTGGCGCGATCGGAATCCCAGATCACCGCGCCGTAGCCGGCCGGGCCGGGATTACCTCGCGAGCCGCCGTCGGCCTCGACGATCACCGTACGTACCGTCATCGCCGGCACGTCACAATCCGGACTGCTTGGTGCGCACCATGATCGCACCGCATTCGGGACAGCGGACCACGACCTGCGGATCGGTTTTGGCGATCCGGGCGATCTCGCCGCGGTCGAGTTCGATCCGGCAGGCGCCGCACCGGCGGGCCTGCAGCAGCGCCGCGCCGACGCCGTGCTGGGCGCGCTGCTTGTCGTAGATCGCGAGCAGTTCGTCCGGGAATCCGGCGACGAGCTGTGCGCGGTCGGCGTCGCAGCGCTGCGCGGCCACATCCAGGTCGGCGACCGCGTCGTCGCGACGGCTCTGCGCGAGGGTCAGATCCTCCTCGGCGCGCGAGAGGTTGGCGCCGGCGTGCTGGTGATCGGCCTCGGCGGCCTCGCGACGCTCCATCACCTCGAGCAGTTCGTCCTCGAGGACCCCGCGCCGGCGTTCCAGGCTGCCGAGTTCGTGCTGCAATTCCGAGAGCTGCTTCGCGCCGACGTTGCCGCCCTCGAGCATGCCGCGGTCGCGCGCCTCGCGTTTGCGCACGGCGTCGATCTCGCCCTCGAGTTTGCGAATGTCGCGGTCGAGATCGTCGAGCTGGATCTCGACCTTGACCGCCGCATCCTTGCGGTCGGTGCGTTCAGCTTCCAGCCGCTGCACTTCCTGCTGTTCGGGCAGCACCTTGCGGCGATGCGCGATCCGCGTCAACTCGGCGTCGACGGCCGCGAGGTCGAGCAGTTTGGCCTGGATCGGTGGTTCGACATTCAACGCGGGACGTACTCCTCGACACTATGGACGGTTGCGGAGCGACGGGCAGCGGGTGCGCGACGCCGGTGCTCAACCGTACTCTGCCCGCGGCCGGTTTCGCCCCAACCCCGCATCGGCCGCCCGCGACCACCGGATACGCGGCCGAACGTGGTGCGCCGGGGCGCCGGTTCGTGGGCCACCGACAACTCGGATGCGGTGCCGCCGCCACTGTGACACTCTGACCGGATGCCCGAACATCGTTATCGCGTGGACGTGGTGTGGACCGGTGCCACCACCGATTACCGCTCGTATTCGCGCAATCACGAAGTGCTCGCCGAGGGGCGGCCGCCGCTGCAGGGGTCGGCGGACCCGGTCGTCGGCCGGGGCGACGCGACCCGCTGGAATCCCGAGCAACTCCTGGTCGCCTCGCTCTCGGAGTGCCACATGCTGTGGTACCTGCATCTGTGCGTCGAGGCCGGAATCGTGGTGATCGACTATCTCGACGAGGCCGAAGGCGTGATGAACGACCAGCGCTTCGAACACGTCACCCTGCGACCGCGCGTCACCATCACCGACGCCGCCCGGGCAGAGCAGGCTCACGCACTCCACGCGGAGGCCCACAAGCGCTGCTTCATCGCCAACTCGGTCAATTTCCCGGTCGACCACGAGCCCGACATTCGCACCGAGTGAGATCGCGCCGGTCCACGGTCGCGGGGGACGCCTGGGCCGGCCCGCCGCCGCTCGCCCCGTACCGCATGGGAGTGACACAGTCGGCCGGCTCGTCACCGAACTCACCGCCCCTGGATGACCACCGCTTACGTCAGTCGTCGGCGGCGCCGAGAGTCCACGGATCGGTACGGAGGGTGCTGACCCGGGTTTCCACTCCCGGAAGGGCTTCCCGCACAACGCCTTCCGCTTGGGCGCACCAGGGGAATTCGCTGGCCCAATGGGCGACGTCGACGAGTGCGGGACCGCCCGCGCGCAGGTGTTCGTCGGCGGGATGGTGGCGCAGGTCGGCGGTGACGTAGGCGTCGACGCCCAGCTTCGCGACCGTGCCCAGGAAGGAATCGCCCGCGCCGCCGCATACCGCGACCGTGTGGATCGCACGCTCGGGATCGCCGGCCGCCCGCACACCCCAGGCGGTGCCGGGCAGGGCGGCGCGCACGCGAGCGGTGAAGGCCCGCAACGTTTCCGGTTCCGGCAGGGTGCCGATGCGTCCGAGGCCCTGCGCCGAAGGCAGCGCCGCGCGTTCGGTGACGTCGAAGGCCGGTTCCTCGTAGGGGTGGGCGGCACGGAGCGCGGCCAGCACCGCGGCGCGGGCCGCCGGCGGCGCCACCACCTCGACACGGTCCTCCTCGACGAATTCCAGGTCGCCGACCTGCCCGATCGCCGGATTCGCTCCCGCCATCGGCCGGAACTGCCCGGTTCCCGGTACCCGCCAACCGCATTCGCGATAGAACCCGGCGCCGCCCGCGCCCGCCTCGAACATCGCCGCCAGCACAGCGTCGGTGTGCGCGCGCGGAATGAACACCACCCAGGTGTCCACCGGCGCCACCGATTTCTGTTCCAGCGGCCCGGTCACCGTCAGCCCGAGCGTGTGGGCGAGGGCATCGGACACTCCGGGATCGGCCGAATCGGCGTTGGTGTGCGCGGTGAACAACGCACAGTCGTTGCGGATCAGCCGATGCAGCAGCGCACCCTTCGGAGTGCTCGCGGCCACGGTGTCGACCCCGCGCAACAGGAGCGGGTGGTGCACGACCAAAGCCTGTGCGCCCCAATCGATCGCCTCGTCGACCACGGCGGCGGTGGCGTCGACCGCGAACAGCACCCGCGAGACGGAGGCCGCGGGATCACCACAGACCAGCCCCACCGAATCCCAGGACTCCGCCAGCCGAGGCGGATACGCGCCGTCGAGGACACCGATCAAGTCCTTCAGCGTCACAACAGAATTCGTCGCTGTCACCACCGCACCTCCACCGTTTCGCCGTTCCGGTCATTATCCACGCCGATGCCGCCTGCCGGGCCGGACCGCGCCGCGATCCCCGTGGCCGCGTGCGCGAATACTCACAGCCCGACGGCCTCGATCGCGGCGATCAAACGATCGACGGCGGCGTGGTCGCGGACCGCCAGGCGCAGAAATTGCGTGCCGAGCCCCGGGAAAGTGTCACCCCGTCGAACACCGATGTTCTTGTCCGCCAGATGTTTTCGTAGCAACTCGCCGTCGGGCACGCGGATCAGCAGGAAGGGACCGGCGGCCGGTTCGTGCACGTCGATACCGAGGGCGCGCAGGCGGGGAATCATCGCCTCCCGCTCGGCCACGATCCGGGCCGCACTCGCCGCGGCCTCCGCGATCGCATGCGCTTCGCAGGTCGCCGCGATCGCCTCGAGCTGCAACGTACCGAGCGGCCAATGCGCGCGACCGTGGTTCAACCGGGCCAGCAACTCGGGCGGACCCAGCAGATATCCGCACCGCAACCCGGCCAGCGCCCAGGACTTGGTCAGGCTGCGCAAGACCAGGACATCCGGATAGGACTGTCCCGCAAGCGATTCCGGTTCACCGGGCACCGCATCGGCGAACGCCTCGTCGACCACCACGATGCGACCGGGCCGCCGCAGCGATTCGATCACCGCCCGAGGATGCAGCACCGAGGTCGGATTGGTGGGATTACCGAGTACCACCAGATCGGCGTCCTCGGGGACCCGCGCCCCGGCCAGCTCGTAGGGCGGCGCCAGGACCACCCGCGCCACCGGAACATCCGCCTCCCGCAGCGCGAGTTCCGGTTCGGTGAAGGACGGATGGATGACGGCCGCCAGCCGCGACGCCAGCCGCGGCAACAGCGCGAACCCCTCCGCGGCCCCGGCGAGCAGCAACACCTCATCCGGCGCGCGCCCGTGCCGTGCCGCCACGATCGCGCGCACCGCCTCGGCCTCCGCCTCGGACGGATACCGCCCCAGTTCCGGCAATCGCGCGCCCAGCCGCCGCAGCAGCCACTCCGGTGGTGCGTCACCACGCACATTCACCGCGAAGTCGAGCATCCCCGCCCGCACATCGCGGTCCCCATGGTGGCGCAGTGCCGAACGATCGACCTCCGATCCAACCTCGTGCGACGCACTCCCGGGCTCCCGCACGCCGTCGGCGCCCACGGCGAAACCCGCACGCGTCGCATCCGCCTCGGCCGCGGGTCCGCCCGGACGCGTATCGATCGGGCGGCTCGGGCCTCGGCGCGACCGCGTGCCGGCGGTCGTGGGGGTGTCCTCGGGCACAGCCACCTACCCTACGTGGCCGCCGCCCGCACCGAACGGCCACAATGGGTGCGTGGGCGAGCTGCACGTGACCTTCATCTGCACTGGCAATATCTGCCGGTCGCCGATGGCCGAGAAGATCTTCGCCGCGCATCTGGAACGAGCCGGACTGGCCGACCGGGTGCGCGTGAGCAGCGCCGGCACCACCGCCTGGCACGTCGGCTCGGACGCCGACCCGCGCACGACCGCCCTGCTCACCCGGCACGGATATCCGATCGGGCACGTCGCGGCCATGATCGGGCCCGATCATCTCGACGCCGATCTGCTGATCGCCCTGGATTCCAACCACGATCGGGAACTGACCCGGCGGCGGATTCCGGAGTCCCGGCGGCGACTGCTGCGCAGCTTCGACCCCGGCGCCGACGATCACGACGTCCCCGATCCCTACTACGGCGACGACACCGATTTCGAACTCGTGCGCGAACAGATCGAGGCGGCCGTTCCGGCGCTGCTGGCCTGGGTGCGCGAACAACTCGGCGAACCCGCGACGACCGGACCTCGGCGATGAGCATCCTGCGCCGACTCACATTCCTGCTGCGGCCCAGCTGGGCGATTCTGGCGGTCGTCGTGGTCGCGTTCGCCTATCTGTGTTTCACCGTGCTCGCGCCCTGGCAGCTGGGCAAGAACACCTCGACGTCGCATCGCAACAACCTGATCGCGGCCTCGGTGAACGCCGACCCGGTTCCGGCGAAGAACCTGCTGACCACCGGCGAGGGCACACCGCCGGCCGGCACGAATCCGGCCGACACCGAATGGCGGCGGGTGATCGCCACCGGTAGCTATGTGCCGAATTCGATGGTGGTCGAGCGTTTGCAGCACCTCGACGATCAGCCCGCCTACGGGGTGCTGGCCGCGTTCCGGCTCGACGACGGCCGGGTCGTGCTGGTCGATCGCGGCCTGATCGCGGCGGTGAACGGCTCGGATCTGCCGACGATCGCAGAACCGCCGTCGGGTCCGCAGCACATCGAAGGACGGGTCCGCAGATCCGAGGGCGTCGTCCCCGGCAAGGATCCGATGGTCCGCGACGGCCTGCGCCAGGTGTACTCGGTCGATACCGCTCAGCTCTCCACCCTTATCGGCACGCCGCTGACCGGCTTCGCCACCGCCGAGCACGGCGGCTATCTGCAGTTGGACGCCGGCCAGCCCGGCGCCTTCACCCCGGAAGCACTCCCCCAGCTCGACGCGGGCCCCTATCTGTCCTACGGCCTGCAATGGATCGCATTCGGTGTCATGGCCCCGCTCGGCCTCGGCTACTTCGTCTACGCCGAACTCCGCGAACGCCGCCGCGACCGTGCCGCCGCGCAGGCGGCCACGGCCACACCGAGCGAACAGGTTCCGGCGCTGAGCACAGCCGGATCGCGCGCCGAATCAGCAAGTGCCGCAACCGAAGACACGAGCACCGGTCCGGCCACCGGCCCCTCGGACCCGGCGCCGAAGGCGCGATCCGAGACCACGCCCGTATCCGGCGAACCACCGGCGAAACCACGCACCACCGCGGACCGCCTCGCCGACCGCTACGGCAACGGGCGCCGCTGACCAGCCCCAGAAGTCGACCGCCCCGCCTTTGCGCTGGCCCTATCGACCTATTTGGCTATAGATTGATATAGCTAGATGTCGATACGAGCGGAGAACCGGATGAACGCCATCCAACAGGCGTACGACGCCGTCCAGCGATCGTGGACCGGACAGCAGTGGGATACCTGGGCGGCAACCTGCGCCCCCGACTACGAGTTCGACACCGGCACCGGCCTGCGACTGGATCTCGCGGGCACCCTGGACTGGAGCCGCGCCTGGTTCACCGCCTTCCCGGACTACGCCGAGGACATCCGGGCACTGCACCCGGCGCCGAACTCGGCGGTCGCCGAACTGATCGGCCGCGCCACCGCGGTGAACGACTTCGTCGTCGCCGGTGTGACGGTGCTCCCCGCGACCGGCCGTCGGTTCGAGATCGCCTACGCCAAAGTGCTGGTCTTCGACGCCGACGTGAAGGTCGTGCGGGACCGGCAATACCTGGACACCGCGGCACTACTCCGGCAATTCGGCCCGAGCTGACCGGCGGCGGCCGAACGCGTACGCAGCCGCCGCCACCGCGGCCGCCAGCTGCACGCCGTTCGACAATCGCACCGCTCGCCGCAGATCGGGCACCTGCGGAGCCGGCCCGCTGCCCAGCACCGGCCGCATCTCGATCCCGTGCCGGTACTCGGTCCGCCCGCCCAGCGCGACGCCCAGCGCACCGGCCATCGTGGCTTCGGCGACGCCCGCATTGGGGCTCGGGTGTGATCCGGCGTCGCGGCGCCACGCCCGCCAGGCATCGCCGGGCCGGCCGCCCACCAGCGGCGCGAGCGCGACGGTCAGCGCACCGCTCACCCGCGCGGGCAGCAGGTTCGCGAGATCGTCCACGCGCGCGGCGGCCCAGCCGAAGTTGCGGTACCGCTCGTTGCGATAGCCGACCATCGCGTCGAGGGTGTTGACCGCGCGGTAGCCCAAGATGCCGGGCACACCCGCGATCGCACCCCACACGAGCGGTGCGACGGTGGCGTCGGAGGTGTTCTCGGCGATGGATTCGACTGCGGCACGGGCCAATCCGTCGGCATCGAGCGCCTCGGGATCGCGGCCGCACAACGAGGGCAGCACCTCGCGCGCACCGCGCAACTCGCCCGCCTCCAGCCGATCCGCCATATCGCGTCCGGTCCGGGCGAGCGTGGTGCCACCGAGCGCGACCCAGGTGCCGACCGCGGTGATCACGACGGTGCCGAGACCACGGATGGTTCCCGACCGCCGGCCGGCGATTTCCACACCGGCACCCAGCGCGACGACCCCGCCCACCAAGACGATCTCGTGCGCGACCCCGGCGGCACGCGTATCGCGGTACCAGGGCGATTCCAGCGCGGCCGCCGCCGACCCGAACAGCGCCACCGGATGTCCCCGCCGCGGATCACCCAATATCCGATCCGCCGCGAATCCGATCAGCAGTCCCGCGGCCCGCGCCGTTCCATATCGCACCGGGCGAGACTATCGGCCGCCTCCGGCGCCCCGATGTCACACTCGGCACAGCCGCGTCGTCACCATGGGGAAGCACCCCGGCGGCGGGCCCGCACGGCGAGACGAGGATGGCACCTGTGACGACCGGACACGACGATATCGATCAGACCGAACTGGCACGCCAGTTCGAGGAGCACCGCCAGTATCTGCGCCGGGTGGCCTACAGCACGCTGGGCAGCCTCAGCGATGCCGACGACGTCGTGCAGGAGGCGTGGCTGCGGCTGCAACGCTGGTCCGAAACCCGTTCTCCCGGTGATCGAATCGACAATCTGCGGGCCTGGCTGACCACCGTCACCGGCCGCCTCGCCCTGGATCAGCTGGGTTCGGCCCGGGCGCGGCGCGAACAGTACGTCGGCGAATGGCTGCCCGAACCGGAGGTCACCAGCTGGGACGACCCCGCCGACCGCATCTCGCAGGACGAGCGCGTCACCACCGCCCTGCTGGTGGTCCTCGAATCGCTCTCGCCCGCCGAACGCACCGCCTTCGTACTGCAGGACATCTTCGGCATGACCGGTCCCGAGGTCGCCGACGTGGTCGGACGCACCCCCGCCGCCGTCCGCCAGCTCGCCTCCCGCGCCCGCAAGCATGTCGAGGACGGCACCCCGCGCTTCCCGGCGTCCCGCGACGAACACGAGCGGGTGGTCTCGGCCTTCTCGACGGCGTGGCGATCCGGCGATCTGAGCGGTCTGCTCGGTGTGCTCGACGAGAACGTCACCCTGACCGCCGACGGTGGCGGCCGCGTGCCGGCGATCCGGCAGCCGGTGCAGGGCGCCGAGCTGGTGGCCAAGCTGTACTTCGGCTGGTACCGCGCCGGAACCGGTGCGTGGGCGCGCATGGTTCAGGTCAACGGGCTGCCCGGGCTCATGGTGTTCGACGGCAACCACCTGGGAATCATGGCCTTCACCGTCGAAGAGGACCGCATCACCTCGATCGCGATCGTCCGCAATCCGGAGAAGCTGCACGATCTGCCCGAGGGCGAACCGGATTGGACGATGTGAGGCCGTGCTCGATCGTGAGCGGCTCCGGTCAGGCGCGCCACCTCGCGCCGTGACCGGCCCCGACCAGGCCGTGCGCTCGCGCCACCGCCGCGGAATACAGCTGTCCCGCATCGGCATTGAGCCCGGCCTCGAGCCCCGGGTCGGCCCGGCAGGCCTCTCGCCAGCCGAGATCGGCGATGGTCCGCACATACGGCAGGGTGGCGTTGGTCAACGCGACGGTGGCGGTGTGCGGGACCGCGCCGGGCAT
Organism: Nocardia aobensis NBRC 100429; assembly: GCF_000308375.1. GTDB lineage: Bacteria > Actinomycetota > Actinomycetes > Mycobacteriales > Mycobacteriaceae > Nocardia > Nocardia aobensis. Next base: position 4,486 of record NZ_BAFQ01000063.1, on the reverse strand, counting down.
GTTCGCGACACAGTAGAACAGCGAATCGGCCACGGCGAAGGTCGGTTCGGCGTGCGTGGTGGGATGCGAGCTCTGGAAACAACCACCCTGGTCGATGGCGATATCGACCAGCACGGTCCCCGGCCGCATCCGCTGCACCAGGGTGTCCGGAACCAGTTGCGGCGCACGGGCTCCCGGCACCAGCACCGAACCGATCACCAGATCCGCGGCGACGACGGCCCGCTCGATATCGGCGGCATTCGAGGCGAGCGGGGTGACGCGACCGGCGAACCGGACGTCGAGCTCCCGCAATCGCACCGGATTGTTGTCGAGCACGATCACGCGCGCGCCCATTCCGACCGCGACCGTCGCCGCACTCGTTCCGGCCACCCCGCCGCCGATCACCACCACTTCCGCCGGCCGCACCCCCGGCACACCGCCCAGCAACACGCCGGCGCCCCCCTCGGGCGCCATCAAGTGGTAGGCGCCGACCTGCGGTGCGAGTTTGCCCGCGATCTCGCTCATCGGCGTCAGCAGCGGCAGCGACCCGTCGGGGCCGCGCACGGTTTCGTAGGCGATGGCGGTGATGCCGGAGGCCAGCACGGCGTCGGTGCATTTCCGGGAGGCCGCCAGGTGCAGGAAGGTGAACAGCACCTGCCCGGTGCGCATGCGTGAATATTCGGGTGCGACCGGCTCTTTCACCTTCAACACCAGTTCCGCCTCGTCCCATACCGCGTCGGCGGTCGCGGCGATCGTCGCCCCGGCGGCCGCGTAATCGGCGTCGGTGAATCCGGACTCGAGTCCGGCGCCGGATTCGATCAGCACCCGATGACCGTGCCGGGTGAGCTCGACTGCGCCGGCCGGGGCGAGGGCGACCCGGCTCTCCTGCGGTTTGATCTCGCGCGGAACACCGATTCTCATACCGCCATCGTGGCCCCGATCCGGGCGCGGCGCCATGATCATGTCGCGGCGATTCGCCGAACCGCAACCAATCGGCAATCGATCCGCGCCCGGCCGGCCGCCATCCTCGTCACACCGTGATCGACTCGCCGAGCGGAGGGATCCGCAGCTGCTCCGCACGCCCGCCGTAGCCGAAGGTGCGCCGCAGATGATCGAGGGTCTCGGTGAAGTGTGCCCAGCCCTCGGCGTGTACCGGCACCACGACCGCCTCGCCGAGCACCGCCGACGCTGCCAGCGCGGTGCGCGCGTTGAGCGTGACGTCGCGATCCTCGAACCGGCCCACGTTCGCGGCGCCGACATTGAGCAGGGCGATGTCGATCCGGCCGAATCTCGCCACGATGCGCTCGACGTAGTCGACGGAGGCGTTGTCACCGGAGATGTACACCGTCGGCAGATCCTCGGCCTGCAATACGAACCCGGTGACCGTGCCGCTCAACGCCTCGGCTCCCTCCGGCCCGTGCAGTGCGGGTACCGCGGTGACGGTGACGGCGCCGATGCTGACCGACTCCCAGACCGTCAGTCCCCGAACACCTTCCAGTCGTCCGGCCGCTTCCGGCGTGGACAGTACGGTCTCGACGCCGGCCATGACGTCGCGCCCGGCCGGATCGAGGTTGTCGGGATGCTGATCGTGCGAGAGCAGCACCACGTCCACCGGACCCACCCGATCCGCGGCGATTGCCGGTCCGGTCAGTTTGTGCAGGGTGAGCGCGCCGGCGGAGTAGTCGCCGGGTTCGTCGAAGGTCGGATCGGTCAGCCAGACCAGCCCGCCGTAGTTCAGCCGGACGGTGGGGCCGCCGATGTGCAGGAGTTCGACCGTGGTGGAGAGCGTGTTCGTCATGAGCAACAGCCTGTACCGATCCGGCACGTTCGAACAGTGGCCCGCAGGCCACGCTTCGATAAGATCGGGCCATGCATGTGGTCGCGGTGGTCGCCTTCGACGGGATCAGCCCGTTTCATCTGTCCGTGCCCGGAATGGTGTTCGGGCGCATCGGCACCAGCGTGCAGCACAGCGCGCCGTACCAAGTGCTCACCTGCGCGGAAGTTCCCGGAACTCTCAGCACGCCCGGCGATTTCGACCTCGTCGTGCGCCACGGCCCCGAGGCGATCGACCGGGCGGAGACCGTGGTGATTCCGAGCTGGAATCCGGAACTGCCCGTGCCCGAGGTCATTTCGTCGGCCCTGTGGCGCGCGCACGACCGCGGTGCCCGCATCGTCGGACTGTGCCGCGGTTCCTGGGTCGTCGCGGCGACCGGTCTGGCCGACGATCGCGAAGTCACCACCCACTGGGGTCTGGCCACGGCCCTGGCTCGCGCGTTTCCCGCGGTGACCGTGCGCGCGGATCGGCTGTGGACCGATCTCGGCGATGTGGTCACCTCCGCGGGAGTCGCCGCGGCACTGGACTGTTGCCTGCACCTGGTGCGCGCCGACCACGGCGCCCGCGCCGCGACCGAACTCGCGCGCACGCTGGTCCTGGCGCCTTATCGCGCCGGGTCGCAGGCGCAGTACATACCGCTCGCGGTGCCCGATGCCGACGACGACGATCCGATCGAACACGCGATGGTCTGGGCGCGAACACATGTGGATCATCCGATCGATCTGGACGGCTGGGCCCGCACCGCCCTGATGTCGCGGCGCACCTTCACCCGCCGCTTCCGCGAACGCACCGGCTCCAGCCCGCAGCGCTGGCTGCTCGACCAGCGCATCGACCGCGCCCGGCTGCTGCTGGAATCCACCGACGACACGATGGACCGCATCGCCGCCGAGACCGGCCTGGGGACGGCGACGAATCTGCGCCACCATTTCCACCGCACCCTCGGGCTGCCACCGGCCGCACATCGCGCCCAGTTCCGGGCCAGCTATGTTGACCTGCATGAGGATCAAGCTGGGTGAGCACGAGCCGCAGATCGACGACACCGCGTGGGTGGCGCCGACGGCCACGGTGATCGGCCGGGTGCGGCTGGGTGAACAGGTCAGCGTCTGGTACGGCGCGGTGATCCGCGGCGATCTGGAGGACATCGAGATCGGCACCGGCACCAACATCCAGGACGGGTGCGTCCTGCACGCCGATCCGGGTTTCGCGCTGCAGGTCGGCAGCGGAGTGTCGGTGGGCCACAACGCGATCCTGCACGGTTGCACGATCGGCGACGACGTCCTCGTCGGCATGGGCGCGACCGTGCTCAACGGCGCGGTGATCGGCGAGGGCAGTCTCATCGCCGCCAATGCGCTGATTCCGGAGGGGGCGAAGATCCCACCCGGCTCCCTGGTCGCGGGTGTACCGGGCAAGGTCCGGCGCGAACTCGGCGATGCCGAACGTGATCGCATCAAGCTCAACGCCGCGGTCTATCTGCACAATATGAGCACTCACCGCGACACCGGCAGCCAGCTGTGAGACGGGCCACACTGGTCAAGCGTCCAGGTTGATCTCTTGGTAGCATCGTCGCAGCATGTTCGCGGTCCGCGGCAGTGACTCATCGCCTCGGGCGGCGTACTGCGACGTGGGTATGCAGGAGGTTAGACGGTGTCGTACGAGCAGTCCGGTATGCACCGACCCAAGGGGCGGATCAGCGTGGCCGATATCGCGGCCCAACCCGGTGGCATCGAGGCGCTACAGCGCCGGGTCCACGAATTACGTTCCAGCGGAAGCGATTTCGCCGCGAATGCGATCGAGCAGGAGATGGCCGCCTTGAATCTGCGATGAGCGCGGGCGGTCGGGGACGTCGGTGGCGGTCCGGCGCGATGAGATAATGATCGTCAGCCTTCCGCATCGACACGGTCCTTCGCCGACTCGACTGGAGACCCCATGCCCCCTGTTCCGTCCATCCTGGCCCGCATCCTCGAGAAGCCCCGCTCCGACGGTGAGCAGCTGCTCGAGAGCGCCCTGTCGGCCTTCCTGGACTTCGGGATCAAGCGCACCAGCATGGGTGAGATCGCGCGTCGCGCCGGCATCAGTCCCGCGACGCTGTATCGCCGCTTCGAATCGAAGAACGATCTGGTCGAGGCGGTGAGCGTGCGCGAGGCGCAGCGGTTCGTCGCCGATATCGAACAGCGGGTCGGCAGTATCACCGACAACGAGGATCAGCTGGTGGAGATCTTCGTCGTCTTCATCACCGCGCTGGCGCACAACGAGTTGCTGCAGCGATTACTGCGCACCGAACCGGAGCTGATCCTGCCCCGATTGACCACCGATGCCGGTCCGATCCTCGCGGTGGGACGCGCCTATCTGGGCGACAAGCTGCGCGGACTGCAGAAGGCCAACGCCGAGTTGGATTTCGATGCCGACCTCGTCGCCGAGATCATGGCACGGCTGGCGCAATCGCTGGCATTGACGCCCGACGGGCTGATCCCGCTCTCGGATGCGGAGGCCGCCCGCGCCTTCGCCCGGCGGACCTTGCTGCCGATGGTCGGTGGCCGCACCGCCTGACTGCCTCCGGGCGGGCCTACCCGGTCTCGCCCAGCCCGAACGCCGCTGCCACTCGCCGGTCGAGCAGCGCGGCATCGGGTTCGGCTCCGCCGTTCGCCAATTCACGAGCCAGATCGGTGAGCTGCT
>NZ_BAFQ01000064.1 GCF_000308375.1 Nocardia aobensis NBRC 100429 | reverse complement strand
AGCCCGCCGCCGCTCCGGCCGCTGCCGCTGCCCCCGCCGCGCCGTCGGCTCCCGCCGGCGCCCGTCCACAGCTGCAGGCACTGCGCGGCACGGTCCAGAAGGCCAACCGCATCCGGCAGATCACCGCCACCAAGACCCGCGAATCGCTGCAGACCACCGCGCAGCTGACCCAGACCCACGAGGTCGACGTCACCAAGATCGCGGCGCTGCGAGCCAAGGCCAAGAGCGCATTCGCCGACCGCGAGGGCGTCAACCTGACGTTCCTGCCGTTCTTCGCGAAGGCCGCCGTGGAGGCGCTGGGCGTGCACCCCAACGTCAACGCCTCCTACAACGAGGACACCAAGGAGATCACCTACCACTCCTCGGTGCACCTGGGCATCGCGGTCGACACCGAGCAGGGTCTGCTGTCGCCGATCATCCACAACGCCAGCGACCTGTCGCTGGCCGGACTGGCCCGCGCCATCGCCGATATCGCCAACCGCGCCCGCACCGGCGGCCTCAAGCCGGACGAGCTGGCCGGTGGCACGTTCACGATCACCAACATCGGCAGCCAGGGCGCCCTGTTCGACACCCCGATCCTGGTTCCGCCGCAGGCGGCGATGCTGGGCACGGGTGCGATCGTCAAGCGCCCGATCGTGATCTCCGACAACGGCAGCGAGTTCATCGGCATCCGCTCGATGTGCTACCTGCCGCTGACATACGATCACCGCCTCATCGACGGCGCCGACGCCGGCCGCTTCCTGACCACCATCAGGCACCGGCTGGAGGAGGCTGCGTTCGAGGCCGATCTCGGTCTGTAAAACGCTGCGCGACACGACGATTCGGTGACGACATGAAAGTTGTGATCGCCGGTTCGTCCGGACTCGTCGGGACGGCGCTGGTCGCCGCGCTGCGCCGGGACGGGCACGAGGTGGCCCGCCTGGTGCGCCGTCCCGCCGCGGCCGAGGACGAGTTCAGCTGGGATCCGGTGCGGGCGCAGGTGCCCGCACCGGCCCTGCGCGCGGCTGATGCCGTGGTCAACCTGTGCGGCGCCGGACTCGGCGCGCGGCGCTGGAACGGCAGTTACAAACAGCAATTGCGCGACAGCCGCATCGGCCCGACCGATGTGCTGGCCACCGCGGTCGCCGCCGCCGGCGTGCCGACGCTGGTGAACGCCAGCGGCGTCCATTTCTACGGCGGCGACACCGGCGACCGGGTCATCACCGAATCCGATTCCGCCGGAACGGGTTTCCTGGCGACGCTGTGCCGGGACTGGGAGGCCGCCACCCAGCCCGCGGTCGACGCCGGGGTGCGGGTGGTGCAGGTGCGCAGTGCGGTGGTGCTGTCGCGCCACGGCGGCATGCTGGCCCTGTTGCGGCCGCTGTATTCGATCGGCCTGGGCGGGCGCCTGGGCAGTGGTCGCCAGTATCAGCCGTGGATCTCACTCGATGACGAGGTCGCCGGCATCTCGTTCGTCCTGACGAATTCGTCGGTGCGCGGACCGGTCAACCTGGTCGGCCCGGCGCCGGTGACCAATGCCGAATTCAACCGCGCGCTGGCGCGGGCGCTGCGTCGTCCGGCGCCGTTCATCGTGCCCGCCGTCGCCTTGCACGCCGCGGTCGGCGAACTGGCCCAGGAGGCGATCCTGCGCGGCCCGCGCGCGATTCCCACCGTGCTCGAGGACGCGGGCTACACCTTCCGCCACGAAACCATCGGGCAGGCGCTGGCGTCGGTGATCGACTGAGAACGGCCGAGCGGTGGGTGAAACCGCTCACACCTGCACGGACACCGCTCGCGTTCGAGCCCGATCGGCTCGCCGCCGCCGCTGGTTGCGGATAGTTTGAGGCGGTGACCGACATCCCATCGGGTGGACCGCGCATTCGCGATGCCGAGGAACGCGACATCCCCACCATCCTCGCCATCCACAACGACGCCGTGGCCGAGACGACCGCCATCTGGGACACCCAGCCGGTCGACCTCGACGATCGCCTGCAGTGGTGGCGTGACCGGGTGGCCGCCGGATATCCGGTGCTCGTCGCCATCATCGACGGTCAGGTGGCGGGATATGCCAGCTACTCGCAGTGGCGGCCCAAATCCGGCTACCGGTACTGCGTGGAGAATTCGGTGTACGTCTCGGAGCGATTCCAGCGCCGTGGCGCGGCGACCGCGCTGCTGACGGCCCTGCTGGGGCGGGCCGAGGAGTCCGGGCGGGTACACACCGTGATCGCGGCCATCGAAACCTCCAACAAGACCTCGATTCTGCTGCACGAGAAGTTCGGCTTCCGGATCGTCGGCCAGCTGCCCGAGGTGGGTCACAAGTTCGGCGGCTGGATGGATCTGACCTTGATGCAGCGCACGCTGCCGGGCCCGATTTCGGCGGGCGTAGAGTCGTTCGAGTGACCTCCGTCGATACCCCGACATCGAACAGCGGCCCGGCACACACCGCCGCGCCGGCCACGTCGTCCTCCGATTCCCTGGTACGGGAATCAGGCGGTCGCAAATTGCTTCGCATCGAGGCCCGCAACGCGCAGACCCCGATCGAACGCAAGCCGAAGTGGATCCGCACCCGCGCCACCATGGGCCCCGAGTACTCCGAGCTCAAGGGCCTGGTCAAACGCGAAGGGCTGCACACGGTCTGCGAGGAAGCGGGCTGTCCCAACATCTTCGAATGCTGGGAGGATCGCGAGGCCACCTTCCTCATCGGCGGTGAACAGTGCACCCGCCGCTGCGATTTCTGCCAGATCGACACCGGTAAGCCCGCCGCGCTCGACCGCGACGAACCGCGCCGGGTGGCCGAGAGCGTGCAGGCGATGGGCCTGCGTTACTCGACGATCACCGGTGTCGCGCGCGACGACCTCGAAGACGGCGGCGCCTGGCTGTACGCCGAAACCGTGCGCGCCATCAAGCAACTCAACCCGCACACCGGCGTGGAGTTGCTGATCCCCGATTTCAACGCCGAACCCGATCAGCTGGCCGAGGTGTTCTCCTCGCGGCCGGAGGTGCTGGCGCACAACGTCGAGACCGTGCCGCGCATCTTCAAGCGGATCCGCCCGGCGTTCCGCTACGAGCGATCGCTGGCGGTGCTGACCGCTGCCCGCGAGGCCGGCCTGGTCACCAAGTCGAATCTGATCCTCGGCATGGGCGAGACCCCCGAAGAGGTCACCCAGGCGATGCGCGACCTGCACGAGGCCGGTTGCGATATCCTCACCATCACCCAGTACCTGCGGCCCTCGCCGCGCCACCATCCGGTGGACCGCTGGGTGAAGCCGGAGGAATTCGTCGAACATTCCCGCGTCGCAACCGAACTCGGCTTCGCCGGCGTGATGGCGGGGCCGCTGGTGCGCTCCTCCTACCGCGCCGGCCGGTTGTACGCGCAGGCGATGGCGCATCACGGGCGGGAGATCGCACCGGAGATGGCGCATCTGGCCCAGGAGGGCTCGGCGAGCCAGGAGGCGAGCTCGGTCCTCGCCCGATTCGGCAGCTGAACCGACTCCAGCCACCTCGTAGCGACCGGCCGAATTCCGCTTCGGCCGGTCGTTCGTCGCGTACGGGGTGCGGATTCACCACGGATGGGGTGCGGATCCCCGGAACAGGTGACACAGCCGCGCGCCGGTGGGAAGCTCGAAGCAACCGAACGTGTCGACTCCGGGAAGTGAAGAGACATGGCCGAGAAAGTGAGCACCGCCGCCCGTAACAGTTCCGCCGGCAGAGTCATCGAGGCGTCCCGGCCGGACGGTATCCGCAATGTGGTCCTGGTCGGGCACACCGGCTCCGGCAAGACCACGGTGGTGGAGGCACTGGCCATGGAGGCCGGCGCGCTCACCCGAGCCGGCCGCGTGGAGGACGGCACCTGCGTGTCGGATTACGACGATATCGAGCAGCGGCAACACCGCTCGGTCCAGTTGTCGGTGGTGCCGGTCGCCTGGAACGGCATCAAGGTCAATCTGATCGATACGCCAGGATATGCCGATTTCGTCGGCGAACTACGGGCCGGTCTGCGAGCTGCGGATGCGGCCCTTTTCGTGGTCTCCGCGGCCGCGGGCGCCGACAGTGTGGACGGGCAGACGCTGGCGCTGTGGGAGGAGTGCTCGAGCGTCGGGATGCCGCGGGCACTGGTGATCACCCATCTGGACGCGGCCCGCGCCGATTTCGATCTGATGGCCCAGACCTGCGCGGATCTGCTCGGCGACGGTGATTCCGACGCGATCGTGCCGCTGCAACTGCCGGTGTACGGCCCGAAGGGCCCCGACGGGCACCGTCCGGTCACCGGTGTGATCGACCTGCTCACCGAGCAGGTCTTCGATTGTTCCAGCGGGGCGCACACCCGCACCGACGCCACCGCCGAACAGACCGCGCAGATCGAGACCGCGCGCAACCGGCTCATCGAGGGCATCATCGCCGAGAGCGAAGACGAAACCCTGATGGACCGCTACCTCGAGGGCGAACGGATCGACCTCGCCACCTTGATCGCGGATCTGGAACGCGCGGTGGCGCACGACCGCTTCCACCCCATTCTCATCGCGGCGCCGCCGCCCGAGGGCACCCGCGAGGGTCTGGGCATGGTCGAGATCCTGGAACTGATCACCCGCGGCTTTCCCACGCCCGCCGAACACGCGGTCGCGGCGCGCTGCCCGAGCAACGGGGCGGCGCCGCAGGCACTGTCCTGCGATCCCGGTGCGCCGCTGGCCGCCGAGGTGATCCGCACCGCCTCCGATCCGTATGTGGGCCGGGTGTCGCTGGTGCGGGTGTTCTCGGGCACCCTGCACGCCGACGACACCGTGCACATCTGCGGGCACAATGACGGCAACGGGCACGAGGTCGACGAACGGGTCGGCGCGGTGACGGCGCCGTTCGGTAAACAACAGTTCCCGATCGGCCAGGCCATCGCCGGCGATATCGCCTACGTCACCAAACTGGGGCACGCCGAGACCGGAGATACCGTGTCGGCCAAGGATTCCCCGCTGCTGATCGAGCCCTGGCCGCTGCCCGAACCGCTGCTGCCGGTGGCGGTGCGCGCCCACGGCAAGGCCGACGAGGACAAACTGTCGCAGGGCCTGTCCCGGCTGGTCGCCGAGGATCCGACGGTGCGCCTGGAGCAGAATCCGCGCACCCATCAGCTGGTGCTGTGGTGCCTGGGCGAGGCCCATCGCGATGTCGCGCTGGAACGGCTGCGGTCCCGGTTCGGCGTGCAGGTCGATGTCGACGAGTATCGGGTGGCGTTGCGAGAAACGTTCGGCGGCAAGGCTTCCGGGCACGGGCGGCACGTGAAGCAGTCCGGCGGCCACGGCCAGTACGCGATCTGCGATATCGAGGTGGAACCGCTGCCGGAGGGCTCCGGGATCGAATTCGTCGACAAGGTGGTCGGCGGCGCGGTGCCACGCCAGTTCATCGGCTCGGTGGAGAAGGGCGTGCGCGCACAGGCCGAGCGCGGGGTCGCCGCCGGATATCCGCTGGTCGATGTGCGGGTGACCCTGCTCGACGGGAAGGCGCATTCGGTCGACTCCTCCGATGCGGCGTTCCAGACCGCGGGGGCGCTGGCGCTGCGGGAGGCGGCCGCGGCCGCCCGGATCGATCTGCTCGAACCGATCGCCGAGGTGCGGGTGACCGTCGCCGACGATTTCGTCGGCAGCATCCTCGGCGATCTGGCGGGCCGGCGCGGCCGCGTGCTGGGCACCGAACCGGCCACCGCCGGACGCACCGTCATCCGCGCCGAGGTCCCGGAACTGGAATTGAGCCGCTACGCCATCGACCTGCGCTCACTCTCGCGCGGCGCCGCCCAGTTCGACCGCAGCTATGTGCGGCACGAACCGATGCCGAGCCAGATCGCCGCAGACCTGCGCAGTCGCAGCGAAGCCACCGTCTGAGGTGAGCGTCGCACCTGTTCCCGGCCCGTGCGGGGTATGTCCCGCCCGACCACTATCCTGAGAGGTATGGCAGCAGGTAAGGGCGGCACACCGTCAAAGGAAGCGAAGGCCGCGGCGAAGGCGGCGCGCAGGCAGGCGTCGAAGGAGCGGCGTCAGCAGCTCTGGCAGACGTTCCAGATGGTGCGCAAAGAGGACAAACTGCTGCTGCCGCTGATGATCGGCGCGCTGGTCGGCATCACCGTGGTGCTGTTCCTCATCGGCTTCCTTTTCGATATGCAGTGGTTCCTGCTGCCGGTCGGCATTCTGCTGGGCGCGCTGGTCGCCTTCATCATCTTCGGACGCCGGGTGCAGAAAAACGTCTACGCCAAGGCCGAGGGGCAAGCGGGTGCGGCCTGGTGGGTGCTGGACAACCTGCAGGGTAAGTGGCGCGCCACCCAGGCCGTCGCCGCCACCACCCAGCTCGACGCCGTCCACCGCGTGATCGGCCTGCCCGGTGTGATCCTGGTGGCCGAGGGTTCGCCGCAGCGGGTGAAGTCGCTGCTGGCGCAGGAGAAGAAGAAGACCGCCCGCCTGGTCGGTGACACCCCGATCTACGACATCGTGATCGGCAACGAGGAGGGGCAGGTTCCGCTGAAGGGCCTGCAGCGTCACCTCACCAAACTGCCCCGCAATATCGACGCCAAGCGGATGGACCTCATCGAGGGCCGCCTCACCGCCCTGGCCACCCGCGGCGGACCGGCCCTGCCGAAGGGCCCGCTGCCGGCCGGCGCCAAGATGCGCGGTGTGCAGCGCACCATCCGCCGCCGCTGACCTACGCCCGGCAGCACCGCCGCACGCGGAGGCTGCCGAGCGTCAGCTGATCGAGGTACCGCCCACGTAGGATTTCCGCCATGCCGGCTCCCGACACCTCGCAGACTCTGAGCCGCGGACTCGACGTGCTGAAGTTGCTCGCCAGCAGCCCCCATGCCCGTACCCCCGCGCAACTGGCGCAGGAGCTCGGACTGTCCCGCACGATCATCTACCGCCTGGTCGGCACGCTGGTCGAACATGGGCTGGTGCGCCGCGCCGAGGACGGCACGGTCGGCGTCTCCGCGGGCGCGCTCGTGCTGACCCAGCACGTACTCGGATCGGTGCGCGAGGCCACCCGCGAGATCCTCGAGGATCTGGCCCGCGAGGTGGAGGCCACGGCGCATTTCTGCGTCGCCGACGGGGACGACGTGCTCGCCGTCGCGGTCGTCGAACCGCCGTTCACCACTTTCCATATCGCCTATCGGGTCGGCGCCCGCACCACGCGCGGACAGGGCGCCCTCGGTGAGGCGATCGAGGCGTCCCGGCGCGACGAGCGCGGGATCTTCGAGAGCGAGGGAAAACTGGTGCCCGGCGCGCACGGCGTGGTCGCCTCACTGCCCGGACTGCCCGGTCCTCCCGCCGCCGTCGGCGTGGTCACCCTGATCGGGCAGGAGACTCCGGCGATGGCCGACGCGGTGCGCCGGGCCGCCCAGCGGTTGTACGCCGCACTGGGCTGAACGCTCCGCGTAACCTCCCAGCCGACGATCGGACATCACCACATCGTCGGACGGGCGGATGTTCCGAGCTTGGCCCTCAGACCCGGCTGTCGAGCGCGGCGAGCATCGCGGCATCCAGCTCGACTTCTCGCGCCGCCATATTCTGCTCGAGATGGTCGAGGCTGCGGGTCCCCGGGATCAGCAGGATGTGCGGATCGCGGGCCAGCAGCCATGCCAGACCCACCTGACTCGGCGTCGCCCCGAGGCGGCCGGCGATATCGCGCACCACGTCGTCGCCGACGACCTTGCGCCGGTCCGGAAATCCCGATCCGAGCGGGAAGTACGGCACGAAAGCGATTCCCCGCGAACAACATTCGGCCAACAGCGGCTCTTCGTCACGCTCCAGCAGGTTGTAGAGATTCTGCACGCACGCGATACCCGCGGGAGCGGCGTGCCGGAGCTGGTCGACGCTGACATTGCTCAGCCCGATCGCCCCGATCTTGCCCTCGTCCCGCAACGAGACCAGTTCGGCCAACTGGTCGTCGAGGTCCACGATCTGATCACCGGTCGCCACGATTCCGGGCGGAGCGTCGACCCGGCGCAGGTTGACCACCGCCAGCTGCTCCGCGTCCAGCGCCCGCAGGTCCGCTTCCACCGCGGCCCGGAGTTGCCCGGGCTGCTGCGCGGGCACGAGCCCGCCGCTCGTGTGCACGGCGCCGACCTTGTCGACCAGCAGCAGATCGTCCGGGTACGGATGCAGCGCCTCGCGCAGCAGGGCGTTCACCGCACCGTTGCCGTAGAAGCCGGCCGTATCGATATGGCCGACGCCGAGCTCCACCGCCCGCCGCAGCACCGCGACCCCGTCCGCGCCGGATTCCAGCTGCATCGCGCCGTAGCCGATCCGGCCGACCGCACGTCCCGCCAGTGCGCCGTCGCGCGGTTGCGTCATGACCGTCATTCGGGTCTCCCTTGTTACCCTGGACATAAACGGAGGATCCTCCGCTTACTTCCAGGGTAGTACAGAAACGGAGGACCCTCCACTTTGTCCGGACAGCCGCGTGGACGCCGCGACGCCCAGCGCAATCGCCAATTACTCCTCGACGCCGCGCTCACCGCGTTCACCGGCGAAGAGGGCACCGTCAGCCTGGAATCGATCGCGAAATCCGCCGGGGTGGGCATCGGCACGCTGTATCGGCACTTCCCGTCACGGGAAGCGCTCATCGAAGCCGTCTACCGCAGCGAACTGGAACAGCTGTGTGATCAGGCCGCGAACCTGCTCGGCCATCACACCCCGGAGGTCGCACTGCGGATCTGGCTCGGCCGCTACGCCGACTTCGTGGCGACCAAGCGCGGCATGGCCGAGGCATTGCGCGAGGTGATCGCGTCCGGGGCGGTGACCTCGGCACAGACGCGCGAAAGACTCAGTGCCGCAATCGGTTCCGTCCTCGATGCGGGAGTCGCGGCCGGCACGCTGCGCGACGACGTCCGGCCCGAGGATGTGACGGCGGCGATGGCGGGCGCGACGCTGGCGGGTATCGACCGCGAGCAGATCGATCGCCTCCTCGACCTTCTGCTCGACGGCCTGCGCCCGGACACCGCTCGGCCGGGCGCGAGGGCGACCGTTATCGAGCGCGGATGAGCGCCGTCCCGGTCGCCCGGTCGTGCATACCGCGTCGATCCCCGTCGGTGAACAACGCGGGCACCACGAAGGTCAGCAACACCTGCCGCGCCACCGAGCGCACGAAGCCGACCGGCGCCGACGCGTCGATCCGCACGGTGCGCATGCCCAGGAAGTACTGCCCGGGCGTGAACCCGAACAGCATGACCGTCACCACGCCGATCACGAACCAGATCAGATAGGTGACGGTGTTGAGCGAGCCGGCGCCGCGCACGATCAGCGCGGCGATACCCATGGCGATGAAGTAGTCGACGAACAGCGCGACGATGCGGCGCGACATGGGCGCCAGCGACCCCACCCCCTCCTGCGGCAGGCCGAGCAGTTTGCCGGGATAGTCGTCGGGCTGCGGCTCGCCGGGGTGGGCCGCATTCGGGCCGGACAGCCAGGAACCGGTAATTCGCGCCATGCTCCCAGCGTAGGCGTAACGGCGGTGAGGATTACGTCACACCCGGACCGCGCACGCACCCGCGCGTGACACCGGCGATCGGACGCCGCCGTCCGCGCGCGGCATCGCTCCCTCGGCTTCGCGGGCCCGCGATGGCGGCAGCACGATGCCCCGCCGGGGTGATCCCCCCAAAGCGGTTGCGGGCGGGAAACTCTCAGGATCGCGCACATCGATCGGCGACGATGCGCGGTCCTCGAATCGAGCGCCGGATGCCGTGGTGGCAGGATAACGGTGCTGGTCCGGCACCGCATCGTGAACGAACCGTCGCGTGGTGTTGCCCGGGGAGGCCGCCGACCCGTCCAGCAGCACGTGTAACACTGGCGAAACACAGCCTTGATTGCGGGGAAACACCGCATCCATACCGTTCAGCGCTGAAACCCAGCAATCGGCACAGGCTGGGAACCGATCCGTAAGGAGTACTAAGTGGCGTTCAGCACGGCCGACGAGGTCATCAAGTACATCAAGGAGGAGGACGTCGAGTACGTCGACGTACGCTTCTCGGACCTTCCTGGCGTTCAGCAGCACTTCTCCATCCCGGCGAAGTCGTTCACTTCCGACCTGGCCGAAGAGGGCCTGGCGTTCGACGGCTCCTCGGTGCGCGGTTTCCAGTCGATCGACGAGTCGGACATGCTGCTGCTGCCCGACTTCTCCACCGCCCGGATCGACCCGTTCCGTGCCGCGAAGACGCTGAACCTGAACTTCTTCGTGCACGACCCGTTCACCCGTGAGGCCTACTCCCGCGACCCGCGCAACATCGCGCGCAAGGCGGAGGAGTACCTGCGTTCGACCGGTATCGCCGACACCGCGTTCTTCGGTGCCGAGGCCGAGTTCTACATCTTCGACGGTGTGCGCTACGGATCGGGCATGAACGGCTCGTTCTACGAGATCGAGTCCGTCTCGGGTTCGTGGAACACCGGCAAGGAATTCAACCCCGACGGTTCCCGCAACCTGGGCTACAAGGTTCGCAACAAGGGTGGCTACTTCCCCGTCGCGCCCTACGACCACTATGTGGACCTGCGCGACAAGATCTCGACCAACCTGCAGAACGCGGGCTTCGAACTCGAGCGCGGCCACCACGAGGTCGGCACCGCCGGACAGGCCGAGATCAACTACAAGTTCGGCACCCTGCTCTCGGCAGCCGACGACCTGCAGCTGTTCAAGTACATCGTGAAGAACACCGCGTGGCAGGAAGGCAAGTCGGTCACCTTCATGCCGAAGCCGCTGTTCGGTGACAACGGCTCGGGTATGCACGTGCACCAGTCGCTGTGGAAGGACGGCAAGCCGCTGTTCCACGACGAGGCCGGCTACGGTGGCCTGTCCGACCTGGCCCGTCACTACATCGGCGGCATCCTGCACCACGCGCCGTCGCTGCTGGCGTTCACCAACCCGACCGTGAACTCCTACCACCGTCTGGTGCCGGGCTACGAGGCCCCGATCAACCTGGTGTACTCGCAGCGCAACCGCTCCGCCGCGGTCCGCATCCCGGTCACCGGCAACAACCCGAAGGCCAAGCGCATCGAGTTCCGCGCGCCGGACTCCTCGGGTAACCCGTACCTGGCCTTCGCCGCCATGATGATGGCCGGCCTGGACGGCATCAAGAAGAAGATCGAGCCCAAGGCCCCGGTCGACAAGGACCTCTACGAGCTCCCGCCGGAGGAGGCCAAGAACATCCCGCAGGCCCCCACCTCGCTGGCCTCGGTCATCGACCGCCTCGAGCAGGACCACGAGTACCTCACCGAGGGCAACGTCTTCACCGACGACCTCATCGAGACCTGGATCCAGCTCAAGCGTGACAACGAGATCGCGCCGGTGAACCTGCGTCCGCACCCCTACGAGTTCGAGCTTTACTACGACGTGTAAGTCGTTACAGCACAGTCGAATTCACGAAGCCCCAGCCGAATCCGGCTGGGGCTTCGGTGCGTTCCGGGGCTGGCTACAGATGCGGGTGGCTACCCAGAGATGCGCTGTAGACGGCCGGATGAGCTTGGGCGGCAGCGAGATTGCGGCGTTCCTCGGCGGTCAGGGTATGGCGGGCCAGCGCCCGGCGGGCGTAGGTACGCAAGGTCCCCAAAAACGAGGGGTAGGCGTGAGTGTGGATCATGGCTGGATCCCTCCTCCCTGAACTTTCGGTGTGGCGAGGACCCTCATTCTTCCATCAGTTCACCGAGATTTCAGGTTGTGTTCACTTCTGGTTGCCTCGGCGAGTCGGCGGAGGGCATGCGGTTGCCAAGATCGAAAGAGGGTGAGATGATTCGTATGTAATCCTCTCATCATGTCGAGTGGTCAAAGGAGATCACGGATGACCGCCTCCGTCGCCCGCGCCGAGCGCACCGAACACGAACTCGGCCCCCGGAAGCCGATCGAGCCCGGAACCCGCATGTGGGACCAGGTCGGACTGATCACCTTCTCCCTCACCGCCGGGTCGGCGTTCCTGCTGCAGACCATGGAACCGACGATTTCCGCGGTCGTCGACGAGCACTCCACCTTCCGCACCGATCCGATGGGCCGCGCGATGCGCAGTCTCGCGGCGGTGATGACCTGGACCTACGGTGGTGACGAGGCCGTCGCCGAGGCCGATCGCCTGCGGCATATGCACGCCTCGCTCAACACCGTCGACGCCCAGGGCAAACGCCATTCCGCGCTCGCCTCCGGCCCGTGGGCCTGGGTGCTGCACACCGGCACCTACGCCTTCAACGAGGGTTCGAAGTATTTCAGCCGCACCCCGCTCACGTACGCCGAGAAGGAGCAGTACTACCAGGAGGTGCTGCAACTGCTGCGCATGTTCTCGGTGGCGCCCAAGGAGATTCCGCCGACCTACGCCGAGTTCGAGGTCTTCTTCGCCGACACCGTGGAGAACCACTTGGTCGCCACCGACACCGCGCGCGACTACCTGAAGACGATCCGCCACGTGGCCCCGCCCAAGTCGCTGCCCACACCGCTGGTGCCGCTGTGGAAGCTGGCCGCCTCCCCGATCGGCCGCATGCAGTACTTCTGCACGGTCGGCACCACGCCCGAACCGGCGCGCCGCAAACTCGGACTGACCTGGACCGCGCAGGACGAGCGCAACCTGCGCATCCTGGGCTGGGTGCTGGCGCGGCTGGTTCCGCTGCTCCCGGAACGGATCCGCTACTTCCCCATCGCCTACGAGGCGCGCAAACTCGAGCGCGACCGCGCCCGGCTGCGCAAGGTGCTCGATCTGCGGCCGATGTGATCGAGGGGCCGGGTGACCGGCCGGTTTCCCGACCCCGGTTCTGAGGTCTGGACGGGTGGCGGTGCAGACTCGATAGTCCTATGGTGCTCGAGAATTCATCGCCACGCGCCCGGCGCGTGCTCACGCGTGTGCTGTGCGGGCTGGTCCTCCTGTTCGCCGCGGCCGCGCCGGTCACCGCGACCGCCGCACCGGCCCCGGCGTATCAGTGGCGCCAGGAGTTCCTGACCACCCCCGACGGCGTGCGGTTGCACGCGGATATCCTGCGGCCCGCGGGCATGGCCGACGACGTACGCACCCCGGTCGTCATGACGGTGAGCCCCTACCGCAATCACCTTGCGTTTCTCACCGAGGTCTACCCTGAGGGCGGGCCGTCGCTGCGCGATCTGTATCCGGAACTGTTTCTCGACGCCGGCTACACCTATGTGATCGTGGATCTGCGCGGATTCGGCGGGTCCAGCGGCTGCCCCGACTTCGGCGGTCCCGGCGAGCAGAGCGATGTTCGTACCGCCGTGGAATGGGCTGCGGCACAACCGTGGTCGACCGGCCGAGTGGGTCTGACCGGCACCTCCTACGAGGCGTGGACCGGCATCATGGGCCTGGCCACCAACCCGAAGGGGCTGGCCGCGGTGGCCGCGTTCGAACCCGATGTCGATCCCTACAGCTATCTGTACATGCAGGGCATCGCGTGGAAGTTCTCCGGAAAACCGGTGACCGAGGACGGAATTCGCCCCGGCGATATGGCGGGATTCGAACATCTGCTGATCTCCTCCACCCCCGCGCATCCCTCCGATTCCCCGGAGTACAAGGCCAACGCCGCGCGGTTGCCGGTCGAATGCGCACAGCCGTATCTGGCCGGTATCACCAACCACGACGGCGGCACGCAGTTCTGGCGCGACCGCGATCTCACCG
The DNA here is from genome assembly GCF_000308375.1 of Nocardia aobensis NBRC 100429. Classification (GTDB taxonomy): domain Bacteria; phylum Actinomycetota; class Actinomycetes; order Mycobacteriales; family Mycobacteriaceae; genus Nocardia; species Nocardia aobensis. The sequence continues at coordinate 6,206 of NZ_BAFQ01000064.1, read as the reverse complement.
ATCGCGTGCGCGGCAGCAGGATTCCGCTGTTCCTGGGCCAGGGCTTCCTCGACTACAACACTCGCGCCTATCGGGTCTTCGACGTCTGGAAGAACCACGATCTGCCCGAGGACAAGGGCTGGTTCGGTCAGTGGGGTCACCAGAACTGCCACGAGGGCTGCGGCACACCGCAATTCGACAGTGAGGTGCTGGCCTTCTTCGACAAGTACGTGGCCCGGCGCGACGTCACCGTCCCGGGCCCGCGGGTGACGGTCGGCAGCTTCGACGGCCGCTGGCGCAGCGAAAAGGCATGGCCGCCCGCCGATTCCGCACGGGTGGCGATGCCGGTCCGCCCCGGCGAGTACACCGATCGCGGCCTGCTCCCCGGGCCGGATCGCGAGTACTGGTCGCTGTCGCAGCCATTGCCCGCCGATCAGCATCTGTCCGGAATCCCCACCGCCAGTCTGGCATTGAGCGGCCCGCCGAACGCCACGGTCGCCGCGGAACTCTACGATGTGGCGCCCGACGGCTTCGGTACCGTGATCACCCGCGGCATCGCCCAGGTCGCCGACACCGCGACCATCCGGCTGCTGGCCCAGGACTGGACCGTGCCGGCCGGACACCGGATCGGCGTGCGGATCACCGACGTGGTCGACGCCGTGTGGGCGCACCCCCCGGCGAATACGCGGGTGAGCGTGCGTTCCGGCACCGTCGAGCTGCCGTTGCTCACCGGCATTCGGGATTTCGATCTGACCGGCGGCAGCAGTGAGGCGCTGGGGAAATGGCGCGCCCGCCGGGTGACCACGATCGCGCCGGAGATCCTGCGCGATTCCGGTGTGACCGTGGACTTCCCGCAACGACGAGGAGATCGATGACAGCGACCGGTACTACCGCGACCACCGTCGACGACGCGACCGCGCAGCGGCTCGCGGCCGCCCTGCGCTGCGTCACCGTCTCGCGCGACGACGCCGATGCCGACGAGGTCGAATTCGACCGGCTCGCAAGCCTTCTCGACACCGAATTCCCCCTGGTGCACACGCACCTGGAACTGGAGCGATTCGGCCACAGCCGGTTGTATCGCTGGCCGGGCACCGAGCCCGGGACGGCGGCCGTGCTGCTCGCCCACCAGGACGTGGTTCCGGTCGACGACGAGCAACGCTGGACCCATCCGCCGTTCGCCGGTGTGGTCGACGACGAATTCATCTGGGGCCGTGGCGCGATCGACGACAAGAGCCGGGTGCTGGCCATCCTGGAGGCGGCCGAATCGCTGCTCGCCGAGGGCCGCCGTCCCCGCCGCACCGTCTATTTCGCCTTCGGCCACGACGAGGAGATCTTCGGCCGCGCCGGCGCCACCCGGATGGCGGCCCGGCTGCGCGAGCTCGAGGTGCGCGCCGACCTGCTGCTCGACGAGGGCGGGGTGATCACCCAGGGCGTTGCCGACGGCGCCACCGCACCCGTCGCCTCCATCATGGTCGGCGAAAAAGGCTGGGCCACCGTACAACTGCGCACCACCGACACCGGCGGCCATTCCTCGATGCCCGGCCGCGAAACCGCCGTGGGCCGGATCGCGCGGGCGGTCGCGCGCATTCAGGACCATCCGATGCCGCTGCGCATGACGCCGGTGATCGCCGACATGCTGGCCCGGATGCGGCCCGCCATGTCCGAACCACGCCGGTCCGCCCTGCGGCTCGCACCGATCGCGGGCCGGCTGATCACCCGCATGATGGCGGCGCGGCCGCAGACCGAGGCCCTGGTCCGCACCACCACCGCACCGACCGTGATCCACGGCGGGGTGAAGGCGAACGTACTGCCGCAGCGCGCCGAGGCGCTGGTCAATTTCCGTATCCTGCCCGGTGATTCGGTGTCCGATGTGCTCGACCACTGCCGGCGCGTGGTCGCCGACCCGCGCGTCGTGATCGAGGTGCTCGGCACGGCCTCCGAACCCTCGCGGATCACCGGCCCCGGACCGGCCTTCGACGTGATCGCCGACATCACCCGTGCCGTGGTGCCCGACGCGGTGGTCACCACGGGCATCGTGCCCGGCGCCACCGACTCCCGCCACTACGACGGGCTGGCCACCACCCGATGCAACTTCGCGCCGATCGTGGTCGATGCGGCGGATCTGGAGCGCATCCACGGCACCGACGAACGGCTCTCCCGGGCCAACTACGCGCGGCTGATCGAATTCAACCGCCGCGTCCTCGCGCACTACACCAGCGCCGGCGGCTGATGCCGGGAATGTCGGTGTTCGCCGCTACGCTCAGCGGGTGCGAGCTACAGCAACGTTCACCGTCAAATCCTTCGTCGCCACGGACGTCCTTCCCGATCCGGACATCCCCACCGCGACGCCGGTCGGAATCGCCCGGCTGGAAAAGCATTTCGAGGGTGAGGCGGTCGGACGCTCGGCCACGTTGTTCACCGCCGCGTTCGACCAGCTGTCGGGCCGGGGCACGTATGTAGCGATGGAGTCGTTCGAAGGTTCGCTCAACGGTTTGGCCGGCACGTTCAACTTCGCCCATTCGGCGACCACCGCGGGCGCGGACCGCAGTGCTGAATTCTTCACCATCGTGCCCAGCAGCGGCACCGGGGAGCTGAGCGAGATCACCGGGACCGGCGGACTGGCGGTCGACGCCGACGGCACCCACCGGATCTGGTTCGACTACGACCTGGGCTGACCGCCGATCGCGGCGCGGCGGGCCGATGCGCGACGCTGGGGCCCGCCGTGCGCGACAATGGCGGCGCAGCGACGGCGCAGACGGAGGCAGCGATGACAACAGGCGATACCGGCGAATTCGACGCCCGCGGCGGACAGGTCTTCTGGCGGGCCTGGCTGCCCGACCGGGCGCGCGCCGTCGTGGTGCTGGTGCACGGCGTCGCCGAACATTCCGGGCGCTACGATCATGTGGGAAAACGATTGGCCGACAGCGGTTTCGCGGTCTACGCCTTCGACCACATCGGGCACGGCCGCTCCGGCGGCGGGCGGTCGAATATCGAATCGCTCGACGCGGCCGCCGACAATGTGAACACCATGCTCGATATCGCGAGCGCGAAGCATCCGGGCCTGCCCCGGTTCGTCCTCGCCCACAGCATGGGCAGCCTGATCACGCTGTATCTGGCGACACGGGCGCCGCTGGACGTCGCGGGGATCGCCGTATCGGCGCCGCCGGTGGTGATCGCGGCCGGTAACCCGGTGCAGCGGCTGCTCGCCCCGGCCCTGAGCCGCTGGGCACCGAATCTGGGTGTGCTGCAACTGGATTCGGCGCAGATCAGCCGCGATCCGGAAGTGGTGCGCGCCTACGATCAGGATCCGCTGGTCTACCGCGGCAAACTGCCGGCTCGCACGGCGACCGAAATTCTGCGCGGCGCGGACTTCGTGCTGGGCCACCTCGACGCGCTGCGGGTGCCGACGCTGGTGCTGCACGGCGGCGACGATGCCCTGGCCGCCCCGGTGGGCGCCGATCGGATCGAGGCCGGAGCTACCGCGACCGATCTCACGGTGCTGCGTTATCCGGGCCTCTACCACGAGATATTCAACGAACCCGAGCGTGAGAAGGTGCTCGGCGACCTGGTGCGCTGGTTGGAGGAGCACACCGGCGCGCAGTAACATCCGAGGATGAGCAATACCGACCAGGGACGCATCGCATTCATCCGGGCCAACTGGCACCAGTCCATCGTCACCCAGGCCCACGAGGGTTTCCTGGCCGAGTACGGCGATCTGGGGTATTCGGCGGATGCCGTCGAGGTGTTCGACGTGCCCGGCGCGTTCGAGATCCCGCTGCACGCGCAGCGACTGGCCCGCACCGGGCGGTACGCGGCGGTGGTGGCCGCGGCGCTGGTCGTCGACGGCGGCATCTACCGGCACGATTTCGTCGCCTCGGCCGTGGTCGACGGGCTCATGCGGGTTCAGCTCGAGACCGACGTCCCGGTGTTCTCCGTGGTGCTGACCCCGCATCACTTCCACGAGCACAGCGAGCACGTGGATTACTTCACCAAGCACTTCCACACCAAGGGCGCCGAGGCCGCCCGCGCGGTCGCGACCACGCTCAGCTCCCTGCGCACCCTCCCCACCGGCGCGGTCTGAGCGAACGTGCGAGGATGGGCGACCGGACGTCCGGCCGCCCATCGGCGTCACTTGTAGTTGTTCAGACAGGCGGCTTCGCCGTCGAGCACGCCGGTGCGGTAGGCGTCGAGTCGCTGATAGCCGCTGGGCACGACCTTGCCGTCGGTATCGCTGGCGGCCAGTCCGTCGGCGAGCAGACCGGATACCGCCGCGTCCAGATCACCGGCGGTCAAGCGGGGATCGCTGGCCGGGTCGCTGAGCTTGGTGGTGATCACGCCGGACAGACATGCCGTCCGCAGACCGGCGGTCTCCGGGCCCGACAGTGACAGATGCCGCTCGTTCTCCACCGCGAGCGCATAGCGGGAAATGAACACCACGTAGGCGTTGTAGTTGCCGTCCACGACCGCCGACAGCGGTTCATCGTCGCCGGGTTGGGCGCCGGCGCGTTTGGCCAGCTCCGGCACATCGGTTCCGATTCGGTTCATCCACGGGCAGTACGAAACCGGTTCCACCGCTTGGTTTTTCAGGCACAGTTTCACGATGCCGGAGTAGTCGAAGGCCGGCGGGTGCTGAAGCGGGTAGATCCGCCCGAGCGCGGCGGCGACGGCAGTGAGACCGTCGACGTCGACACCCATCTGGTTCTCCTCGTCGCCCGGTTCGAAGGTCGTGGGAAGACCGCCACGGCGCTCCTGAATCTCCTTCTTGGTGATGCCCTTACATCCGGCCGCACCGTCGGACCAGCCGATCTGCACCGCCGTCACGCGCTCGAACGCCGACCCGTGCACATTCTTCGGATTGTCGGGATCGCGGTCGCGCACGGCGACCGCCGCACCCAGAACTCCGTTGAGCCCGTCGGTCGTGTTCAGCGTGAAATGCGCCGCACCGCCCTCGGCCACATGCCGCAGGAACACTCCCGCGAAGCAGTCGGCCTGTTGTTCGAGCACGATTCCGGGCGTGAGGAATCCGTTGAGCCGGGCCTGATCCTGCAGTGAGTGGCCGTACTCGTGCGCGAGCACCATCACCACGGCCATCTTCCCGTACTTGTCCGAGATCAGCGGCAGCAGTTTGCCGCGGTCCCAGCCGACGGTCTTGTCGATCTTGCAGTAGGCCGCGTTCACCACGTGATAGGTGCTGGAGCGGCAGAAGGTGACGGATTGTTCCTTGGGCGCGTTGGCGTCCCAGGAGATGAAGTGGTCGACCGGCTTGAAGGTGCCCGGGAAGTTCTTGCCGTATTCGGCACCCCAGTAGTCCTGCAGATCCGACAGCGTGTTGAGGGCCAGCCGGTCCATCTCGCCGCCGTCGCCGTTGTCGGCGTGCAACGGCGCGTCGGGCACGCCCGGTCGCGGACCGCTCGGCCCCGAGGCATTGGGCGCGGCGCCGCTCAGTGCCCACGGATTCTCGTTCGTCGCGGCAACATCATGTGCCACAGTCGTTTTCGCATCGGTGCCACATCCGGCCGATACCACACCGAGCGCCAGCAGCGCGGCCGTCGCGGCCAGCCGCAGCCGCCTGTCGTATTTCATCTCGTGTCCTCCCCGAATACCACTGTCGACGCCCGGACCGACGACGATCCGGATTCCGCACAGCGGTCCCCCCGTCTCCCCGAGCGCTCACATCGTAATCGGGCGCCCGCGCGAATGCGCAACGTATATCTCGATATCGGCACGGATGGCGCACGGTGACGACCACGACATGGCGCGCACACCGTTCGTTCAACTACTATTTACCTACGTAGATAGTAGATGCTCAACGGCGAGCAGAGAGGCCGATACCATGCCCCGACACCCCCGCGCATCGTTCACCCTTCCCGCCCTGGCGGCGCTCACGGCCGCGGGTCTCGGCTTCACCGCGGCGCCCGCCGAAGCCGAATCCAGGCGATCGGCCGCCCAACCCGCCACCGGCTGCCTGTGGGCCGGAACCACCCACCCCGCCGGTGCCACGGTCGTCGCGGGTGGACGCGGCTACACCTGCGGCGCCGACGGCCGCGGTACTCCGATGTGGTCGGCCGGCGCGACGTCGGACCGGCCCGATACCGTCGCCAACCCCGGTTCGGCCGGCGACCCCGCCGCCCACTTCAGTTTGGGCGCACGCCAACCCGGCACCGCCTACAACGACTACTGCGTCGGCAACCAACTGGTCGAGGGCACCGACGACGTCTATCAGGTGG
>NZ_BAFQ01000065.1 GCF_000308375.1 Nocardia aobensis NBRC 100429 | reverse complement strand
GGCGGGGCAGCGGCTTGCCGTCCACACCCGCGGCGGCGGCAGGCGGCGACCGTCCGGGCCGGTCGGCGGCGGTGGGCAGCCGTTCTGAGCGGCCGACGGGTCGAGAGCCTGATGCTGTGCCGGAGCGAGCGGAGCCGCCGCCGCCTGGCCGGCCGTCAGGCCGAAGCCCGCGATCGCGGCGCAGGCGAGAAGTGCGGCCGTAGTGCGTGTCATGCCGAATCCTTGTCTCGAAAGATGTTGTCCGTCATGGGTTTGGACGCTCCCGAGTCGACGCGGTTCCACCGAACCGGAGATATGAGTCAGCTCACAGCCGAGCGGTGGTGAGGACCATGGTGGCGTACGGCATCGTGAAGCTGCCACCCATCGCGTCGATCGCCTCGCCGACGCCCGCGAGCACCTGATCCACCACCTCGGCCGGAGCCCGCGTCAGCGTGCCCTGAGTGGGCATCTGATCCAGCCACTCGTCACGGGTGTAGCAGTGTTCCCAGTCGAAGCGCCACCGCTGCACGTCGCCGAATCCGCCGGCCTCGCGAATTCCGTTGGCGGAGTTGACGAGTATCGGCTCGTAGGGGTCCACCGCCCGGCCGGGACGGGCCGGCGGACGGAAGGGGGAATCCGGGAGCAGCCTGCGATAGACCTCGGCGAAGGCCTCGGCCACGGCGGGCGGCAGTTCGAAGACGTGCCAGAACAACACCAGCAGCCCGGACGGGCGCAACGCTTGTGCCGCCTTGCGCGCACCCTCGACCGGATCGATCCAATGCCACGCGGTACCGGACACCACCGCGTCGAAGACGCGCCCGGCCGGATCCCACTCCTCCAGCCGGGCCACCTCCACCTGCAGTCCGTCGCGGCGCGCGAATTCGGCCATCCGCGCGTCGGGTTCGACACCCAGCACGGTGCAGCCCGCGGCACGGAACTGCCGCGCTTCGATGCCGGTGCCGCAGCCGGCGTTCAGGTAATTCGGGCCCGGGCTCGACGCGACGATGCGGTCGATCATCGCTTGCGGATAAGGCGGGCGGGTGCGGTCGTATCGAGCCGGGTCGATGCCGAAGGATTCGCCGGTCGACCGGCGCTGGGCGGGCGTGATCGCCGGTGCGGAGGGTTCGGTGGAGGACATGCGGCAACGGTAGGTTGGATAATGTCATCCGTCAACCAAAAGTTGACGATCCAGTAATCGTCAATACATGATTGACGGAAGCAGTCGTGTCGTTGCTCGTATCCGCAGTCCTCACCGTCCCCACGCGAGGGTTATTCGCGTCGTCGCGAGGAAATCCGCCGTCAGTTCGCGCAATGCCAGGAACTGCCCGCCCGTCCCGTATTTCCTTCGCAGACTTCCGAAATCGGTGAACGCGGCCGCGGCGGCGATCTGATTGGAGTCGGGGATGCGGGTCGGGAACAACCGCGGCAGAGTGCGATTGGCCTGCAAGATCTCCAGGGTGGTGCGGTGGACCGCGGACGAACGGCGATACTTGGTGACCACGACGCCCAGCTCCTCCAGCGGATCGCCCCAGCGTGCGGCGAGGTGGCGCAGATGCGCCTGCACCGGCGGAATTCCATAGGTGGACATGATGTCCGGGATGGTGGGGATCAGGTAACCGTCGGACAGCCGCAGGCCGTTCTGGGTGATCGGGCCGAGATTCGGCGGGCAGTCGACGAGGACGTAGTCGTAGTCCTCGAGTACGCCCGACAGCGCCCGGGCCAGCACCGTGGTGGGTTCGCCCTGCCGCAGCGCGGGCATCTCGTCCTGCAGCGCAATCAGTTTCGGCGAGGCGGGCAGCAGATCGACGGTGGTGACCGCATGCATGGGCGACACCTCGTGCTGGATCAGAGCGCGCACATCGGGAGCGGGGCGCCCGGCCAGAGCGGCGGCGAAGACCGCGGCCAGCGTGCCGTCACCGGAATCCAGTTCCATCGCCCGGTTTTCGCCGACCATCATCGCGGTGAGATTGGCCTGGGGATCCAGATCGATCAGCAGGACCCGTTTGTCGAATTCGGCGGACAGGATTTCGGCCAGCGCGGCCGTGGTGGTGGTCTTACCCACCCCGCCCTTCAAATTGAACGTCGCCACCACGTACGGGCGCGAGCGCCCCGGCGTGCGCTCGGCCTCCCAGATCCGTTGCGGCCGTTCCAACCGCAGCACACGGCCGGCCCGGGTGCGCCCCAGCCAGTCGAATCCGTCCTCGTCGGCCGCCGCGTTCGCCGGCTGCGCCGCACCGAGCGAACCCACCTCGACCGATCCCGTGCGCTGCCCGGATGTTGTCTCGCTTCGTAACTCCACCAGCCCGAGACCCTCCATTCACACAACCGTCGGCACGGTGCGCTACACCTTAATGATCGACACCCGCTGCGGCACTGCACGACACCGGCCCGCGAGGCGGATATTCGATGACTTTTCCTGCGATATTGCACGTTCGGCCCGGCGGGCGGCGAAGATACCAGAGTGCGAACGAAATTCTCCTCCGAACTCGCGGCGCTCTCCGACGAGCTCGTTCATATGGCTCGGTTGGCACACGAGGCGGCCGAACGCGCCGCGGTGGCGATCGAGAACGCCGATCTGACCGCTGCCTACGAGGTGTTCGCGCTGGAGGAGAGAATCCAGGCCGAGCACGCCAAATGCGAGGACCGTTCGGTGATCCTGCTCGCTCTCGAGGCGCCCGTCGCGCGGGATCTGCGCAATGTGGTGACCGCCATCCAGATCGCGGAGGATCTGTCCGGCATCGCGGGCGGGCTCAGCCGGGTGGCCGACGGCGTGGTGCGGAAATTCCCGGAACCCGTGGCGCCCGAAGACATCACGCATCAACTCTCGGCGATGGCCGCGGCACTGGTCGACCTCACCGCCGCGGCCATCGCGGTGATCTCGGCCCAGCAGGTGGAACCGGACACCACCCTGATTCCGCCGGATCCGGCGATCGAACAGCTCCAGCAGCAACTGCTGCGCGCGGTCGCCGACGACGGCTGGCAGCACGGCAATGCGATGGCGGTCGAAACAGCGCTGCTGGCACACCATTTCGAACGCTGCGCCGCGCACTGCGTGCGGATCGGGCGGCTGATCCGGTTCTTCCACACCGGCGTACCGCTGTCGGCGCAGACCGACGAGGAGTGAGCGGAACCTACACGCGGGCAGTCGCGCACCGGACTCGAAGCAGTCTGCAGCGGTGCCCAGCTCAGCCTGCGGAATCTCTGATCGCGAGATATATCGGCAGGACCGCATCGACCAACCAGACGCCGTTGCCGGTGCGGTAGAACGACTGTCCGTCGCGAAACATCCGCTCGGCCGCGACGTCGATGATCACCGGGAGACCGTGCCGAGCGCCCACCGCGCGTGCGGTTTCCACATCCGCCGACAGATGGACCGCATGCCGTCGCATCGGGCGCAGCCCCTCCGCCATGATCGCCTCGACCAGGTGCTCGGCCGTGCCGTGGAACAGGATCGACGGCGGTTCCATCGCGGTGTAACCGAGCTCGACGGGAATGGAATGCCCCTGCCGGGCGCGGATCGAGGTCCCGGTCTCGTCGAATTCGTAGCGCTGCTTGTTGTTCCGCGCGACCACCGCGTCCAGCGCGTCGCGGGTGAGCGTCGTTCCGGCCGCATTCGCCTGCCGCAGCAGCGCATCCACCGGCACCCAACCGGCCGCGTCCGGTTCCAGGCCGATCCCCTGCGGATCGTGGCGCAACCACTTCGACAGGCGCTTCGACAAGCGCACAAGTTCTCGATCGTTCATAGTCATCCACCACCACGATGGCATGCCACGGGGTGAGGGCACCAGCGAATTCCCGCCGCAGAGCTCCCAGCCGTGTCCGATTGCGGTCTGCGCGAGCGAGCCTCCGGGTCGGACACTGCCTCCTCCGGCCAGGCCGTTCCCCTGCGTCGCTGACGGGTGTGCGCAGCGGCTTCCGTGGTCACATACGCTGCCACCTCCCGCCGCGTGGCCCCCAGCTATGCCCGATGACGGTGTACGCGGCGGCCTCCGTGGTCACGCAGGCTGCCGCCTCCGGCCGCGTCGCTCCCACCGGTGGCCCCGAATCCCACCCAGTAACCTGGGCGCATGACAGCTGTTGCAGATCGTTCACTCGGCCCGGAACTGGCACGTACCGAGAGCATCGGCCCCGATACCGATGTTCTCGTGGTGGGACTTCTGTCCACCGACGACGGGCCCGTGATCGCCGCGGCCGACGTATTCGACGCGGTGCTCGATGCCGGCACCCGGGAGCAGTTGCTGGCATCGCTGCTGGCCGTCGGCGCGAAGGGTAAGGCCGAGGAACTCACGCGGATCCCGGCGCCGGACGGGCTCGGCGCGACCAGCGTGCTGGCGGTCGGACTCGGCGGGCGTGACGCGCTGGACGCCGAGCAGATCCGCAAGTCCGCCGGTGTGGCCGCTCGCTCGCTCGCCGGCACCGCCACGGCCGTCACGACGCTGTCCGGACTGGATCTGGGCGCCGCCGCCGAGGGCTTCTACCTGGGCGCCTACACCTTCACCACGTTCAAGTCCGACAAGTCGGCGCCCAAGCCGGCCGAACAGCCGCTGCAGCGCGTCGAATTCCTCGTTCCCACAGCCGATTCCGGCGAGGACGAACTCTTCCGCGCCCAGGCCGTCGCCGAAGCGGTGGCGACCGCGCGCGATTTCGTCAACACTCCCCCGAACGCCCTGTTCCCGGCCGAATTCGCCGAGCGCGCAGCCGAATTGGCGCGGGCGGCGGGACTCGACGTGGAAATACTCGACGAGAAGCAGCTGGAGGCGGGCGGTTACGGCGGCATCGTCGGCGTCGGCAAGGGCTCCTCGCGCCCGCCGCGACTGATCCGCATCACCTATTCCGGCGGCGATACGAAGGTCGCGCTGATCGGCAAGGGCATCACCTTCGACACCGGCGGCATCTCCATCAAGCCGGCGGCCAATATGGAGAATATGACCTCCGATATGGGCGGCGCCGCGGCGGTCATCGCGACCACCCTGGTGGCGGCGCGACTCGGACTGCCGATCACGGTCACCGCGACGGTGCCGATGGCCGAGAACATGCCCTCGGCAACCGCCCAGCGTCCCGGTGATGTGCTCACCCAGTACGGCGGCACCACGATCGAGGTCATCAACACCGACGCCGAGGGCCGGCTGATCCTGGCCGACGCGATCGTGCGCGCGGGCGAGGACAACCCGGACTACCTGATCGACGTCGCGACACTGACCGGCGCGCAGATGGTCGCCCTCGGCACCCGCACCCCGGGCGTGATGGGCACCGAGGAATTCCGCGACCGGGTGGCGCGGCTGTCGCAGGAGGTCGGCGAGAACGGCTGGCCGATGCCGCTGCCCGCCGAATTGCGCGCCGACCTGAACTCGAAGGTCGCCGATATGGCCAACGTATCCCCGCACCGCTGGGGCGGCATGCTGGTCGCCGGGACCTATCTCAAGGAATTCGTGCCCGAGGGTGTGCAGTGGGCGCATCTGGATGTGGCGGGCCCGGCCTACAACACCGGCGGACCGTTCGGCTACATCGGCAAGGGCGGCACCGGTGTTCCCGTGCGCACGCTGGTCGCGGTGCTGACCGATATCGCGGGAGAGTAAGCGACACAACAGCATTCGGGATCCCGGTCGGCGGCGCTCATCGTGGCCGACCGGGATCGGCCGGCGCATCGCCCGGACCGGTTCGGCACCGACGCCGGGGTCTGCCCGACCGTGGTCGGCACAGGCGCCTCGCCCTGCTCAAGCGACTTCCGGATATCGGCCCGAAGGCTCCTACTCCGCGGACAGATCCCGGAGATCGGCCTCCAGTGCGCGCTTGCGCTCGATGCGTTTGCGGGCGTCGTAGTCGCGCATGCGCTGTGGGTAGCCGGTGCGGCCGACGTCGTAGACGGGAACCCCGAGGCGGCTCGACAATTGGCGCGCGCCGCGCTCGCCCACGACCCGGCGCGTCCATTCCCCATCGGCGGCGATAAGAATCGCTGTGACATCGGTCACTGTCGTCTTGGGTTCGATATACGCCTCGACACCCACATGGGTGCGCACCCAGTCGGCCAGATAACGAATATCGGAGGCGTCGGCGCCTCTGCCCGCGCGGCCGCCGCGGAAACGATCGAGCAACCCCACGGCCGCCTACCTCCTGGTCGAATGTCGGGTGCGTGCGCTCCCGATCTATCGATAGTGCCAGCTGTCGGGCATTTCGGGCGCACGCCCAGCTCCCTGGAGGACACCGTGTCCGAACCCCGCGGCTACCCGCGGGGTGTCGAACCAGACACGCCGAGCCGGACGATCGACATCGGACCAGCTCTCCGCAGCGGCGCGGATGCTGTGATGTCGCCACGGGCCCGCCGACCGCCCGCCCTGTGGTACGTATCGCAACGGCGAGTGCAAGGATGGAGAACCGGAACAAGAACCGCACGGATCTCCGGTGCCACAGGAATGTTCGGTGGCAGTCGGGTACTCGCCGCGACCCGCGGCGCGCCCCGCCGAGAGACGAACTGTTGTGAACCCGTCGAGCAGTTAGAGGAGTCAACGGACATGGCCTTCTCCGTCCAGATGCCAGCTCTTGGTGAGAGCGTCACCGAGGGCACTGTGACCAGGTGGCTGAAGCAGGAAGGAGACACGGTCGAGGTCGACGAGCCCCTGCTCGAAGTGTCCACCGACAAGGTCGACACCGAAATCCCGTCCCCCGCAGCGGGTGTGCTCACCAAGATCGTGGCCCAGGAAGACGACGTCATCGAGGTCGGCGGCGAACTGGGCGTGATCGGCGACGCCGG
>NZ_BAFQ01000066.1 GCF_000308375.1 Nocardia aobensis NBRC 100429 | reverse complement strand
GCTGGCCCGCTCACTGGAATCCGGGACGGGCCCGCGCGGCGCCGATCTCGGTGCGGCGCTGGCACATCCGGTGTCGATCGGCGCGTATCTGCGGCTGTCGGGCCGGTCCTGGCTGCTGCATCGGCGCGGCGCGCTGAGCTGGAAGGGACGCCCGGTGCCGGACGGCCCGGGCCGCTCGCGGCCCGGGCCCGCCGAACTCAGGGCACCGAGGTAACGCCCACCGTCGGCAGGAACATACAGGTGTTGGCGCCGTTGCGGACCGTGCCGAACACCGCCGCCAGCACCGTTCCGGAGCCGGTGTCCACCGGTACCGCGCGCACCCCGCCGACCGGCAGCGACGCCAGGAAGAAGTTGCGGATCGCCTGTTCGAACGCCGGGCGCACCTCGGGCGGCAGATTCGGCGGCACCATCGAGCCGATGACCTGGGACAGCGGGCCCATGGCCGCGAATCCGCCGCGGCCGTTGGACACGTTCAACCAAGCCACCTGCATGCCGGTGGTGTCGGCCCCGTCGGGACCCATGCCGTAGGGGACGAAGGCGAACATCGTCTGGCCCGCCTTCACCGCGGACAGGTCCAGACCGGGTACCGGCACCGCCAGTTTGGGCCACGGCCCGGGCACCGCACCGGCCAGCGCCGGCACGAGCCCGAGAGTGCTGCCGTCCTGGCAGAACGCCGACCCGGACGGATACAGGAACGGCTGGATACCCAGCTGCTTCAGCGAGTCGACCGCCGTCTGATACGCGCTCAGCAAATCCGTCGCCGCCGCCGGGTTCTGGCCCAGGGCGGCGATGGTGGCGGCGGGGTCGGGCGGGGCGGCGGTCGCGGCGGCGGCGCCGGCGAAGGTCAGCGCACCGGTCACGGTGAGCGCTGCGGAAAGACGGACGAGACTGGTCACCACGGCCATCGGGGTTCTCCTGAGTTCGGCGGAACATCCGCACCAGGGTCGGTCCGCCGGGCCGCACAGCATGACTCGGGGACCTCCGCGTCGTCACGGTGCACGAGAGGGTACCGCCGGTGGAGGCGAATGCGTGGCAACACGCCCGCGAAACGCCGATCAGGCGCTGACGGCCGCCGGGGTCACCGTGTAGCCGAGGTTGGTGAGCACCTCGGTGGTCGCCTTGGCGAAGTTCAGGGTGATGAAATGCAGGCAGGGCGCGCCCTCGTCGATCAGTCGCTGCCCGATCTCCGTGGCGATCTCGATGCCCACCGCGCGCACCGCGTTGCGATTGGCCTCCGGGTCGTTACCGGCCGCCTGCTCGAGCCGCTGCATGACCCGCGCGGGCAGCGGCCGGCCCGACAGTTCCTCGGCGCGCTGCACCGTGCGCAGCGAGGTGATCGGCATCAGCTCGGGAATGATGGGCTTGGCGCCCTGTTCGGCGTCGTAGGCCGCGACCCGATCCCGCAGGCGCAGATAGTGTTCCACGTCGAAGAACATCTGCGTGATCGAATATTCCGCTCCCGCACGCAGTTTCGCGGTCAGATAGCGGGTGTCGTGGTCCAGGTCGGGCGATCGGTAGTGGCCCTGCGGAAACGACGCCACGCCCACGTGGAAGTCGCCGAGTTCGCAGACCATGCGCACCAGTTCCTCGGCGTATTCGACACCGTCGGGATGTTTGCGCCACTCCCCCAGCGGATCGCCCGGCGGGTCGCCGCGCAGTACCAGCATGTTGCGAATGCCGGCGTCGGCGTAGCTGCCGACGATGGATCGCAGTTCGGCGACGCTGTGCCCGACCGCGGTCAGATGCGCGACGGTGAGCAGTGTGGTTTCGCGGGCCAGCTGCCCGGTGATGCGCGCGGTGCGATCGCGGGTGGATCCGCCCGCACCGTAGGTCATCGACACGAACGCCGGATGCATCCGCTCGAATTCACGGGCGGCGCGCCACAGCCGCGCCTCGGCGGCGGCGTCGCGGGGCGGATTGAATTCCACCGAGAACGGAATGGTGCCGTCGGGGCGGCGGCCCAGCTGCCCCACCACGGAGGGAGTTCCGGACGGCGTCCGGGAAGGTCGGCCTGGGGTCGATCGTCCCCGTACGTTGTCGAAACTCACCGGTCCAGTGTAGTAGGACACCCTCGCTCGACGGGCCGCCCGGTCCGGATCCGTGCCGGTCCAGCCGCTGGTGCGCCTCGGGCCGGAGCTGTGCATCGCCCGTGCGGCCCACCGTCCGCCCAGCCGACTCCGGGACGGCGTCCCCACCCGCTTGCGATCTGTCGACCGGCCGCCCCCGAGCGCCACGGGACCGTCGCGCACGGACCGGCCGACCGGCCTCGATCTCCCCCGTCCGATGCGGTGCGGTGCCGGTCACGTGCCGGCTACGGCGCTGTCGGGCGGCGGAACCGACGCAGTAAGGTTCACGGTGGTCCGGCAGGCGCCGCGACGCGAACCCGTTCGCGATGCCCTGCCGGAGGGAATCGGCGGGACCGCCGCAGCCGTCGCCGGTGCAGACGCAGGTCTCGCCGGCCACATTCCCGGCACGCCGGATACGCCCCGGCGTGCCCGGTGTCGGCTCGCCGATACGACGAACTATCTGGAGGTTGCGTTGTCCGTTGGTCCGGCCAGCCCGGCACGTCCGGCGCCGAACGACTCCGCCGCGCTGGTGCGCGCGGTCGAACAGGCGCTGACCGGATTCTTCGCCGGCCGCCGCGAACTGGTCGCCGAACTGGGGCCGGTCGTCATCTCCGCCACGGCCGCCCTTGAGGACTTCGTGCTGCGCGGAGGCAAGCGGACCCGGCCGTCGTTCGCCTGGACCGGATGGCTCGGCGCGGGTGGCGATCCGACCGGCGACCAGGCCGAATCGGTCCTGACCGCATGCGCGGCGTTGGAACTGGTGCAGGCGTGCGCGCTGATCCACGACGACATCATCGACTCCTCCCGCACCCGGCGCGGCTTCCCGACCGTGCACGTGGACTTCGAACATCGCCACCGCGACCGCGCCTGGGGTGGCGATTCGGCGCATTTCGGCGTGAGCGTCGCGATCCTGATCGGCGATCTGGCGCTGACGTGGGCCGACGACATGGTCGCCGCGGCCGGGCTGGACGCGGCGGCCCGGGCCCGGTTCGCCCCGGTCTGGGCGGCGATGCGCACCGAGGTGATGGGCGGCCAGCTGCTCGACGTGCACGGTGAGGCCGGCGCCGACGATTCGGTGGCCGCCGCGCTGCGGATCAACCGGTACAAGACCGCCGCCTACACCGTGGAGCGGCCGCTGCACCTCGGCGCGGCACTGGCCGGGGCCGATCCGGAACTGATCGCCGCCTACCGCGAGTTCGGCACCGATATCGGCATCGCCTTCCAGCTGCGCGACGACCTGCTCGGCGTCTTCGGCGACCCGGCCGTCACCGGTAAACCCTCCGGTGACGACCTGCGCGAGGGCAAGCGCACGGTCCTGGTCGCGGAGGCGCTGCGCCGCGCCGACGCCACCGATCCCGCGGCCGCGCGGCTGCTGCGCTCCGCGCTGGGTACCGACCTCGCCCCCGAACAGGTCACCGAGTTGCGCGACCTCATCACCCGACTCGGCGCCGTCGACGATGTGGAGCGCCGCATCACCGAACTCACCGACCGCGGCCTCGGCGCGCTGGCGGCCAGTTCGGTCACGCCCGAGGCCGGCGATCGGCTGCGCGCGATGGCGCTGGCCGCGACCAGGCGGGTGGCATGAAAACCGTTGCCGGACAGTGTGATCGGATCGTCGTCGTGGGCGCCGGACTGTCCGGGCTGGCCGCGGCGCTCTATCTGACCGGAGCGGGACGCCGGGTCACCCTGCTCGAACGCGCCGATCATCCGGGTGGGCGGGTCGGCGTGTACCGCGGTCCGGATTACGAGATCGACTCCGGGGCAACGGTTCTCACCCTGCCCGGGCTGATCGACGAGACGCTGGCCGTGGTCGGCACCGATGCCGCGGCCCACGGACTGCGGATCCACCGCCTCGATCCCGCCTATCAGGCGCGCTTCGCCGACGACAGTGTGATCGGCGTGTACGCGGATCCGGAGCGGATGGCCGCCGAGGTGCGGCGCGCGTGCGGTGCCGCGCACGCGCAACGCTATCTGGACCTGCGGGACTGGCTGGCCCGGATCTACGCCGGCGCCTACGACCAGTTCATGGACACCAATTTCGATTCCCCGCTCGACATGGTCCGCATCCCCGAGAAGCGCGCGGCCCTGTGGGAACTGGTGCGCCTCGGCGCCTTCGGCCGGCTCGGCCCGCGCGTTCAGCGCATCCTGGGCGATCCGAAGTTGGCGCGGCTGTTCACCTTTCAGGCCCTCTACGCCGGGACCGCGCCCGCGCAGGCATTGGCCGTCTACGGCGCCATTCCGCACATGGACACATCGCTGGGCGTCTACTTCCCGGTCGGCGGCATGCGGGCGATCACCGCGACACTGGCGGCCGCGTTCACCGGCGCCGGCGGGCAGCTGGAACTGAACTGCGAGGTCAGCGGTATCGAGTATCACGCCGGACGCGCCCGGCGGGTCCGCACGACGGACGGGCGCGGCTTCGACTGCGACGCGGTGGTCCTGACCGCCGACCTCGGCTCGCTGAGCCGCTTCGGCATTCGCCGGCGCCGCCCGTTACGTGCGGCGCCTTCCGCCGTGGTTGCGCACGGCACCATCCCGGCCGAGGTGGCCGCGCGGTGGCCGCTACAGGCCCACCACACCATCGACTTCGGCCGCTCCTGGGACGAGACCTTCGCCGAGATCGCCGCGCGTCGCGGCCGCGGGCGGCTGATGAGCGATCCGTCGCTGCTGATCACCCGGCCCGCGCTCAGCGACGCCGGTCAGTTCGTCGAACGGCCCACCGGCCGCTACGAACCGCTGTCCGTGCTGGCCCCGTGCCCGAATCTCGATGCCGCGCCGCTGGATTGGCCGCGTCTGGGATCGGCGTACCTGGGAGAACTACTCGCCGTGCTGGAACAGCGCGGCTACCGGGGTATCGCCGAGCATTTCACAGTCGATCACCTCGACACGCCGCAAACGTGGTACGAGCAGGGCATGATCGCCGGAACGCCGTTCTCGGCGGCGCACTTGTTCCGCCAGACCGGACCGTTCCGCACCCGCAATCTCGCCCGCACCCCGGCCAACGTGGTGCTGGCCGGATGCGGCACCACACCGGGGGTCGGCGTGCCGACCGCGCTGCTGTCGGGAAAACTGGCCGCCGAACGCATTACCGGCGCCTTCCGGCACGCCGAGGGCGCCACGGCGCCGACCGGCGCGCCAGGGTTGCCGGCAAACCGTTAAACTGGCCCGCGAACTGACCACTCCCGCGGTTCCGCACCGCACGACATTCCCGGGGGGAAGACGACCCATGCCGACCCCCGATATGGACACTGCCCCGGTGACAGCGCCGGTGACCAGTACGGTTACCACGGTGCCGGTGACCGTCGTGCCGGTCCCCGAGCCGGCCGTGCACACCGTGCGCTGGTGGGTCCGCTGGGCCGGTGACTTCTTCCGCAGCCCCGAGGGACATGCCGCCCTGCTCGGCTTCTGGGGTGCGGTCCTGATCACCTTCGGTGGCCTGGGCGCCGGCGCGGTGCGCCGCAGCGATCCGCTGCTGGAGGCGGCACACCTTTCCTGGCTGCGATTCGGGCACGGCTACGCGCTGGCCACCATCGTGGTGTGGCTGGGTGTGCTGTCGATGATCATCGCCTGGGTCCGGTTGGGGCGCATCACCATCGGCACCGGCGCGCGCCGCGGTCCCGGCAGCACGGTGACGCTGAACGAACTGCGGGTGATCGTCGGCATCTGGATCCTGCCGCTGCTGTTCGCGGTGCCCATGTTCAGCCAGGACGTGTACTCGTATCTGGCGCAGGGCGCACTGCTGCGCGACGGTTTCGACCCCTACAAGGTCGGCCCGGTGGTCAATCCCGGTGTGCTGCTGGACAACGTGAGCCCGGTGTGGACCACCACCACCGCGCCCTACGGTCCGATCTTCCTGCTCATGGGGCAGGCCATCACCAGCATCACCGGTGACAACGTGGTGGCCGGCACCATCGCGATGCGCCTGGTCATGCTGCCGGGCCTGGCCCTGATGATGTGGGCCGTCCCGCATATGACCAAACACCTCGGTGGCAAGCCGACGGTGGCGCTGTGGCTGGCGGTGCTCAACCCGCTGGTGCTGATCCACCTGATCGGCGGCGTGCACAACGAGATGCTCATGGTCGGCCTGATGGCCGCCGGCATCGCCCTGGTGCTGGAGCGGCACCACGCGGCCGGCATCGTGGTGGTCGCGATCGGTGTCGCGATCAAGGCGACGGCCGGTGTCGCGCTGCCGTTCCTGGTGTGGATCTGGATGATTCACGAGCGCGAGCGGCGAGCCGCGGAGAACAAGGGACCGCTGCCGCATCCGATTCGCACCTTCGCCAAGATCGCCGGCCTCGGCGTGTCGGTGTTCGCGGTGGTCTTCGTGGCCGCCTCCGCGGCCGCGGGTGTCGGTATCGGCTGGCTGACCGCGCTCTCGGGATCGAAGAAGATCATCAACTGGCTCTCGCTGCCGACGGTCATGGCGCACATGGTCACCTGGGCGACGCCGCTGAATCTGGGTGAGGTGCTGGTGTGGACGCGGGGACTCTGCGCGCTCGCGCTGGTCGCGATCCTGGCGTGGACCTGGTGGCGCTACAAGAGTTCCGAACGCGATGCGGTGATGGGCATTCTCATCGCCTTCGTCGCGATCGTGATCCTCTCTCCAGCGGCGCTGCCCTGGTACTACTCGTGGCCGCTGGCACTGGCCGCCGGATTCGCCATGTCCACCACCACGTTGATGATCCTGGTCGGGTTGTGCACCTGGTTGATGCTGGTGTTCCAGCCGGGCGGATCGATCGGCCTGTACAACGTCTGGCACGTCGCGGCGGCCACCTTCGTCGCGGTCGTGGCGGCGCTGTCGCTACGCAAGGTGGATCCGCTGCGGCTGCGCGCCGATTCGGGCAGACCCAAGCAATGACCGGCCGCGGCGCCGACGCCGAACTGGCGGCCGCATACCGGCACTGCAGGGCCGTCGCTGCGGAACACGGCCGCACCTACTTCCTGGCCACCCGACTGCTGACACCACCGCAACGGGCCGCGGTGCACGCCCTCTACGCGTTCGCGCGGGTGGTCGACGACGTCGTGGATCACGCCGAAAGCCCCTGGGATGCGGCCGGTTTCGACGGAACTGGACTCGGCACCGCCGATCGCGCTGCGGCATTGCGGCTGGACCGGATCGAAACGCAACTCCATACCGCGCTGAAAGAGGCGGGCATCTTCGGAACGGACGAGCCCACCCACGGGTTCGACGCCCCCGCCCACGGGGGCGAGTCGGCCCTGGACACCGGCGGGGACGAGCCGAACACGGACTCGGATCGCTCGCATTCGAGCGCGGGCACGCGGCGGAGCCGTGAACGAGCCGAGGACGTCGTGCCGGTGGGCGTCGTCCACGCCTCCGCCACAGCGGACCGCGGCACCACGGCAGCACGCGTCGCAAGCACCACCGGGGCGGCCACGAGCAGTGTCGCGGCCGCCGGCCGGGCCGTGACCGGCACGACGGACGCCCAGTGCCGTCTTCCTGGGGGCACGGCGATCGACGGCCGGGTCCTCGCCGCACTCGTCGACACCATCGCCCGGTATCGCATTGCGCCCGATCACTTCCGGGTGTTCCTCGATGCGATGCGGATGGATGTGCCGGGGAGCGCGCTGTTCCGGAGTCGGTACGCGGATATGGGCGAACTGCGGGAGTACATGCGCGGTTCGGCGGCGGCGATCGGGCTGCAATTGCTGCCGGTCCTCGGCACGGTGGTACCGGTGGCCGAGGCCGAACCGGAGGCCGCGGCGCTGGGTGAGGCATTCCAGCTCACGAACTTTCTGCGTGATGTCGCCGAAGACCTCGACCGCGGGCGCATCTATCTACCGGGTGACGAACTCGCCGCCTTCGGGGTCGACGCGGATCTACTCGCCCACTGCCGGCGCACCGGCCGGACCGATCCGCGGGTCCGGCGCGCGCTGGCACATCTGATCGCGGTCAACCGCGCGGTCTATCGCACCGCCGCCCCGGGCATCGATCTGCTCCGGCCGCGGGTACGACCCGCCATTCGCACCGCGGCCGTGTTGTACGGCGAAATCCTCGACGAGATCGAACGGCACGACTACGCCGTATTCGACCGCCGCGCAACGGTTCCCACCTCGCGGCGGCTTCGGGTCGCGATCACCGAAGTGGGTGCCGGGTTGCGCCGGCCGAGGAATCCGGCGCCGTCTCTCCCCACCGCGACCCCCTGGGTTTTCCGCACAGCACAGCCGAACGTGCCACACGCCTGACACCGCGCTCAGCGCACCACCAGCCCTCGGTGAGATGGTCGGCGCGATCCACGAGCGCGCACCCCAGGCCAGGATCCTGCTGGTGCAATACCTGCCGGTGCTGGGCCAGGACGCGGACCTATGCCCCGCCATCGCACTCCACCCGTCCGCGGCGACCACCGCGCGGCACACCTACGACGGCCTCTCGCCGCGACCAGGGCCGCCACCACCGGCGTCACCGCGGTCGACCTGCCCGGCGCCGAGCCGCACACCGCCCGCGCGGCGGCGGCCTGGACGGACGGCTTCCACCGTCCGACCGCCGACGATCCGGCCCGGGTGATCAGCTCATATCACCCGAATTTCGCAGGCATGACCGCCACGGCCGACTACCTCACGCGGCAATCACCCCGCTGAAGGTCCGAACACTCCGCCCGGCTCAGAACGGTTCGGCGGCGGCCCGGCGAACGACCTCGCGGGCGAGCGGCCCGTGGATGGCGTCGATCGGACGGCCCGGCAGGGTGTCGTCCTCGGCGTACATCCACTCGAGGATTTCCTCGTTCGTATATTTCGCATCCCGCATCACCGTGATGAGGCCGGTCAGGGGTTTGACGACCGCGCCCGAGGAGTCGAAGAAGTCCTTCGGGATCCCGGCGATACCGCCGCGGCGGATCGCGAGCAATTGATGATCGCGCAGCATCTGATGCACTCTGGTCACCGCGATGCCGAGTTGTTCGGCCACATCCGGCAACGGAAGCAGGGTCACCGATTCGGGAACGACATCGTCGCTGCAGGGAAATGCACTCACCTGCACAACGGTAGTCCGTCGGCTCCGGGATACGGCGTACGCCCGCTTTCCGCGGGGGCGTGAGCACGTCATCGGCGACCGTGACGGCGCGCGCCTATACGATCGGGGGTGCCGTCACGGGGCGGCAACCGCTAGGTGAAATTCGGAGGACAGCAGTTGATCGGCCAGATGCTGGACGGGCGCTACCGCATCGACGCGCCGATTGCGCGCGGTGGGATGTCGATGGTGTTCCGGGGAGTCGACACCCGGCTGGACCGGCCCGTGGCGATCAAGGTGATGGACCCCAAGTTCGCCGGTGACCCGCAGTTTCTGACCCGCTTCGAATTCGAGGCCCGCTCGGTGGCCAAGTTGAAGCATCCCTCGCTGGTGGCGGTCTACGACCAGGGCATCGACGGGGAGTATCCGTTCCTCATCATGGAGCTCGTCGAGGGCGGCACCCTGCGCGAACTACTGCGCGAACGCGGGCCGATGCCGCCGCACGCGGTGCGTGCCGTCGCCGAACCGGTGCTGCGCGCGATCGGTGTGGCGCACGCCGCCGGACTCGTGCACCGCGACGTCAAACCGGAGAACGTGCTGATCTCCGATGCCGGTGAGGTGAAGATCGCCGACTTCGGCCTGGTGCGCGCGGTGGCCGGGTCGAATATGACCTCGGCCAGCGTCATCCTCGGCACCGCGGCGTATCTGTCACCGGAACAGGTCACCGCCGGTAATGCCGACGCCCGCAGCGATGTCTACTCCTTCGGCATCCTGATCTTCGAAATGCTCACCGGCCGTGCGCCGTTCACCGGTGACACCTCGCTGTCGATCGCGTATCAGCGGGTCGAGAAGGATGTGCCGAGCCCGAGCCGGTTCATCGAGGGCGTACCACCGGAATTCGACGAATTGGTCGCGCACGCCACCGCCCGCGAACCCGCGCACCGCTTCGCCGACGCCACCGACATGGCCACCGAACTGCATCGCATCGCCACCGCGCTGCACCTGCCCGACTACCGGGTTCCGGCGCCGCGGGAATCGGCGGAACACCTCTCCGCGCGATACCGCGTCGTCCAGACCCCCGCCGCCGGGCCCACCCACACCCCGCAGCCGGTCACCGAGGCGACGACCCGGCTGGCGGCCGAACCGTCCCACACCCGAGTGATGACCGCGGCCCATCCGATGCCCGATCCCGAACCCGAGCGCCCGCATCAGCCGCCGCCTCCGCCGCATCGGCCGGAATTCGTCCCCGACCGCGGCAGGTCCCGGCGCCGGGTGCTGATCTGGGCGGCCGTGGTGGTGGTCCTCGCGCTGCTGCTGGGTATCGGCGGCTGGTGGCTCGGCGTCGGCCGCTATTCGTCGGTGCCGGCGATCGCCGGGATGACCACCGAACAGGCGACCACGAAGCTGAAGGACGCCGGATTCGGGACGACCGTACGTGACAGGGCGTCCGACATCATTCCGGTCGGCGGGGTGGTCGGCACCGACCCTTCCGCCGGGGCGAAGGTGCTGAAGGGGTCGACGGTCGCCGTCCTGGTGTCCAGTGGCCAGCCGCACGTGCCGCAGTTTCAGCCCGGCCAGGACACGAAGACGGTGAACCAGCTCATCCGCGATGCCGGGCTCACCCCCGTCGACGGCGGCGAGAAACCCAGCACCGCACCGAAAGGGTCGGTGGCGCAACTGGATCCGGCACCCGGCACGGTCCTGCCGACCGGTGCGCAGGTGAAGGTCTATCGCAGTAAGGGTTCGCAGCCGGTGAAGCTGCCCGATGTGCGTGGCAAGACCGTCGAGGAGGCGAAGGCGACGCTGCAGAACGCCGGACTCACCGTCGGCGACACCCGCACCGACTTCGACGCGAAGATCAAGCCGGGGCAGGTCGCGGGCACCGATCCGTCCGCCGGCACCCAGGTGCTCTCCGGTGCGACGGTGACGCTGATCGTCTCCGACGCCATCCAGGTTCCCGATGTCATCGGCAAGAACGCCGCCGCGGCCCGCTCCGAACTCGAGGGAATGGGTCTCAAGGTCGTGCTGAACCAGGTGTTCAGCGGCGACCGCGGCACCGTCCGGGTGCAGTCACCGTTCGGTGGCGCGAATGTGGCGCCCGGATCGACGGTCACCCTGACCGTCCTGCCGTTCTGAACCGGGACTCAGCCGAGTACACCGCCCACATCCGCGCCGCCGAGCAGTTCGGCCTCGCTGATGCCCAGCCGCCGACCGGCCAGATCGAGCGCCTGCCGCAGCACCGCACTGGCGCTGGCGCCGACCACCTGGGACAGTTCGAGCCGGCCGTTGCCGCGCACCACCCGTACCCGGCAGCGCCACGCGATGCCGGCGCGGTCGACCTCGGGGCGTTCGATCACGATCGTGACCGGGACACCGTCGATCTCGAGCACATGTTCGGCGAGGGCGGCGATCGGCCTGCCCGCAGTTTGCAATCCCCTGGCTACCGATGCGCTCTGCATAGCGATCCTCTCAGCACATATCCCGCACAGCCTGTTGCCGCTGCAGTGTCACGCCTGGAAACCTAGTGCAGGTTCCGGCGTTCAGCAACCGGGCAGCTAACTTTTGCGGATGATGTCACGATCACGTGATTCCCGGACGGCGTTCAGCCGACCGTCAGCAACGGGTCACCGGTTTCCGGATCGTTGACCGCGACCACCGCGGCGGTGGTGAACACCTCCACCGGCACCCCGCCGATACTCGGGCTGATGTTGGTGGTGATCTGCGCGGCGGCCGCGGCGGGCGCATAGCCGTGAGCCACGTCGAACCCCCAGGAGATCTCGTAACCCCAGCAGATGTTGAAGATCAGCAGGCGACTGCCGTCGCGCAGCACGACCTCCGACGGGATCCCGTCGCGGTCGCGGTCGCGCAGCAACCGCAGGATGGTGCGATCGGCGTTGCCGATCCGCAGCGCGCTCTGCGCGCTGGCCGGACCTTCCCCACGCGGGCGGCCGTCACCGCGCGAGGGGCCCTCGTCATTGCGAAATACGACGTCCACTACGGCCGATCCGTCACCGCAGCATCTCGGCGACCAGGAATGCCAATTCCAAGGACTGCTGCGTATTGAGGCGCGGATCGCAGGCCGTCTCGTAGCGGTCCTCGAGATCCAGATCCGAGATGTCCTGCGCGCCACC
Organism: Nocardia aobensis NBRC 100429; assembly: GCF_000308375.1. Lineage (GTDB taxonomy): Bacteria > Actinomycetota > Actinomycetes > Mycobacteriales > Mycobacteriaceae > Nocardia > Nocardia aobensis. The sequence goes on along the minus strand of NZ_BAFQ01000066.1, from coordinate 102,169 downwards.
GAGGCATTCGGTGACGTTCTCGCCGGTGAGCTCGATGTGCAGGCCGCCCGGATGCGTACCCAGGGCGTGATGAACCTCGAAGAAGCCCTGCACCTCGTCGACGATGCGATCGAAGTGGCGGGTCTTGTACCCGGTGGACGATTCGTGGGTGTTGCCGTGCATGGGATCGCACTGCCAGATCACCTGATGTCCGGTGGCCTGCACCTTCTCGATGATCGGCGGCAGCACGTCGCGGACCTTGGTGTTGCTCATCCGCGCGACGAGGGTGAGCCGGCCTGGCTCGTTGGTGGGGTCGAGCCGCTCGACGTATTCCACGGCCTGATCCGGCGTGGTGGTCGGGCCGATCTTGATGCCGATCGGATTGGCCAGCAGTTCGGCGAAGGCGATGTGGGCGCCGTCGAGCTGGCGGGTCCGCTCACCGATCCACAGGAAATGCGCGGACAGGTCGTAGAGCACCGGATCGCCCGCCGCGTTGTGGGACAGGCGCAGCATGGCCCGCTCGTAGTCGAGCACCAGCGCCTCGTGGCTGCAGTAGATCTTGGCCGACTGCAGGCTGGGGTCCTGCACCCGGCAGGCGTTCATGAACGCCAGGCCGCGGTCGATCTCGGAGGCCATCTGCTCGTAGCGGGCCCCGGCCGGCGACTGCGCGACGAAATCGCGGTTCCAGTCGTGCACCTTGTGCAGATCGGCCATCCCCGCGCCGGTGAGCGCGCGCACGAGGTTCATCGCGGCGCTGGCGTTGGCGTAGGCGCGCACCAGCCGCGAGGGGTCGTGTTCACGCTGCGCCGCATCGGCGACCAGCGCGTTGACCATGTCGCCGCGGTAGGACTTGAGGCCGAGCGCGTCGACATCGGCCGAACGGGGTTTGGCGTACTGGCCCGCGATCCGGGCCACCTTCACCACCGGCAGGCTCGCACCGTAGGTCAGCACCACCGCCATCTGCAGCAGGGTGCGAATGTTGCCGCGGATATGCGGTTCGGTGTTGTCGGCGAAGGTTTCCGCGCAGTCGCCGCCCTGCATCAGGAAGGCTTCGCCGCGGGCCACCTCGGCCAGATGCAGCCGCAACTCCTCGACCTCGGCGGGCACGCACAGCGGCGGCACGCTCTCGAGAACGGTGCGCATGGTGGCGGCCTGCTCGGGATCCCACGACGGCTGCTGCAGGGCGGGGCGGGCGAGGGCGGCGTCGAGTCGCCGACGGAGCTCGGCAGGCAGCGGTGGCAGTTCCGGCAAGCGATCGATCGGTACGTCGACGGTCCAGTTCACCAGATCAGAATACGGACCTTCCGCAATCTCGGGGTAACCCGGAGGTAGGGGGCGATGAATACGCCCGCGCGGGCGGGGCCGTAACCTCGAGCGCGGGGCCGGGTCGGGCGGTTCGGCCGAGATATCACCGCGAGCGCCGGTGTACGCCGAATCGGAAAGGGCACGACCGCGTGAAATATTTTTATGACTGCGAATTCATCGAGGACGGGGTGACGATCGATCTGATTTCGATCGGCGTGGTCTGCGAGGACGGTCGGGAATATTACGCGGTGTCAACGGAATTCGACCCCGAGCGGGCCGGGCAGTGGGTGCGGCGCAATGTATTGCCGAAACTCCCCTCCCCCTCCTCGCCCCTGTGGCGCAGCCGGCAGCGCATTCGCGACGACCTCTATCAATTCCTGGTGCCGCGTCCCACCGTGCGGCCGGAATTGTGGGCATGGGTGGGCGCCTACGACCATGTGGCGTTCTGCCAGCTGTGGGGTTCGATGGTCGATCTGCCGGCGGCCCTGCCGCGCTACACCAACGAGCTGCGCCAGCACTGGGATCACCACGGCCGGCCGGACCTGCCCCCGGTTCCGGCCGACGCGCACGACGCGCTGGCCGACGCCCGGCACAATCTCGCCAAGTACGAGGCCATCGAGGCGTTCCGCCGCAGCGGCGCGATCACCGGAATCGATCGGCGGTAGAGACGAAACTCGGCCCCCGGACAACCGTCCGGGGGCCGAGAACGTCGGTAGCGTGCCAGCGGTCAGCTCGCCAGGGTCTCCGGGATCCGCTCGGCCTCGGGCCGGCTGCCGGAGGGCACGCCCTTCTTCAGGCTGGCGGCGTAGACGTCGACGTACTCCTGACCCGACATCCGCATCAGCTCGTACATGATCTCGTCGGTGACGGCCCGCTCGACGAAGCGGTTACCGCCCATGCCCTCGTAGCGGGAGAAGTCGATCGGCGCACCGAATTTCACGGTGACGCGGCGGCGGCGCCACCGGAACGGGCCGGGAGGGCACACCTCGTCGGTCCCGATCAGTGCCACCGGGATCACCGGCACACCGGTCTCCAGGGCGAGGCGTGCCACACCGGTCTTGCCCTTGTACAGGCGGCCGTCGGGCGAGCGGGTGCCTTCCGGGTACAGGCCCACCATGCGGCCCTCGCTCAGCAGTTTGCGAGCGGTGTTGAGCGCGTCCTCGGCGGCGCTGGCGCCGCTGCGGTCGATCGGATACTGGCCGGTGCCGGAGAAGAAGAACTTCTGCAGCCGGCCCTTGAGTCCGGGCGTGGTGAAGTATTCGGCCTTGGCCAGATAGGTGATGCGACGCGGGCTCAGCAACGGGGTGAACAACCAGTCGGTGAACGACAGATGATTGCCGGCGAGGATGACTGCTCCGTCGGCGGGGATATTCTCCACGCCCTCGACCTTCGGCCGGTTGTAGATGTGCATGAAGGGCCCGACCAGCACGAATTTGAGCAGCCAGTAGAACATTGCGTCCTTTCCCCTGTGATTGTCGAACGGGACCGGCCTCGTCGCAGGCACCTCCGTCGGCACCGACTCTACCGTCGCCGACCTGCTGCGACCAACCCCACACGAGGTATTTCACATGTCGGCAATCACATCGGTGAAATCGGGTACACATTAGGTGCTTCCGCCGCGCGAAACCGACCGGGCGTCGAGCGAATCGGCGAGATGTGCGACGCCGCGGATCATTTGCTCCCGACCCGTATGCCTCGCCCGTCGAACGAGTACGACGAGAGTGGCCGATTCCCGTGGAGGACTATTCCCGGCCCGCCGTGGAGCGGGCTCGCCGCACGGCCGCCGAATCGGCGCCGCGGCCGGTTGCCGGCGCAAGCCCCTCGGCAGCCCCGGTCTCCAGGGCCGTGCGCGCGAGTTCGGCGGCGCCGATCATGCCCGCCGCCTCCCCCAGTTGCGTGGTGCGGATGCGGGCCAGCGGACGATGGCGGCCGCCGGTTATCGCGGCGGCGTAATGCTCGCGGGCGTCGTCGAGGAACAGCGGCGCCGAGGAGCTGACGCCGCCCGCGATGACGATCAGGTCCGGATCGAAGATATCGCTGACGAAGGCCAGTCCCAGCCCGAGCCAGCGGGCGAAATCGGCCATCACGTGCAACGCCACCGGATCACCGTCGTGGGCCGCGCCCGCGACCCGCCGCCCGGTCAGCGATCCCGGATCGCCGACCACCTCCCGCGCCAGGATCGTCGACGGCATCGGATCGGTGGCGAGCATCTCGATCGCGGTGTCGACCAGTGCCGTCCCGCTGCAGTACCGCTCCCAGCAGCCGCGTTTGCCGCACGGGCAGATCCGGCCGTGCGGCACCACCTGCAGATGCCCCAATTCCGGTGCGACACCGTAGCTTCCGCGATACAGCCGCCCCTCCACCAGCAGCGCCGCGCCGATTCCGGTGCCGATCGCGACCAGCACGCCGTTGTGCGCGCCGGCGGCCGCGCCGAACCGGTATTCGGCCCACATCGCGGCATTGGCATCGTGTTCGAGGATCACCGGCAACCCGAGCCGGCGTCCGAGCCGCCCGGCGACCGCGGTGTCCTCCCACGGCAGATGCGGCGCGAAGCGCACCGAGGACCGGGATTCGTCGACGAAGCCGGCGACCGCCAGCCCGACCGCCCCGATGTCGTGACGCGCGCACAGTTCCCGCACCGCGCGGTCGAGACCGTCCTCGAGCGCGTGCGCCGAATGCGGGGTCGGCGCCTGGACGGTGTCGAGCACCTCCCCGTCCCCGTCGACCACCGACGCCCGGATATTCGTCCCGCCGACATCGACGCCGACGGTGAGCGGAGCCTCTCGTCCGACCCGAGTGGTCATTTCTTGATCCGCACCGGGATGGGAACGTATCCGGGTCGCTCGACCGAATCCCGCCCCCGCCCAGCACGTTTGGTGGCACGCCGGCCACCCCGCCGCGCCTCGCTCCCCGGCTCGTCGCGCACCGCGTTCGCTCCCGGCCCATCGGCCGACTGCGCGGCGTCGTCCCGGGTAGGTCCGGGCGCGTTCCCATCCCGCCGGACGGCGCCGCTCGCGCGACGGTCGCCCGCGTCCGCACCACCATCGTGCGCGCTGCCGGCCGCACCGCCCGCGATCCACCCGTCGTGCTCGGTGCGCTCCGAACTGGGATCGGCACCGACTTCCGTTGCCGCGGAATCGACTTCGCCCGATGCGTTGTCGGCATCCGGAAGGTCGTCCGGGAGCAGCGGTTCGACCGGCACGCCGGCCAGCGCCTCGCGCAGCACCGTCACGATCGCCGTGCCGTGGTCGGCGATCGCGGCGACCACTTCGTGATGCTCACCGCGGACCAGTGCCGCGGTCGCGCAGAGCGGGCACCAGCTGCAGCTGTCCCATTCGCGGCCGTCGGCGGCCGCGCGACGCAGGGTGGGTTCGACGCGTTCGAGCAGGGTTTCGGCGAGGGCGCGCAGTTCCTGGGCGAATTCGCCGAAACTGTCGTCGTGGGCGTGGGTCATTGCGGCCATACCCCCGGGTCGGGCCGGAAACGCACGACGAGTTGCTCACCGTCGAGTTCGGCGCCGTCGACCGTGCACCGCCGCAATACCGGCGCCAGTCGTAGCCGCCGCCGGACCCCGTCCGCTCCCACGATCACATCGTCCTCCACTCGTCCCAGTCGCAGCGTGCCCGGGTCGACCACCGGCAGACGCATCCGCAGCGTGAATACCGATTCCAGCCCGGTGCCCGACTCCCACCGCACCTCCGGCTCCCCCGTCGCGCTACCGGGCTCCGGCGTCGTGTCGCTCAGCATAGGGTCTGGTTCGGCCGCCGGCGGGTTGCCACGAACGGGCAACGCCTGTGCCAGCGCCGACAACGCTCGCGGCCCGACCGGTTCGGGCCCGCTGTGATGGGCGATCACCACGGGCACATCGGGCATCCGGCGGCGCAGATCCGCGATCACGTCGAGTTGTTCGGCGCGACGCTGCAGATACCACTGCACCGCGGGGTGAGCGCCACCGTCGGCCGGCGGCACCGGCGGCAGCACTTTGTTCACCACCACCGCGTCCAGACGTATACCCAGAAGTGCCGCCGCCGAACGCACCCGCGCCGATTCCGCCAGCGCGACCCGTTCGGCGCCGGTGATGAGCCGGGCCCCGGTGCGCTGCGAATCGGCCAGCAGATCCCGAATCGCCGTGACCGCGGCCGCGATCCGCTCCACCGTCGCCGCCATCACCGCGCGCCGCATATCCGTACCGGTCGCGCTCATCACCCGGGCATGGGTGGGCCAGATTCGTTCGAGGTAGCCGAGCAGGGTGTCGGGTGCGGTGACGATGCGCAACATGTCCGCCGAGGGCGGGCAGTCCACGATGATCAGATCCCAGTCGTCCTCCCCCGCGAACTGCGCGATCTCGGTCAACGCCAGCAGTTCCTGCACACCCGGCAGTCCGGTGAGTTCGGCCGGATCGAGCGCGGCGAGGTCGATGCCGTGATCGTGGCCCGCGCCGGACAGCATCCGCGCCACGTCGCGGAACCGATCCTCCAGCAGCGCAAGCGAATCGATCTCGATGACGTCGAATCCGGGGGCGACCGTCACCACCCCGGCGACCGTGCCGGGATCGTGGGCGAAGCGGAAACCCAGTGCGTCACCGAGCGAATGGGCCTGGTCCACCGAGGCGACCAGCACGCGCTGTCCGGCCTGCACCGCGGCGATGGCCGCCGCGCAGGCGAGCGTGGTCTTACCGACTCCGCCCTTGCCGATGAACAGTTCGAGACGGGTCGTGCCGGCACCACGACCGCGCCGCGGAGGCCGGGTCAGCCTTCGACCCGTTTCTTGAGTTCCTTGAGGGCCGTATCGGTGATCACCTTCTCAGCCTTGCGTTTGAACATCCCGATCATCGGGATGGTGAGGTCCACGGTCAGCTCGTACACCACCTGGGTGGTGCCGTCGGGCTGGTCGATGAGCTCGTAGGTGCCGTCCTGCGCCTTCTGCAGTTCGCCGCTGACCAGCTTCCAGCTCACCGCCCGGCCGTCGGCCCGCCAGGTGTAGGACAGCACGTAGGTGTCCTTGACGACGCCGGCGTCCAGCACGAATTTCGCCGTGCGGGCGCGCCCGTCGGGGAAGGTCTCCAGTACGTCCACCGATCGTGCCGCCGACACCCATTCCGGATACGACTGCAGATCGGCGATGACGGCCATCACCCGATCCGAGGGGGCATCGATGGTGATCGACCTCTGGGTCCGGTCGGCCATGACTGACAGCGTTTCCTTTCGACCTAGCGTGACGGCGCCACACCGGCCGGACGGCCGGCCTCCAGCCGCGATTTCACCTCGAACGACATCTTCTTGCCGGCTACCCGCCGGGAACGGTTGGCGGCCATCAGGGTTCGGGGCGAGAGCGCGGCCGCGCCCGGCGGTTCGGCGTGCATGAAGTAGTGCAGGATCACCCCGTCCAGCGACGGCTCCAGCCAGACCTCCATGGTGCCGGTCAGCGGACCGCTGACCGACCAGCGAATTCCCTTGTCACCCCGGTCTTCTCGCACCTCGAGGGTGAGGTCGGGCCACCAGCGGTGCCAGCGTGACCGGTCGGCCAGGACCTCGGCGACCGCGGCGCCGGACGCGGCGACGAAGGTCTGGTCGGCCACCTGGATGCTGCTCACGGCTGGGGCTCGCTGCTGCGCTCGCTCATGAAACCCGAGCCTACTGGGTCGGAGCCCGGAGGCGGTAACGCAGTACCGGGCACGCGCGACCCGCTCGCCGCGCACGGCCGGGGCGCCGGTTCGCTCACCGGCCGACGCCGTCGGATCCCACCGCGCCGGAATGCGCGCCGGGATCGAGCAGCGTCCGCAGCCGGCCGCCCAGGACATCCCAGCGCCACTGGTCGGCGACCCATTCGCGACCGGCGGCGCCCATCCGCGCCGCGGCATCGCGGTCGGAGAGGATGCCGACGACGGCGTCGGCCACGGCTCGCTCGTCGCGCCCGTCGACCACCGTCCCGGTGCGGCCCTCGAGCACGGTTTCCGGTGCGCCACCGGAATTTCCGGCCACGACGGGCACACCCGTCGCCGACGCCTCCAGATAGACGATGCCGAGTCCTTCGACGTCCAGTCCGGCGCCGCGGGTGCGCGAGGGCATCGCGAAGACGTCGGCGAGGGTGTGGTGGGCGGCCAGTTCGGCGGCGGGGACGCGACCGGTGAACACCACGTCCGCGTCCAGGTCCAGCGAGCGCGCCAGCGCCCGCAACTTGTCCTCGTACGGGCCGCCACCAGCGATGACCAGCACCGCGCCGTCGATGCGGCGGCGAATCTCGCGCATCGCCAGGATCAGCATGTCCTGGCCCTTGCGCGGGACCAGCCTCGACAGGCACAACACCGTCGGCCGCTCACCCAGGCCGTACCGGGCGCGCAGTTCCGCGCGCGCGGCGGGATCGGGGCGGAAGACGGTGCTGTCCACACCCGGCGGCAGATATTCCAGGGCCGCTTGGGCGCCGAATGCCGCGGCGAAGCGCCGGCGGGTGTATTTGCTGACGTAGGTGACGACATCGGTGTGGTCGCCGATCACCCGCAGCACCTGCCGGGCGCCGGGCAGCATGGACCAGCCGACCTCGTGTCCGTGGGTGCTGGCCACGATCCGGTCCGCACCGAGGCGGCGCAGCGCCGGCGACATCAGGGCCAGCGGCGCTGCGGCACCGAACCAGACGGTGTCGCATCGGTGCTCACGCAGCAGTTTCCCGGCGCGACGCAGCACCAGCGGCGTCGGCAGCATCAACGTGGTCGGATGGCGCACGACCTCGAACGGCTGCTGGGCATCGAACCGCTGATGGGAGTCGCCGCGCCAACGGGGCGCGTAGACGACCAGATCCTCCGGCGGCATCCGCAGCGCGAGCGAATGAACATACGACTGGATGCCGCCCGGCCGGGGCGGAAAGTCGTTGGTGATCAACAGCGTGCGGCCCATGGGGGCGAGTCTATGGGTGCCCCCGCCGCGGCCGGTTCCACGGGTGCAGCCGCCGCACGGGCGCTCTCGCGTGGCCGCCGCGGCCGAGCGGGTCCTCAGGCCGCGACGCGGGCCTTGATCCAGTCACGCCAGGCGGCGACGAATTCGGTGTGACCGAGACCCAGGGTTTCGCGCAGGCCTCGGTCCAGCGCGGCCTGGTCCTGCAGACCGGTGGCCATCCGGCGGTAGAGCGCGACGAGTTTCGGCTCTCCGAATCGGTCGGCGACGAATGCGTTGGCCGACCATGCCTGTTCGTAGGCGAGGGCGGCGTCGCTGCCCGGGCTCGGCGCGAAGGCGGTGTCACCGGGCAGATCCGCGGGCAGGTCGCCGGAGCGGGCGCGGGTGGTGACGGTCGGCGCCACCTGGGCGAAGCGCTGCTGGTCCCCGCGGTGGCCGCAGTATTCGGCGAACCCTTCCAGCACCCACTGCGGGGAGCCGTCGACGGTCCGGGCGCGGGCGGCGATGTGGGTGAGTTCGTGGCGCAGGGTTTCGCGCAAGCCGTCCGGACCGAGCCGGCGCCCGGCATCGGGTGCGAAGACGATCCGCTGACCGGCGGGCTGGGTGCCGGGCACGAACGGATCCGACACCGAGGCCGCGGCGACCTCGCCGGACACCGGACCGGTGGCATTGGTCAGCGCCGCGAATTCGGAACTGCTCGAGGCGACGGTCACCACGGCTTCGTGGGCCCACTCGGTACCCCACACCTCGGAGACGGCCGTGACCGCCGGGCCGACCTCGCGGGCGAGCTGATCGACGTCGCCGCGCTGGTACGGATGTCCCAGCACCACCGACAGCTTGCCGTCGTCACCCGAAACCTGTTGCGCCACAACGGGTCCGTACGAGCTCATGACCCGGCGCAACTCGGGCAGCTGGGGATCGGCGTGCGCCGGTGCGGTATCGGACTCCGCGGCGGCGGGCACGGTGTGCAGGCCGGTCTTCGGCAGCAGCAGCAAGGCACCGCCGGCCGCGGTCAGCGCCACCACCACGGCGAGGGTGGCGACGAACTCGAAGCGCCCACGATGGGCCAGCCATGTCCGGACCCGCAACAATCCGCTCATACGACACGATCCTCACGTCGGTGTGATGACTCGCCGCCAGATTCTCGCAGTGTTTACGGCATTCCGATCCAGTATCGGCGCGCGGAATGGAAAGGCGTATTACCCATCGGCGCCACCGCGACGGGCACACCGAAGGTGGAGGCGTGCAGGATCATGCCATTCCCGGCGTAGATGCCGACGTGGGAGGCGTCGGAATAGAAGAACACCACGTCGCCGGGCTGCAACGAGTCGCGCGACACCGGCGTGCCGACCGTGGCCTGCGCCTGGCTGGTACGCGGCAGATCGATGCCCACGTGATGGAAGGCCCACTGCACCAGGCCGGAGCAGTCGAACTGATCGGGGCCGGTCGCACCCCAGACGTACGGGTCGCCGACACGGGTCAATCCCGCGGCCAGCGCACTGGTTCCGCTACCGGGAACCAGGCCGCGCAGCAGGGTGTCGCGGTCGAAGCCGGGCGGGAACAGCGATCCGGCGAGGCTGGATTTCTCCCCGGCCGAGAGCGCCCCCCAGGCCTGAATGACCTGGGCCATCGCACCCTGCAGATCGGCGCGCTTGTGTTCGAGGTCCGCACGCACCTGATCGGCCTTCTGCGCGGCGGCCTGCGCGGCGTCGGAGGCGGATTTGGCGGCGGTTTCGGCGGCAGTGGCCGAATCGGTGGCCTTGGAGAACTGCGCCAGTTGATCGGCGGTCTGCGTGGACAGCACGTCCAGCGTCGACATCTGGTCGAGCAACTGCTGCGGGGAATCGGAGACCAGCACCGAGAACAGCCGGTTGGTCCGGGCGCCCTGATAAGCGGCGATCGCGGTCCGGTCCACGGCCGGTTGATATTTGCGCACCTCGGCCTTGGCGGCGTCGAGGGCCTGGGTCGCGGTCGTGAGTGTGGCGTCGGCGTCGCGGGCCACGCCCTGTTTGGCTTCGAGATCGCCTTGCGCGGCCAGCGCCTGCTGATTGAGCTGTTCGGACTGATGCGACAACTCGATGAGCCGCTGCACCGCGTCACCGGCCGTGGCCGGTTGCTCCGCGGGCGCCGGATCGGCCGTCGCCAGGCCGCCGGATGACGCTCCGAACACGAGCGCACCCACCGCCAGTGAGCCGCCGACCAGGCGTCTGGTTCTGTTGTTGCGTTGCGCGTTGCCCTTGTGCGCTGTCACGGCCTGCCGTGCCCCGTTCTCTCGTCCCGAGCTGGAAACCACGAAGGTCTCGATAAGGTTACGGAACGGCGACCGTCCATGTCCAGCAGGGCACGAAACGATCACGCCGTATACCCCGAATGCCCGGATCGGCGGTCCGAACTGTGCGGAATGCGCCGATCCGGGCGGCGCGAATCAGTAGCGGCGAGCGCCCGCGACCGGCATCGAGGAGATCGCGGCGACCTTCACCGGCTCACCGGCGGTCGAGGCGTGCACCACGTTGCCGTCGCCGACGTAGAGCGCGGAGTGGCTGCCGCCGTAGAAGGACACCACGTCACCGGGCTGCAGCGCGTCGAGCGAGACGGGCGCGCCTTCCTCGAGCTGTTCGTAGCTGGTGCGCGGCACCTCCCGACCGGCCTGACCGTAGGCCCACTTCACCAGGCCCGAGCAGTCGAAGGCGTTCGGGCCGGCGGCGCCGTACGAGTAGGGGGCGCCGACCTTGGACAGGGCGGCGTCGGCCGCGCGCTGGCCGACGGTCTGCTGCGGCGCGAACGGCGCGGGAACGCCGGGGATCTGGATGCCCGGGATCTGGATGCCCGGCGGGACGGCGCCGAGGACCTGATCGGGAACATCGACGGTGCCGACGCCCGGTACGGTGACCGGCGCGGCCGCGGCGGTGGTCGCCGGGAGCAGCAGAACGCTGAGGGTGGCTGCGCCAACGGCTCCGGCCGCAACGGCCCGGCGGGCGGTACGAGGCAGCCCCTGAACCTGTCGCTTGATCGCCATGATGCGGTACTCCTCATCTGCCCCACGACGCCGCACCCGGTGGTGCGTCGGACTCCGTGAGGTCTCGAAAAGGTTACGAGGCAATAACGGTGCGTTGTAAAGCCCTGACGCTCCGAGGTGGGTTCAGGTAGAAGCTCCCGCTCGACGACATGCGAGATAGCTCACAGTAATCACGAAACGATAACGACGACGGGCGCGAGTGGCGTTTACCCAGGTGCACTCCCCCTCGCATACAAGCGCGCCGAACCGAGGCTCGAGACGCGCCGCGAGCGGCAAACCGCAAGTAGCCCAGAGCATGCCCAGCGGAAACCAACCGAACAGTCCGCAGGTTTTGCGGTACACGCCGAGTAGTCGAATCCGGCCTCGCTGACAGCCCCGAAGACACCGACCGCCCGCCGTTATTCATAGCCATACCGAATTACCGTGACGCTGGTCACTTTTCGGCATACTCGTGCAGAGCGAACCTCGCACATCGCAAACCTCGCGCCGTCTCGACCGCCGGCGGGCATCCAGACCGATCCTGTCGGACCCTGCGCCTACGCTGCTCGCCGTGCCCTCCCCCGTTCCGCGACCGGCCCAGCTGGCCCTCGAACTCCCCGGTCACGGCGGTGATGAGCCCGAACTCGCACTACGAGAGGTCACCTTCGTCGTGGTGGACCTCGAGACCACCGGAACCCGGCCCGAGGGGGACGCCATCACCGAGATCGGCGCGGTGAAGGTACGCGGCGGCGAAGTACTCGGCGAATTCGCGACGCTGGTCGACCCCGGCTGCGCCATTCCTCCGCAGATCGTGCGGGTCACCGGCATCACCACCGCGATGGTGTCGGCGGCGCCGCGGATCGACGCGGTGCTGCCCGGATTTCTCGAATTCGCTTCCGGCGCTGTGCTCGTCGCCCACAACGCCCGCTTCGACATGTCGTTCCTGAAGGCGGCCGCCCAGCGCTGCGACACCGCGTGGCCGGCCTTCCAGGTGCTGTGCACGGTCCAACTGGCGCGGCGCATCCTCGACCGCGACGAGGCGCCGACGGTGCGGCTCTCGGCGCTGGCTCAGCTGCTCGGCGCCTCCACCCGGCCCACGCACCGCGCCCTCGACGATGCCCGCGCCACCGTGGACGTGCTGCACGCACTGTTCGAGCGAGTCGGCAATCTCGGCGTCCAGACCCTGCCCGAATTGATCGACTATCTGCCCGAGGTCACGCGCCGGCAGCGCTCCAAACGCATCCTCGCCGCCGATCTGCCCGCCGCCCCCGGGGTGTATCTGTTCCGCGGCCCCTCGGAGGAGGTCCTCTATATCGGGACGGCGGTGAATCTGCGCCGGCGCGTGCGCAATTACTTCACCGGCTCCGAAACCCGCACGCGGATGCGGGAAATGGTCATGCTCGCCACCCGCGTCGACCACGTCCGCTGCGCGCACGGCCTGGAAGCCGGAGTCCGCGAGCTGCGGCTGCTGGTGGCGCACACCCCGCCCTACAACCGGCGCTCGAAATTCCCCAAGCGCGCGTGGTGGCTGACCGTGACCGACGAGCCGTTCCCCCGGTTCGCGGTCAGCCGGACTCCGACCGCAGATGCCCTGGGGCCCTTCGGTTCCCGCACCGATGCCACCGAGGTCGCCGCGACCCTCGCGGAATACAGCGGCCTGCGCACCTGCACGACGCGCATCCCCCGCGGCGGTGTGCACGGCGGCGACTGTCCGCCCGCGGCCGTGGGCGGGTGCCCGGCGGCGATCTTCGGCGAACGCGTACCGGCCGCACAGTATGCATCCGCCCCGCGGGCGGTGCGGGATCTGTTCACCGGCCGCGACGACGCACCCTTGCGTGCCATCGCCGCCCGCATCGACGAGTACGTGGCCGCGGAGCATTTCGAGGCCGCCGCCCGGCTGCGCGATCGCACCTGCGCCGTGGTTCGGGCGCTGCGGCGCACGCAGCGCCTGGCCGCCCTCGCCCGGATCGCCGAGCTGATCGCGGCCCGGCCCGACGGCAGCGGCGGCTGGGAATTCGCGGTGATCCGCTTCGGCCGCCTCGCCGCCGCCGGAACCGCCGCGCGCGGTATTCCACCGATGCCGGTGGTCGACAGTCTGGTCGCCGCCGCCGAGACGGTCCGCCCTGCCACAGTCATATCGGGCGCTTCCCCGCAGCCGCGCATCCCCGCCCGGGACGGACGATCTGCACGACCCCGACCATCCGCCGTTACGCGGCGCCCCGCCGGAGGAGACGGGCGTGATCGCCCGCTGGCTCGACCAGCCCGGAACCCGCATCGTCCGCACCAGCGAGGGCTACCGGGAACCACGGCTGGGCGCGGGCCCCTGGCTCGCCTGGGTCGAACGTGCCGAGGCGGCCACCCGGGTGGAATCGGCTGCGAGCGAATACCTCACGCGTACCAGCGCGTAGTGGGCCGCGGCCGACGCCACGGACGACCGCACGAAACCGGTGCGGCATTCACTCCCCCAGCGAAAACCCAGCCTCCACATCCGCACTCGAATACGACTTGAAGGCGATGTGGGTCGTCGTGCGCAGAACTCCGGCCGTCTTGTTCACCCGCCCGGTCACCACCTCGGCGATCTGTTCGTGATCGCGCACTCGCACCACCGCGATCAGGTCGACGTCTCCCGCGCACGAGTAGACCTCGGCGACGCCGTCGAGATCGGCCAGTGCCTGCGCGGTTTCGGGAATCCGGGCCGCCTCGGCGTGGATCAGAACGATCGCGGTAATCATGAGCGCGAGTCTAATTGCGCGCCCGCCACGCACCCGCAGCGCGGCCGTACCGGCGCCGGGATGCGAGCGACTGCCCCGTGCCCGGCCGCAGACGCGACGAAGCCCCGAGCCGATTGATCGACTCGGGGCTCCGCTGCTGCGAACTCAGTGGCTGTGCTTGCCGCCGCTGCCGCTGGTCTGGTCCTGGTAGGTGGCCAGGACCTCCAGCTGCTTGTGCTCGGCCTCGTGCTCGCTCGCGGTGAGCGCCTCGGCCTCGGCCGGCGGATCGGCCCGCAGGAACGAGCCCGAACCCGGCTTGCCGGCCCAGCCCAGCTTGTTCATCTTCTTCGGCACCGGCGCGCCCTGGTATTCCAGCGGAATCGGGTGGCCGTGCGAGTCGACCGGGCCCAGCGGCTGGTGCACCTCGATGTACTCACCGTGCGGCAGGCGCTTGATCACACCGGTCTCGATACCGTGCTCGAGGACCGTGCGGTCGGCGCGCTGCAGGCCCAGGCACAACCGGTACGCCAGGAAGTAGGCGATCGGCGGCGCGACGAGCAGGGCGATACGGAAGAACCAGGTGGTCGCGTTCAGCGACACATCGAACTTCAGCGCGATGATGTCGTTGACACAGGCCAGGGTCAGCACCAGGTAGAAGGCGATGGCCATGGCGCCGATCGCGGTACGCACCGGCACGTCGCGCGGACGCTGCAGGATGTTGTGGTTCACCGTGTCGCCGGTGAGGCGCTTCTCGATCCACGGGTAGGCGATCAGCACCGCGAACACCAGACCCATGATCAGCGCGACCCAGAACGGAGCCGGAACGGTGTAGCGGCCCAGATACAGCTCCCACGGCGGCATCAGACGGGCCATACCGTCGGTCCACATCATGTAGAAGTCGGGCTGCGAACCGGCCGACACCTGTGACGGGTTGTAGGGACCCAGGTTCCAGATCGGGTTGATCTGCAGCACGCCACCCATGACGGCGAGCACGCCCAGGGTGAACATGAAGAACGCGCCCTGGTCGGCGGCGAACACCGGCACGATGCGAGCACCGACCACGTTGTTCTCGGTGCGGCCCGGTCCGGGGAACTGGGTGTGCTTCTGGTACCAGACGATCGCCACGTGCGCCGCGATCAGCGCCAGCATGATGCCCGGGAAGAGCAGCACGTGCGCGATGTAGAGGCGCGGGATGATGATCGTGCCCGGGAAGTCACCGCCGAAGATCAGCCAGTGCATCCAGGTGCCGACCAGCGGAATACCCATGGTGATACCACCGAAGGCGGCCCGCAGACCGGTACCCGACAGCAGGTCGTCGGGCAGCGAGTAACCGAAGAAGCCCTCGAACATCGCCAGGATCAGCAGCAGCGAGCCGATCACCCAGTTCGCCTCACGCGGCTTGCGGAACGCGCCGGTGAAGAAGATGCGGAACAGGTGGATGATGATCGAGCACGCGAACAGCAGCGCCGCCCAGTGGTGCACCTGGCGGACGAACAGGCCGCCGCGCACCTCGAAGGAGATGTTCAGCGCCGTCTCGTACGCCCGCGACATGGTGACGCCGCGCAGCGGCTGGTAGGCGCCGTGGTAGACGACTTCACTCATCGACGGATCGAAGAACAGCGTCAGGTAGATACCCGACAGGATCAGGATGATGAAGGCGTAGAGCGCGATCTCACCCAGCAGGAACGACCAGTGGGTCGGGAAGACCTTGTTGATCGACCGTTTCACGAACGCCGCGGCACGATACCGCTCGTCCATCTCGTTGGCCTGTGCGACCACTTTGCTCGGACTCATGAACGACGCTCCCAGAAGGCCGGACCGAGCGGCTCGATGAAGTCGCCGTTGGCGACCAGGTAGCCGTCGGTGTTGACGGTGATGGGCAGCTGCGGCAGCGCGCGGGCGGCGGGACCGAAGATCGGCTTACCCCACTCGGTCGCCGAGAACTGCGACTGATGGCACGGGCACAGGATCCGGTTGGTCTGCTGCTCGAACAGCGACGTCGGGCAGCCCAGGTGAGTGCAGATCTTCGAGTACGCCCAGTAGTCACCGAAGTTGAAGCTCTCCTGGCCCCTGCGCTTGATCGCCTTCTGCCCGTCCTCCGGGCGCAGGCGGATCAACATGACCGCGTTGCGGATGCCACGCAGCGACTGGAGGGTCTCCTCCTCGTTGCCGCGCCATTCCTCTTTCCATGGGAACACGGTCTCCATGGCGCCGCCGTCGAGGTCCTCCGGCCGCACCAGCACGATGTCCTCGGGCCGGCCGGTGTCCTTGCGCAGGTAGATGGTCTGGCCCGGGAAGTCCGGAGTCCAGCCCGACACCCACAGCGGGGACTTCATGCCCTTGGCCCACGGGTTCTTGATCATGCCGCCGACGAACAGGAACAGTGCGCCGATACCCAGCACACCCACGCCCAGTCCGGCGGTACGGGTCATCATCTTGCGACGACCCAGCGTCGAGGTCTCCAGCGCGTCCGACAGCTGCGCGCCCAGCGTGCGGCGGTCGACCTCGTCGGAGGGACCGTCGTGGCGGGTCTGGATGGAGATCTCGTTCGGGATGAATTTCTTGCGGATGATGACCGCGGCGACGCCGATGGCCAGCACCGCGATACCCAGCAGCAGGCCGTAGAGCGGCGTGGCCAGCGAGTACAGGCCGTTGCCGTCCTCGTTGCGGCCCTTGTACTCCCAGGGCCAGAACAGAAAGACGCCGATCAGCCCGGCCGCCGCGAGGGCGGAGATGGCGAACCAGAACGTCACGTGCCGCTCGGCCCGCTTCTCCGCGCGTGTGCCCGGAACCGGCCAGCGCGGAGCGCGGTAGACGACGTCGACGCCGTCGCGCGCGGTACCGAGTTCGACCAGCTCGGCGGTCGACATCGCGTCGAGCTGCTCCTCGGTGGGGTTCAGGTTCACGCCCTTACCGCCGCCATCCTCAGGCCGGCTCATCTCGTTTCGCTCCTGTTCGCTCATGATCGCGATCCGATCCACATCGCGGCGCCGACCAGCACGATGATGCCGGCGACCCAGATGGCGATGGCCTCGGTCGCGGGACCGAAACCGCCCAGGCCGTATCCGGCCTCCGGCGTGGTCTCGGTGCGGTCCTTCACATAGGCCACGATGTCACGCTTCTCCTCCGGAGACAGCTGCCGGTCGGAGAATTTCGGCATGTTCTGCGGGCCGGTGAGCATCGCGGTGTAGATCTGCTGCGCGTTGGCCGGTTCCAGCGGCGGCGCGAACTTGCCGGAGGACAGCGCACCGCCCTTACCGGTGAAGTTGTGGCAGGACGCGCAGTTGAGGCGGAACAACTCGCCACCGCGGCCCAGGTCGGCCCCCTTGATCAGGGAATCCTGCGCGATCTCGCCGTTCGGGTCGCGGACCACGGTCGGGCCGCCGCCGTTGGCCGCCACGTACGCGCCCAGCGCGTCGGTCTGGCGGGCGTCGAACTTCGGGGGCTTGCGCTGGATCTGCGCGCCGTTGCCCGCGGCGGGCATGCGACCGGTGGACACCTGGAAGTAGACCGCAGCCTCGCCGACACCGATCAGGCTGGGGCCGCGGTCCTGCACACCCTGCAGGTTGGCGCCGTGACAGGTGATGCAGGAGGTCTCGTAGATCTGCTTACCCTCGCGAATCAGCGCCGACTGATCCTCGTTGGCCGTCGCGACCTGTGCGTGCGGGGTGAGCGCCGATGCCGCGAAGCCGGCTCCGACGAGGCCCATCAGAAGAACCAGACCGCCGGCGAGCTTGCGGCGCATCCGGCGCTGCTTGCGGGTCTTGATGGCCTGGTTGTTCTCAGCGCTGCCGATCCCGCTCGTGGGATCTGGCGCTGACGGGGGAGATGAACTCATCTGTGTCCCTTTGGAGTAGACGGAACCGACTTGTGCAAAGTGTGTATTTGTCGCGGACCGCGCGTGACGGCCGCCGTCCGGCTAGCGGACGAAGTAGATCGTGGCGAACAACCCGATCCAGACGATGTCGACGAAGTGCCAGTAGTAGGAGACGACGATGGCCGCAGTGGCCTGGGCCGGCGTGAACTTACTGACCTTGGTGCGAATCAGCAGGAAGATGAACGCGATGAGACCGCCGATGACGTGCAGACCGTGGAAGCCGGTGGTGATGAAGAACACCGAGCCGTAGATGCTGCTCGAGATGGTGGTGCCCTCTTGGTACAGCGCGTGGTACTCGGTGCCCTGACCGGCCACGAAGAACGCGCCCATGAAGAAGGTGACCAGGTACCAGCGGCGCAGGCCGAAGACATCGCCGCGCTCGGCCGAGAACACACCCATCTGGCAGGTGAACGAGGAGGCGATCAGCACGGCCGTGACCGGCACGGCGAGCTTGAGGTTCAGCTCGGTCGGTTCCGGCGGCCAGTTGCCATGAGCCTGGGCACGAGCGACGAAGTACATGGCGAAGAGGCCGGCGAAGAACATCAGCTCGCTCGACAGCCAGATGATGGTTCCGACGCTGACCATGTTGGGCCGGTTCAGCGAATGCACACGCTGAGTAATGGCCGATCCTGGGGTCCCTACTGCGGTCGTCACGCCGGTAAGTATGACTCGTCGTAGTACGACAGGCGTAGCCGGGTGCGAATTCGGGGTGTCGGCCTCGGAATCGGCAGCGCGCGTGCGGGTCTGGGGGCCGGTGCGGCGTGTCCGGTGAATTCCCGGGTCGAGCACCGATGTCACCATGGTGACCAGCGGATATCGCGGGTATGCGATGCTGCGTCCGGGCGCGGAAGAAGGCGGGTGGAATGGGAATTCGATCGGTGTGGCAGCGGCTGTCGGGCCGGGGCGCGGCGACGGAATTGGATCCGGCACGAACGGATCTGGTGGTCGTTGTGTCCAGTTTCGACGATGCCGAAGCCTGCTCGAGCGCGCTGGACCGCGCGACCGCCTGGCGCGCCGACGAGCAGGCCCTGCTTCGTCATCATCTGCGCATCCCGGCCGCGGCCCGGGACGAGGTCGTGGACATCGCCGCCCAGGACGGCTACTCCCCCGCCGCACCGTCGGCGGCCGATGCCGAGACCGATGTCCCGCCGGACGATGCGGCCGACGGTCATATCGAATTGGTATTACAGCGGGTGCAGATCCTGGATGCGCTGCACTGTGCACAGGAACGTTCGCGGATGGCGGGATTGGCCCAGCGGCACGAGGGCACCGCGACGGGCTGGGATGCGCTTCAGCCGAGCGGATACAAAGAAATTGCCTCCGCCGATTAGGCTGCTAGCCGGGCGGCCACCGGCGATCCACGGCCTGCCCCCGCCCGCGCGGACGGCCGATGCGGGTGTCCGATCGCGAACGGGAGATGTGATGAGCGCGCGCAGCTGGCCCGAGATTCTCGGTGCCCTGACCGACGGGGTCGATCTGACCGCGGAGGAGGCGGCGTGGGCGATCGACGAGATCTTCTCCGACAACGCCACTCAGGCGCAGATCGCGGCCTTCGGCGTGGCCATCAAGATGAAAGGCCCCACCGCGATCGAGCTGTCCGGCCTCGCGACCGGCATGTTGAGCCATGCCCGGCGGGTCTCGCTCGATCTGGGCGCGGTCGACATCGTCGGCACCGGCGGCGACCGGTCCGGCACGGTCAATATCTCCACCATGTCCTCGATCGTGGTGTCCGCGGCGGGCATTCCGGTGGTGAAGCACGGTAACCGGGCGGCCTCGTCGAAGAGCGGCGGCGCGGACGTACTCGAGGCGCTGGGAGTGCGGATCGCGTTGAGCCCGGAGTCGGTGGCTCGGTGTGTGCGCGAGGTGGGCATCGGTTTCTGCTTCGCCCCGCTGTTTCATCCGGCGCTGCGGTTCGCCGGTCCGGCGCGCAAGGAGATCGGCATTCCGACGGTCTTCAACGTGCTGGGCCCGCTGACCAATCCGGCGCAGCCGAGCGCGGGCCTGATCGGCTGTGCGTTCGCCGAGCTCGTCCCGGTGATCGCCGGGGCGTTCGCCGAACGCGGCGCGAACGCCCTGGTGGTGCGCGGTAACGACGGCCTCGACGAGATCACCACCGCCGACACCACCGACGTGTGGGTCGTCGCCGCGGGTGAGAAGTACGAGACCGTCATCGACCCGACGCGCCTGGGCATCCCGCGCGTGGATCCGGCGGCGCTGCGCGGCGGCGACGCGACGGTGAACGCCGCGATCGCCCGCGACATGTTCGACGGCGCCCCGGGGCCGGTCCGCGACGCGGTCCTGCTCAATTCGGCCGCCGCGATCGTCGCCTTCGAGCTGACCCCCGAGACCGCCCGCACCGATATCCACGAGCTGCTGCGTCCCGCCCTGGAGCGGGCGGCCGCCTCGGTCGATTCGGGCGCCGCCACTCAACTCCTGGACCGCTGGGTGAAAATGAGCAACGAACTCGGCGAGTAAGAGCCGCACGCGACAATCCGGCCCGGCCTCACAGTGTTGCCCGGCCGACGTTGACGCCGCGACGGGAGCGGACCGAATTCCGCCCCGCCGCGGCCCACGCTCACCTCAGGTAGCGCACGATGCTTTCCGCGACGCACGCGGGCTTGTCCGCACCGTCCAGTTCGATGGTGACCGTCCGCACCGCCTGGATGCCGCCGGGGATCTCGGAGACCGAGTCCAGGTGGACGCGGGCACGGATGCGGCCGCCGGACGGGACCGGCGTGATGAAGCGAACCTTGTTGAGCCCGTAGTTGATTCCCATCGTGATGCCGCCCACCGTGGTCGCCTGGTTGGTCAGCGGCACCAGCAGCGACAGCGTGAGGAATCCGTGGGCGATGGTGTGCCCGTAGGGGCCCTGCGCGGCCTTCTCGGCGTCGACGTGGATCCACTGGTGGTCGCCGGTGGCGTCGGCGAAGGTATCGATGCGGTCCTGGTCGACCTGCAACCAGTCGCTGACACCGAGTTCGGTGCCCACGGCCGCGGCGAGGGCGTCCAGGTCTGCGAAATCGGTCATATCTCGTCCCTTTCGTGCTGCCGGGGCGTAAGCCGCCGGGTCACATGAAACGTTGTTTCAGTTCGCGTTTGAGGACCTTGTGCGTGGGCCCCAGCGGTAGCTCGGAGACGAACTCCACCCGCCGCGGATATTTGTACCGTGCCACATGCTCGCGGCCGTAGGCGATGACCTCTTCGGCGCTGATCTCACCGGCGGGCACGACGACCGCCACGATCTCCTCGCCGTAGTTCTCGTCCGGCACCCCGATCACCGCCACCTGCGCGATCGTCGGATGCCGCAGCAGCGCCTCCTCCACTTCGGTGGGGTAGACGTTGAATCCGCCGCGGATGATCATCTCCTTGATCCGGTCGACGATCCGCAGATAACCCTGCTCGTCGCGCACGCCGAGGTCGCCGGTGCGGAACCAGCCGTCGACCACGGCCCGCGCGCTCGCCTCCGGATTGCCGGTGTAGCCGCTGAACACGTTGTGCCCGCGCACCACCACCTCACCGACGCTGCCGGCCGGCAGCAATTCGATGCGGTCGCTGACGCCGGGATCGGCGATCTCCACGTCCACGCCCCAGACCGGATGCCCGACGGTGCCGGGCCGCGGTCCGAAGACCGGCTGATTCACCGCGGCCGTCGGTGAGGTCTCCGACAGCCCGTACCCCTCGAGGATCTGCGCGTCGAACACCTCCTCGAACCGTTCCAGCACCGGCAGCGGCAATGTCGCGCCACCGGAGATACACAGCCGCAGTGCGGGTAGTTCGTCGGCGTCGGCGGCCGCCTCGATCAGTCCGTGATACATCGTCGGGACACCGTGGAAGGTGTTCACCCGTTCGGTCACCATCAGCCGAATCGCCTCGGGCGCGGTGAATCTCGGCATCAGCACGAGCGTGGCACCGGCCCGCCAGGTGGAGTTCATCGAGACCGTCTGCCCGAACACGTGGAACAGCGGCAGTGCACCGAGGGCGATGTCGTCGCGGTGCACATCGTTGGCATCGAAGCTGTTCACGGTGGCGCACATGACCATATTGAGATGGCTCAGCTCCGCACCCTTGGGCCGGCCGGTGGTCCCGCTGGTGTAGAACACCACCGCCGTATCCAGTGGGGAACGCGGCACGAACAGCGCAATGGCCTCGCCCACAAGGCTTTCCGGGCGCAGGCAGGCGATTCCGACCCGCCGGGCCGCTTCCGCGCCGACCGATTCCACCTGCGGATGGCAGATCAGCAGCGTCGCCCCGCTGTCACGCAGAACGAATTCGGCCTCGTCGGCGGTGAGCAGCAGATGCACCGGCACCACCGTCGCCCCGGCCGCGAGGATCGCGTAGTAGGCGCGGGGAAATTCGGCCGTATTCGGGCACATGAGCGCGACCCGGTCCCCCGGCCGGATGCCGCGCTCGATCAGCGCGCCGGCCTGTTCCCTTGCCGCACGCCACAATTCGGCGAAGGTGAATCGCCGGTCGCCCTCGACGAGCGCGATGTGATCGGGGCGGCGTCGCGCCGGTTCGGCGAGGATGCTCGCCAGCGACAGCGTCGCGTTCACAGCCCCATATCCTTGGCGATGATCATCTTCATGACCTCGTTCGTCCCGCCGTAGATGCGATTGACCCGGTTGTCGGCATACAGCCGGGCGATCGGATATTCGTTGATGAATCCGTAGCCGCCGTGCAGCTGCAGACAGCGGTCGATGACCCGCGCGGCGACCTCGGTGCAGAACAGTTTCGCCGAGGCGGCGTCGGCGGCGCTCAGTTCACCGGCGTCGAGGGCGTCGAGGGCCCGATCCACCACGGCCTCGGCCGCGTCGACCTCGGCCTTGCAGGCGGCGAGTTCGAATTTGGTGTTCTGGAACGAGGCGACGGGTTTGCCGAAGACGTTGCGCTGCTGGGTGTATTCCTGCGCGAACCGCACCGCGGCCGCGGCCTGGGCATAGGCGCCGGCGGCGATGGAGAACCGCTCCTGGGGCAGATTCTGGCCGAGATAGGAGAAGCCTTTGTTCTCCTCGCCCAGCAGATCCTCGACGGGCACCCGGACGTCGGTGAAGTTCAACTCGGCGGTATCGGAGCTTCGCAGGCCCAGTTTGTCGAGTTTGCGGCCGATCGTGTAGCCCGGCGAGGTGGTGTCGACCACGAGCAGGGAGATGCCGAAGCGGCGGTCGTCCTCCCGGGGCGGGGCGGTGCGGGCGCAGACGATCACCCGGTCGGCGTTGACACCGCCGGTGATGAACGTCTTGGCGCCGTTGAGCACATAGTGCGTGCCGTCCTCGGAAAGTTTGGCGGTGGTGCGCATTCCGGCCAGATCCGAGCCGGTGCCGGGTTCGGTCATGGCGATGGCGAACATGATCTCACCGGCGGCGAATCCGGGCAGCCAGCGCTTTTTCTGCTCCTCGGTCGCGAGCTTCTTCAGATACGGCAGGCACAGCCCGACGTGCACACTGGAGCCGCCGAACGACACACCCGCCCGTGCCGTTTCCTCCATGAGGATCGCCTGGAACCGGAACGACTCGATGCCGGCGCCGCCGTATTCCTCGGGCACCTCGATACCGAAGACGCCCAATTCGGCCAGCTTGTAATAGAACTCGCGGGGCACGATGCCCGCCTCCAACCACGTGTCGTAGACCGGAGCCACTTCGGTCTCGACGAATTTGCGGATGGTGCCACGGAAGGCGTCGTGGTCTGCGGTGAAGCCTGTTCTGCGCATGATGTTCTCCTGGACGGGTTTCAGAGCCGACGGCCGCCGTCGACGTAAATGGTCTGGCCGGTGATGAAGGACGCCTCGTCGGAGGCGAGGAAGGCCACGGTGTTGGCGATGTCCTCGGGGCGGCCGACCCGGCGCACCGGCGTGATCTCGGCCGATTTCGCCTGCCACTCTTCGACACTCACGCCGACGCGGGCCGCGGTGGCGGCGGTCATCTCGGTGACGATGAAGCCGGGGGCCACCGCGTTGACGGTGATGCCGTAGGGGCCCAGTTCGATCGCCAGGGTGCGGGTGAGTCCCTGAATGCCCATCTTGGCGGCCGAGTAGTTGGCCTGCCCGCGGTTGCCGAGCGCCGAGACGCTGGAGGTGTTGACGATCTTGCCGTACCGGCGGGCGACCATATGCCGTTGTGCCGCACGCGAACACAGGAACGCACCGCGCAGGTGGACCGACATCACGGTGTCCCAGTCGTCGGCCGACATCTTGAACAGCAGATTGTCGCGCAGCACGCCGGCGTTGTTGACCAGGATGTCGAGCGACCCCAGTTCCGCGGCGACACGATCGAAGGCGGAGTCGACGCTCGCCTCGTCGGTGACATCGCAGGCCAGCGGGACGGCCACGCCGCCGGACGCGACGATCTCGTCCGCGGTTGTCTTGCAGGCGTTCTCGTCGAGGTCGGCGATGGCGACGGCCGCCCCGTCGGCGGCCAGCCGGGCCGCGGTGGCCGCGCCGATGCCCCGGGCGGCCCCGGTCACCACGGCCACTCTGCGCTGATCTGTCATCGAATTCTCTCCTCGCAATCGGTTGTCACACGAAGGCGTTCACGCCGGTGAGGGCGCGGCCGATGAGTAGTTTCTGGATCTGGCTGGTGCCTTCGTAGAGGGTGAGCACCCGCGCATCGCGGAGATACTTCGACACCGGGTACTCGTCGATGTACCCGTAGCCGCCGAAGACCTGGATGGCGTTGTTCGCCGCCTTCACCGCGGCCTCGCTGGCGAACAGCTTCGCCACCGACGCCTCGGTGCCGAACGGCCGGCCGCGCTCGACCAGGTCGGCGACCCGCCAGGCCAGCAGCCGCGCGGCCTCCACGTCCACGGCGATATCGGCGATCAACTCCTGGACCAGCTGGTAGGAGGCGATCGGTTTGCCGAACTGTTCGCGTTCTCCGGCGTAGCGCACGGCGGCCTCGAGACAGGCGCGGGCCACACCGACGCATCCGGCGGCCACGCCCATGCGCCCCTTGTCGAGGGCGGCCATCGCGATCCGGAAGCCTTGCCCCTCGCCGCCGAGTCGCGCCGAGTCCGGCACCCGCACTCCGTCGAGCACGATTTCCGCGGTGGCCTGGCCACGCAGGCCGAGCTTGCCCTTGATCTCGGTGCGGCCGAAACCCGATGCGTCCGTGGGCACGAGGAAGGCGGTGACCCCCTTGGGCCCCGGTTGGCCGGTGCGGGCGAAGATCAGCGCGATATCGGCCCAGGTGCCGTTGGTGATGAACATCTTGGTGCCGGTGAGCACCCAGTCCTCGCCGTCGCGGACCGCGCGGGTGGTCAGATTCGCCGCGTCGGATCCGGTGCCCGGTTCGGTGAGGCCGAAGCAGCCCAGTGACTCCCCCGCGCACAGGCGCGGCAGCCAGTCCTGTTTCTGCTGTTCGCTGCCGTAGGTCTCGAGCGATTTGCCGACCAGGCCGAGCGAGACCGAGACGATGCCGCGCACCGAGCTGTCGCCGCGGCCGAGTTCTTCGAGCAGCAGGCAGTACGACAGCGCGTCGCCGCCCGAACCGCCGTGTTCCTCCGGGATCTCGATGCCGAGAAAGCCCATGTCACCGAGCTTGCGCACGATCGCGGTATCCACCGATTCGGCGCGGTCCCAGGCCGCGGCATAGGGCACGACCTCCTTCTCGACCCACGCGCGGGCGACCTCGCGCAGCTCGCGGTGGGCATCGCCGAGTTCCAGATCCATGACGGGAAAACTCCTAACCGAACGTTGTTAGGTATCTACCGCCACGATAAACTAACACTGTTCGGATGTTCAAGGCCCCGGTCCCGGACGGTGTAGGTTGACTCGGCACGGATCGGTGTCGCGGCGAAGGAGGTGGCGAGGATGCCCCGGCCACGGGTACCGCTACTGAGTCGCGAACGCATCCGCGAGACGGCACTGGAATTGATCGACCGCGACGGACTACCCGAGCTCTCGATGCGGAAACTGGCCGCCGAACTGGGCGTTCAGGCGGCCTCGCTGTACGGCCACTATCCCACCAAGGACGATCTGCTCGACGATATCGCCGCCGGCATCATGTCCCATGTGGACGCCTCGGCCTTCGAGACCGCCGACTGGCGCACCGGCCTCGTCTCGTGGGCGCGTTCCTACCGCGCGGCCCTGGTCCGCCACCCCAACTTCGTCCCCTACCTGGCCTCCGGCCCCGGTAAGCGGGAGGAGAATCTGCGCGCGGCAGACGCCGTGCACGGCGGCCTGGTCGGCGCCGGGTGGCCACCCCGCCAGGCCACCATGATCGGGGCGGCTACCCGGTATGTGGTGATGGGCTCGACCATCGGCTCGTTCTCCCGCGGCTTCGTCGACGACGTCCAGGTCTATCGCGACCGTTACCCGCACCTGGAACAGGCGCACCTGCTGCGCGCCAAGGCCGACGAAATCGACTCGGAGAGTTTCGAATTGGCGCTGGAATCGTTTGTGACCGGGCTGGAGATCCGCTTCGCCGCCATCCAGCAGCGCCGCGCCCGGCGGCGCGAGAAATCCACCGAGGGCTGACACGGCTCAGACGGCAGAAAACGCCGCGGGCCGGCTCGGACAGTGATTCCGAGCCGGCCCGCGGCGGGTACAGCGATCTCAGAGATCGGCGAAGACCGACCTGACCTCGTCCTCGGTCAGCCCGTAGTCGGCCAGCGAATACTTGTGGGCGGGTTTGCGATCGCCCGATTTGCTCTCCTCGTCGAGGGCCTGCATGGCATTGCGGGCGGGTTCGGTGTAATCCAGCCCGAAGGTCGAGTAGATCTTCTCGACCGTGCCGAACGGGTCCGCCCGCAGATCCTCGAATTGCACGTCGAGGAACTGGCCGGGGTTGTAACGCTTACGCGCGGAATTGAATTCGCGCAGGCCTCGTGACCACAACTCCAGCTGGGTGCGGCCGATCGTCTCGCCGGTGAAGGTGTTCGACCAGCCCTTGGTGGCCTGTTCGGACAGGCTGCACGAGGAACCGACGATGGTCACCGGGTCGCGGTGGGTCTGGATGATCAGCGCGTCGGGGTAGACCTCCATCAGCGCGTCCAGTGCGAACAGGTGGCTGGGGTTCTTCAGCACCCAGCCCCTGGAATCACCGAGGCCGATCAACTGCAGATTGCGCTTGTGCCGCTCATAGGCGTTGGTCCAGTCCTGCTTCTGCAACCACTGCGAGTAGGTCGGCAGGTAGGCCAGCGATTCGTAGGCGATGGACTTCACCGTCTGGCGCAGCAGCTGCCAGCATTCCTCCACCTCGGCGGCACTCATGTAGTGCAGGCCCATGAATTCCGGATTGTCGATGTGATGCTGCGCGAAACCGGCGTCGATCTGCTGGAACACCGGATTGTCGGCCCAGGTCTCACGCGGCGGGCGCGGCTGCGGCAATTCGGCCAGCCACATCTCCAGCGCCTGATGCTGCGGGTCGGCGGCCAGCAGCCGGTGCAACGCGGTGGTGCCGGTGCGGGGCAGGCCGGTGACGAAGATCGGCCGCTGGATCGCGGTTTCGGCGTACCCGGGGTTCGCGTTCCAGGACGCCTCGCTCAGCGCCCGCGCGACCAGTGCGCCGCGCAGGAAATAGCGGTTCATCTTGGAACCGAGTTCGGTGAGGTCGGCGTCGCGCCGATACGAGTCGAGCAGCACACCGAGCGCCTCGGTGTAGTCGTCGGGGCCGAAATCGGTGAGGCCGCACGCCTTGGTAGCGGATGCGTGCAGATCCTCGACGGTGCCGACGTTGGTACGAGCGGTCATGAAATTCTGTTCCTCACACGTGGTATTCGCCACAGTTGACGTCCAGGGTCTGGCCGGTGATGGCACTGGCCCAGTCAGACGCGAGAAACACCACGGCTTTGGCGATCTCGTCCGGTTCCGGCAGTCGCTTCAGATCCGACCGGGAGGCGGTCTGCTCGTACACCTGGTCGACGGTGATGCCGTATTTCTTGGCGACCTCACCGAAATACCACTTCAGCTGATCGGCCCAGATGTAGCCGGGCGCCACACTGTTGACCCGAATCCCCTTGGCGCCCAGTTCGGTTGCCAGCGTCTGCGACATCGCCAGCAGCGCCGATTTGGCGACCTTGTAGCTGCCGTAGCGCGGTTCGGAGTGCCGCAGCACCGACGAATTGATCATCACCACCGCGCCGCGGGTCTTGGCGAGTTCGTCGGTGAAGGCCTGGGTCGCGCGCAGCGTGCCCAGTACGGTCAGCTCGAGACTGTCGCTGATCTGCTGAAAGTCCGTGCGCGCCAGCGATTTCATCGACGGCATCGCGAATGCGTTGTTGACCAGCGCGTCGACCTGGCCGAAGGTCTCGACCGTGCGCTCGACCAGATTCGCCACCGCGGCATCGTCGGTGATGTCGGTCGGCACGACCAGGCTCGTCCCGCCCGCGCCGTCGATCTCGTCGGCCACCTCCCGCAGCCGCGATTCGGTGCGTGCGGCCAGCACCACCTTGGCGCCGGCCGCGGCCGCCTGCACGCACAGGGCGCGGCCCAGCCCGGGGCCGACGCCGCTGATCACGACCACCTTGTCGGCCAGCAGGCCACCTGCGGCGCTCATCCGAGCATCCGATCGGCGAAACCGCGCTGGCGGTCGGCGATGCGGGTCCGCCAGCCCTGCTCATCGATGCGGTTGAGGTCGTAGTGCGGCAGCTGCGCCGCCACCTCGTCGAACGGCACCAGCGCGAACTGCGGTCCGTCCGCCGGGGTCATCTCACGAGCGACGCGCTGCCAGCGGAACTGCAGGATGCCGCGGCGGCGTCCGGTGGTCTCGATCCAATTGGCGATGCCCGGATTGCGCGCCGAGACCACCATGCGGATCATCCCGTCCGGATCGACCTGGGCCTGTGCGCTGTTGAGGCTGGTCTGGTGGTTGACGTAGTCGAGGGAGATGTACCACCGGCTGCCGAGCTGGAATCCCTGATACGGCGCATCGGATTTCGGCACCGTGATCACCAGTGCCTGGTCGTCGTCGAGATCGAAGTGGCCGACCGAGGAGTACTGCGTGCTGAGCCCGCCCGGGGTCAGCCGCGGTTCGGTGAGGGTGTTCACCGGCAGGTCGAGATAGAACCACTTGGGGAAGTTGAACCAGGTGTGGATGCGCTGCACCAGCGCCCGCGCCGCGGCACGATACCGCTTGCGCAACTGTTCGACACCGGGTTCGGGCGCCGCGGTACCGACGGTGTCGAGGCGCTCGATGCGGATACTGCCCTTCGTCTCCGCGTTCCAGTCGCCGTAGACCTCGCGCACCGCCAGCATCGAGGCGCCCTCACCGAGAACGAAATAGTTCGGCCCGGCATCGGCTTTCGGCGGCCCGAAGCGGAGCTGATAGCTGCCGTCCGCGGCGATCTGCAGGCGGCGGTCGTCGAAGGCGTCGTCGCCGTTGGGCACGTCGGTGGCGGTGTAGTCGCCGCGCAGCACCTGGAAGCTGAGGTCGACGGTGCTGCCGCGGACACCGGTGAGCAGATATTCCGCGCCCGGCTCGACATTGGCGTGGTAGTAGAGCGTATCCGGGTTGTCCAGACCCATTTTCGCGTGCGGGCCGGTGGAGCTCACGAAGTACGGGTGGCTGCTGCCGTGCGTACCCGAGAGCTGCAGGCAGGCGGCGATACTGCCGGCGAGGTAGTCGTAGCCCTCGGCGAGATCCTTCTCGTCGTGGATGAAATCCGCTGCCGCGATCAGCTTCTCGGCCTCGGCGATCGCCGCGGTGAACGGTTCGGTCAGGGGAGCGCCGCCGCCCGGAAGTCCATTTCCGGTGGCGGTATCGGTTCCCGGTGACGATCCTGTCGATGTACTCATGTCGTCCTAGCGTGTTGTGCGGGCGGTACTGCGGTTCACAGTCTCAGTTCGCGGCGGATCAGCGCGGCGATTTCGGCGGGTGAGCCGTGGTCGGGGGTGATCACGAGCTGGGCGTGTTCGGGACGTTCGTAGGGTGAGTCGATCCCGGTGAACTCCGGCAGCCGGCCCGCGCGGGCCTTGGCGTACAAGCCCTTCGGATCGCGGCGCTCACACACCTCCAGCGGTGTGTCGACGAAGATCTCGTGGAAGTCCAGGCCGCTCGCGGCGTGCACCCCGCGCGCCTGTTCGCGCTGGTCGGCGAACGGGCTGATCACCGAGACGATGGCGATCAGACCGGCGTCGGCGAACAGCGAGGCGACCTGGGCCACCCGGCGGATGTTCTCGCGCCGGTCGTCGTCGGTGAAACCGAGGTCGGCGTTGAGCCCGTGCCGCAGATTGTCGCCGTCGAGCCGGTAGGCCGGGCGGCCGGCGGCCACCAGCTGGCGCTCCAATTCCACGGCGATAGTGGACTTTCCGGAGCCGGACAGACCGGTCAGCCACACCGTCGCACCGGCGTGCGGGCGCTCGCCGCGTCCCACCGACGAGCTGTGCCAGACGACGTCCGCACGCACCACCGCGGGTGCGGCCGAGACGTCGGGCACGGACTCCGGTCCGGTGTCGCGGGCCAGGATCATCCCGGCAGCCACGGTCTGGTCGGTGTCCTCGTCGACGAGGATGAAACTGCCGGTGCGGCGATTGTCGCGGTAGCTGTCGACCATCAGCGGACGCTGGCTGCGCAGGGTGAGGCGGCCGATGTCGTTGAGCGCCAGGGCTTCCGCGTCGGCGACCCGGTGCAGGGTGTTGACGTCGAGCCGGTAGTCGAGTTCGTGGACCTGGACGCGGGTGGTCTGGGCGGCGGTGCGGATCGTGTAGCGAGCACCGGGCCGCAGTTCGGTGGTCTCGGAGAACCAGCACACCATGGCGTCGACCTCACCGGCGATATGCGGCCGGTTTCCGGGACGGGCCAGCATATCTCCGCGCCCGACGTCGACCTCGTCGTCGAGTTCCACCGAGACCGCCATCCCGGTGAACCCCTCGTCCACCTTCACCCCGCCCGGCCCCCAGATCCGCGCGACCCGCGACGAGCGCCCGGACGGCAGCACGACCACCTCGTCGCCGGGTTTGAAGATGCCGCCCGCGATGGTTCCGGCATAGGTGCGATGCCCGGCCCCGCCGGCGGCGGCGTCGGCGGCGTGCGGGCGAATCACGTACTGCACCGGCAGCCGCGCGTCGATCAGATTGCGGTCCGAGGCGATATGCACCTGTTCGAGGTGGCTCAGCAGCGGCGGGCCGGCGAACCACGGCGTATGCGCGGAATCGGTGACCACGTTGTCGCCGTGCAGCGCCGAGACCGGCACGAAACTCAGGTCGCCGACGGTCAGCTTCGCCGCGAAATCGGCGAATTCCTCGCGGATCTCCTCGAACCGCGCGGCCGACCAGTCCACCAGATCCATCTTGTTCACACACACCACCAGGTGCGGCACCCCGAGCAGCGAGGCCAGGAACGCATGCCGGCGGGTCTGCTCGACCACGCCCTTGCGCGCGTCGACCAGAATCAACGCCAGATCGGCCGTGGAGGCGCCGGTCACCATATTGCGCGTGTACTGCACGTGGCCCGGGGTGTCGGCGATGATGAACTTGCGGCGCGGCGTGGTGAAGTAGCGGTAGGCCACGTCGATGGTGATGCCCTGCTCCCGCTCGGCGCGCAGGCCGTCGGTCACCAGCGCCAGATCCGTTGCGGCATCGCCACGTTGGGCGCTGGCCCGTTCGATGGCGGCCAGCTGATCGGAGAACAGGTTCTTGGAGTCGTAGAGCAGGCGGCCGATGAGGGTGGACTTGCCGTCGTCGACGCTGCCGGCCGTCGCGAGACGTAACAGATTGCGGCTCATCAGAAGTAGCCCTCCCGCTTGCGGTCTTCCATCCCGGATTCGGAGATGCGGTCGTCGGCGCGGGTGGCGCCGCGTTCGGTGAGCCGGGTGATCGCGGTTTCGGCGATCACGGCCGCCGGATCGGCGGCCTCGCTCTCGATACATCCGGTGCAGGTGGCATCGCCGACGGTGCGGAACCGGACCGTCGTCTCGAACACCTTCTCGTCCGCGCCCGGAGTCAGGAAGGGATTGGCAGCCAGCAGCATTCCGTCACGCCGGAAGACCGGGCGGCGGTGCGCGTAGTACAGCGGGGGCAGTTCCACCGCCTCGCGGTCGATGTACTCCCAGATGTCGAGTTCGGTCCAGTTCGACAGCGGGAACACCCGGATGTGCTGTCCCGCACGGTGTTTGCCGTTGTAGAGGTTCCACACCTCCGGGCGCTGCGCCCGCGGCTCCCAGGCACCGAATTCGTCGCGGAAACTGAACACCCGCTCCTTGGCGCGCGCCTTCTCCTCGTCGCGCCGCGCCCCGCCGAACACGGCGTCGAAGCGATGTTCGGCGATCGCACGCAGCAATGTGGTGGTCTGCAACCGATTCCGGCTCTCCCCCGGGCGTTCGATCACCCGCCCGGCGTCGATATCGTCCTGCACCCGCGCCACCAGCAGCCGCGCACCGAGCCTGGCCGCCGTGCGATCGCGGAAGTCGATCACCTCGTCGAAGTTGTGCCCGGTGTCGACGTGCAGCAGCGCGAACGGCAGCGCCGCCGGCCAGAACGCCTTCCGCGCCAACTCCAGCATCACCGCCGAGTCCTTACCGCCGGAGAACAACAGCACCGGCCGTTCGAAGGTGGCCGCCACCTCCCGGAAGATGTGCACCGATTCGGCCTCGAGGGCCGACAGATGCGACAGCTCGTATCCCGTCCGCATCACATTCGCCTTGTCCGCATCGCTCGCACCGCTTCCCCGAATCCGAAATCTCGACCACTTCCGGGTTGCGATGTCGAATATTCGACGCTATTGTTCGATATTGTGACACCGACGATAAGCGGATGCGGGTGCGTCGGTCAAGGGGCTGTCGCCCCCGCGCGGATTTCGCCGCCCACCCGGCCGCCCTACCGGCGCGGCGTCGCTGCGTCGACCGGCCGCGGGAGCGGATGGTGAGCCCCTGCGCTCCACGGCACCGGTGATCTCGGACTTCGGCGTGGCCATTGCACGCCGCGGCGAGCACCGTGCCGAGATGGCCCCCACCCCAGAGCGCGGAGCCAACAGGAAGGTCGCCGTATCCGGAAGCTCCGACATTCGCTACCCGCCCGCCGCGCCCCGATGTCGACCGGACCGAACGCAGCCACCGCACTCGAAGGAGCGCGGCTGCGGCGACCGGTACGGTGAGCGGCGGTGTGGCCCGTCACCGTCGAGTGCGGCGCGATCACCGGCCGCATGGATCGACCTATCGACCAGGAAAGGGCGCCATGTCCGAGGGCACCGACATCGCTACTCCCGCCGCCTCCGCGGGATCACCACCCACGCATCGGGTGGTGCGGGTGATCGAACTGCTGTCGCGCCGTCCCGCCGAGCACTTGTCGCTGGCGCGGATCGTGCGCGAGACCGGACTCTCCCGGGCGACGGCACATGCGGTGCTGACCCAGCTCACGGCCGACGGCTGGACCGTGCGCGATCTCGACGGCAACTATGGCCTGGGGATGGGGCTGCTCGCCGTCGCACGCCGTGCGGAGGCGGCGTTCCCGCTGCGCCGGCTGGCCGCCGATCTCCTGCGGGAATTCGTTGCCGAACAGGGCTTTCCGGTCTTCCTGGCCGAGCGCGACGACGGGTCGATCATCATCACCGAGGTCGCCGGGACTCCCTCGGTGCCGTGGATCCGGCAGGGCCGCCGCCTGCCCCTCGCACCGCCGGTCGCGCGCGAATTCATCGCCTGGGCACCCGCTTCCGAACGCACCACCTGGATCGACCACGCCGACCCCGCCCATCGCGAACGCCTGCTCGCGGTACTCGACGCCGTCCGCGCCCGCGGCTACTCCGTCGAACGCCTCGCCGACGAATCCGCGCCCATCCTCGAAGCCCTTGCCGCCCTGCGCAACTCACCGGTCACCGACCCGCTCCGCAACCGCCTGGGCAGCATGATCACCGACCTGATCACCATCGACTACCTCCCCGACGAACTCGGCGCCGAGAACGCCGTAGTCACCGTCGCCGCCCCCATCTTCGCCGGCGACCGCGTCATCGCCGCCGTAGTCGCCTGCCCCGACACCCGCCTCTCCGCCCAGCACCTCACCAACCTCGGCGCCGCCATCACGGCCACCGCAGAAAAGATCACCCGAATCGCCACCGGCGCCTGATCGGCGGCTTGCCGGTGTCCGAGCACAGAAACGCCCAGCGACCCCAACCGTCGTCCGCCACCGACGGTCCACACCAGCTCCTCAACCCACGGCGTCCTCGCCATCCCGTGCCCCGGCGGACGTTCAGCATTGCGCGACAATGACATCGGCCCGCCACGAACCCGAGCGCGTCCTTGACCGAGCGTCGCCGATACCGCAGCCGTCGGTCGGCCGGCACCTTACCGACCTCGGCGACGAGATCACGGCAACCGTTGGTCGGATCCGCGAACCACCATCAGCACTCGATCGACCGGCTCGGCGTGCCCGAGCACAGAAATGCCAGGCGACCCGGGAATGCAACCGCGTAGTCGGCTCGCCATTGCGGTCCATACCACGTCGTCGGTCGGTGACGGTGTCACCGTACCGGCCTCCGCTGGCGTCCAGCGTTGTGCGACAACGACATCGGAGCGGCGCTCGTCTATGTCGCCGGTCGTTGGTTGTGCGATCTGTCGCCGATGCCCGGGCTGCGGAATGCCGTGGAGGGAGGACTCGCCTGGTCCCCGCCGGGCGCCATCATGCCACAACCGGGCCACACGCGCATCGACACGGCAGCAACTACGGTCGGGATGTGCCGACCTCAACCTTCCCACGCCTTTCCCTCCACATCCGCCGCGCCGTTCTCCCCCTGTCGATTTCGATCGCCGCACTCGCAGCGACCGCCACATTGTCCGGCTGCGGGTCCGAAACCACCACGCCCGCAACGACTACCACCGTCGCGGGCACGTCGGCCGCCACTGCGCACGCGTCCGGCGACGCGACCAGCACGCCGAAGGCGGCGAACCCCACCCAGCCCTTCGGCGCGAGCACATCCCCATCACCCGGCACGGTCACCGTTCCCGATGTCCGCGGCGATCGCCCGGCCCTCGCCGACCAACTCCTCACCGCCGCCGGCCTGCATGCGCACATCACCGGCGGCACCGGCCGCGGGCCGGGCGGCGGGCAGTGCGTCATCACCAATCAGAACCCTGACGCGGAGACCTCGGTACCCACCGGCACCACGATCGAGCTCACCACCGGCGAGGTCGGCGGGCAGAGTCCCTGCTGAACCGCGGCCGTCGCGTTACGGTCGCGCCATGGAGTTTTCCGGAGGCTGGGATACCGTGGCGACCTTGGTCGACGGTCGCTGGGTCGAGCGGCGGCCGCGTCGCCCGGAGGTCGCCGCGCAACTGCTGCGCGAAACGCGGCTGCTGCCGTGGCTGGCGGCACAGCTGCCGTTGCAGGTGCCGGTCCCTCGGGTGGCCGGAGAGGACCCGCTCGTCGTACGCCATGCGTTGATTCCGGGGTGCGCAATCGAAACACCCTGTGCCGAACAGGGTTTGCTGATCGGCCGATTCCTGCGCGCCCTGCACGACTGCCCCGCGACGACGGCGATCGAGCACGGATTGGCACCGGCAGAGCAGGCCCGGCACGCCTGGAACGAGACCTTCGAACAGTTTCGCGCCGACGTCGCCCCGCTGCTACCGAGCGCTCATCGTCCCGCGGCGCTGGCCCTGCTCGACGCGGCCCGCGAACTTCCCGCCGATACCGTCGTACACGGCGATATCGGTCCCGAGCACATCCTGGTCGAGGCCGGCCGCATCACCGGCATGATCGATTTCGGCGATGCGCACCTCGGCGATCCGGCCATCGACCTGGCGTGGGCGCTGTACGGCGCGCCACCCGAATTCTCGAACGCCGTAACCGCCGCGTACGGGGTGACGGGCGAACTCCGCAGCCGGGCGTCGGTGTGGCATCGGCTCGGGCCGTGGCACGAGGTGACCCACGGCCTCGAGACCGGCTCGGCCGCGCATATCCGCAGCGGGCTGGCCGGCGTGCTCGAGCGCCTGTCCCCGGCGGATCAACCACGCAGCCGGTAGCTGGGGCCCGGGTTCGCCGCGACGTAGTCGGCCCACGTGCGGGTGCCGTCGGCGTGCTCGGGACAGGTGTTGTCGCCGGCACGGAAGCTCTGCGCGATCTCGCCGGGGAGCGGGAGCGGCACCGTCCGCCGAGGGCGCCCGTAATGCTGCTGCCACGTCTTCACCAACTCGCCCAGCGTGGATACCTGCGGTCCACCGAAATCTGCCGCACGGCTGCGGGGTTCGCCTTCGACGAGGTCGGCCAGGCGGGTGGCCACATCTTCGGTGGCGACCGGCTGGAAACGGAAATCCAAGGGCAGCGGGGCGATCGGAAGCTTCTGCACCCCGGCGAGCACCGCGGCGATCAGGTCGTGGAATTGGGTGGCGCGCTGAATCGTATGCGGCACACCGCTGTCGGCGATCAGGTGTTCGCAGGCGAGTTTCTTGCGGTAGTAGCCGAAGGGGATGCGGTCGATGCCGACGATCGACACGTAGATCAGATGCCGCGCTCCCCCGGCGGCCGCGAGCAGATTCCGCGTCTGCTCGATATCCGGTTTGCCGAACCGCCGGAAGTCCGAGGCCGCGTGCACGATCGACTCCGCACCCTCGGCAGCGTCGCGCACACCGGCCCCCGTCGCCAGATCCCCCACGTGCGTTCCCGCACCCGGGCGTCGCGAGAGCACCCGCACGTCGTGCCCGCGTTCGCGCAGCCGATCCACGATGTGCCGCCCGAGCGCGCCTGTCCCACCGGTCACCAGCACTGTGCTCATGCCTCCACCCAACCCCGCCCCCGCGGTCCGGGCAAGCACCCGGCAGCCGATGTCACATCCGGATCAGCACGGTAAGCGTCGGCAAGTCGGGTGCTGGGTGAACTAGCAAGTCGGGTGCTGGGTGAACTAATCGTGCAAACCTCGCCGAATCCGGCGGTTTTCCGCATTTCCAGTGGCGGTTTGCACGAAAAGTTCACGGTGCGTCCCAACTCCCCTCGCCCGGCACGCCCGCACATCGGCGGACGCACCATCCGAACCACACTGCGCGGGAACCGATCCCACATCCCCCGCGTCGAAGTATCCGGGGGCGCCGAGTGCCGGAGAGGTGACGGCCGATCCCGATCGGCATCGGATTCAGTCGCAAGGACGGACTTATGATTGCTCGGCGTTCGGATATCGCCACCTACATCGTGGTGGCGTACGCACTCGCGTGGGTGCTCGCGTCGATTCCCTGGATCGACGGAAAAGGGCTGGAATCGGTCCCCTGGCTGCACGAGGGGGCGGCCCTGATGATGTTCGCGCCGACAGTGGCCGTTCTGGTCGCGCGGTCGAGGATGGGGCAGCCCGTCCTCGCGCGCCCCGCGGCACCGGGCGTCCCGGCGGCTCCCGGCTTCGCCGCCGACGTCGGCCTCGGCCTCGGTCCGGCACCTGCGCGCACCGCCCGGTTGATCGTCGCCGCCTGGCTCGGTACGCAGATGGTCTTGTGGATCGCCTACGAGATCAGCGCGGCGCTCGGCTGGTTCCATTTCGATCTGGACAAGCTCGACACCTCGATGGTGGTCGCGTTGCTGCTCGAGACGCTGACGACGGTCGTCATCTCGACACTGCCGAACGCGCTCGGCGAAGAAATCGGCTGGCGCGGATGGCTACTGCCGCAATTGATCTCCCGCTACGGCACGCTCGTGGCGCTGATCGCGACCGGTGTCGTCTGGGCCCTCTGGCACGCCCCGCTGACACTGCTCGGTTACGGCTTCACCGATATCGGCGCCTGGTCGGCGGCGGCCTACATCCCGTTCTGCATCTGCTTCGGCGCCGTCCTCGGCTGGCTGCGCCTGCGGTCGGCCAGCGTGTGGCCCGCGGCGATCGCGCACGCGTCGTGGAACGGCGGAGCGATGATCTTCGGCGCCCTGCAGTCGGCCGACTCGAGCGAGCACGCGCACACGCTGCTGGGCGGTTCCGGCATCCCGGGGTGGATCCTGTGGGCGGCCGTGGCGACCGCACTGTTCGCCTTCGCGCCGATTGCGAAAACCCCCGCACCTGCACCGCGAACTTCGGTGCAGACGTAGCGCCGCTACTGTGGTTAGCTTTGAGGCCATGAGTACCACGCTCGCTGCTCTTCCGGAGGAATACCTGCCCCGCGACACCGCGGATGTCGTTCGCACAGTGCGAGATTCACGACCGCAACCGCTGACCGTGCGCGGCGGCGACCACAGCAGCGAGCAGCTCGACGACGAACCGGCCCCGCCCGACCGTCGCATCGTGATGTCGCTGCGGCGGATGAACCGCGTGCAGGCGGTGGACGCCGACGCGCGACTGGTGCGGGTGCAGGCCGGCGCACGCCTGTCCGATATCGATCGCACCCTGGCCGCGCACGGCCTGGGGCTGCCGATCGTCGGCGACCACCGCGAGATCACCGCCGGCGGTTTCGCGGCCGTCGGCGGGCTCAGCGCGGCCTCACACCGCTACGGCATGTTCAGCGACAACGTGGTCGCCCTCGAATACGTGGACCCCGAGGGTCGATTCGGCACCTGCGGGCGCACCCATCACGCCGACCGCTTCCGGCGCATCCTCGGCGGAGCCGGGCGCACCGGCATCATCACGGCGCTGACGCTGCAAGCCATCGAGGTCGACAAGGACCACACCTGGCTGACGTCCGACGCGCACCGATTCCTCGACTTCGACACGTTCGTCGAACACTCGCACGCCGAGATCACCCGCCCCGGCGACGCCCTGCTGCAGGTCGGCCGCTGGGTCGACACCGCGCCGCTGCGGGTGTCGCGACCGGTCGGCACCGGCAACATCCAGCTCGGCACGGTCCGCTTCGGCCAGTGGTCGAGTCTGCATCCCACCACCGCCACCCCCTCACTGCGGGCCCGCCGTGAACTGGGTGCGCGGGCGCGAAAGTCGTTGGGCGCCATCGCCTCCGCCGCGGGCGGCCGCGCCGGTATGCCGGTGCGCAACGCCGCCGCCGGCGCGCTGATGTTCGCGCCGAAGGTGCTGACGCTGCGCGACGCCGAATATCTCGCCGACACGGTGATCAGCTCCTCCGAGCGCGGCCCCGCCTACCGGGTGGCGGTCTTCGCGCCCATGAGCAGCTACAGCACCGTCTTCCACCGGCTGCACGACCTGTTCGCCGACCACCGCGAACGCAGCGGCGCCATCACGGTCATCTCCGCCATGACCTACGGCGTGCGCTCCCCGGATCTGCACGAATCCGCGGGCGAGGACCACGGCTTCATCACCTTCACCTGCCGCCTGCGCCCCACCGGCACCTACTCCGGCCGCTCCGGCGCACCGGAACTGATGCGTGAGATCACCTCCGGCATCGACGACATCTGCCGCTCCGAACGCGCCCGCCGCTATCACACCCCCGACTGAACCCTGTGCGTAGACCGAACGCCCCGGCAGACATGTCGGGGCGTTCGGCTTTTCCGGCAGTATCTCGAACGGCCCCCGCAACGACGAAGCGCCCCGGCCGAAGCCGGGGCGCTCGCGACTGCCGTCAGATGCTCAGTGCTTCTCGGGTCCCACGTGGTACTCGAACACCAGGCCGGCGACCGAGGCCAGGACACAGAGCACGCCCAGGCCGATCAGCCAGTACTGGAAGAACGCGAAGCCGAGCGCGGTGACCGAGGCGGAACCGGCCAGCAGGATGGGCCAGAAGCTGCCGGGCGAGAAGAAGCCCAGGTCGCCGGCGCCGTCGATGATCTCGGCCTCTTCGTAGTCCTCGGGGCGCAGATCCAGGCGGCGGGCCACGAAGCGGAAGTAGGTGCCGACGATCAGCGTCAGTCCGGCGGTCAGCACGATGGCGGTGGTACCCGCCCACTCGACGCCGGTGCGGGACTGGCCGGTGAAGAATCCGTAGACAACCGCCACGATGATGAAGAACACCGTGAGCAGCTCGAAGATGCGTGCTTCGACCTTCATGTCAGTTCAGTACCCTTCTTACTTGCTCTCGGCCTGGCTGGCTTCACGCGCGGTGCGACGGGTGTCGAACGGATGCGTGGTCGTCGCGACCGGCGACTCGCCGATGCTCGACAGGGCCTCGGCATTGGTCTTACCCGCTTCGCGGGCGGCGATGTACTTGTCGAACTTGTCCGGCGTCACGGCACGCACTTCGAAGTTCATCATCGAGTGGAAAGTACCGCACATCTCCGCGCAGCGGCCGACGAAGGCACCCTCGTGCTCGATCTTGGTGATCTGGAAGGTGTTGTCGGAGTGGTTTTCCTTCGGGTTCGGCATCACGTCGCGCTTGAACAGGAACTCCGGCACCCAGAAGGAGTGGATGACGTCGGCGGAGGCCAGCTGGAATTCCACGACCTTGTTGGTCGGCAGCACCAGCACCGGGATCTCGTTGGACGAGCCGACGGTCTCCACCTTGTCGTAGTGCAGGTAGGAGATGTCGTTGGCGGGCAGGCCGTGCAGCGGACCCGGCTGCGGGTGGCCGTCGGCGGTGCGCTCCTTGTACTCGCTCTGAATCTGCTCGTTCATCGCCTGACGGGTCTGGTCGACACCGTCGTGGACCTGGCCGTTCTGGCCGACGACCTTCTGGTAGCCGAACTTCCAGTTCCACTGGAACGCGGTCACGTCGACGACCACATCGGGGTTCGAGGTCTTCTCGTGCACGTAGTTCTGCACGACCACGGTGAAGTAGAACAGCACCGCGATGATCACGAACGGAATCGCGGTGTAGGTCAGCTCCAGCGGCACGTTGTAGCCGGTCTGCCGCGGGAACTCCGGGGAGTTCTTCTTCTTGCGGTGGAAGGCCACGGTCCAGAAGGTCAGGCCCCAGACCAGCACACCCATCGCCAGGGCGGCGACGACCGACCACGTCCACAGTTCCCGCATCCGGGTCGCCTGCGGGGTCACACCCGAGGGCCAGCCGAACCGAAGCACGGGATTGTCGATCGAGCAGCCCGAGACGAGCATCACGGTGATCCCCATGGACACCGCCAGCCCGGCCCGCCGAAGGATGCGGCCCCGCCGTACCCGGGCGGGTCGTGCCCCTATCGCTTCGCTCGCCTTGTGCGCCACGCTCAACGCCTTCCTGGTCGTCCATCCGACACGGCGCCACCCGGATGCCGGGCGGCGCGTTTTCAGCACGTTCGGGAGCCTTCCGCGAGCCGCACCGAACGCGCGGCCGACCACGAGAGTTCCCGAGTACTACGCAGCGTAGACCAAACCGCCTCCCGCGTTGTGCCCGGGTCGCTTTCGACACACCGGCCACCGGGTGCGATCCCCGGCCGTACCTCCGCGCCGCTCACGCGCCCGTACGCGAAATCCCTGGCGAGCGCGACCGCCGCCCAGCGAGGCGACGAGCAGGCCCGCGGTGCGGCATACTCGGGGACTGGTTTCGAATGTTCTCCGCGTACCCGATCCGGAAACGAGGTTCTCGACGCAGTGTGTGGACTGCTGGGATTTCTGACCGCCGATGTGGCCACCGACTCCGTCGTACAGCAGGTGTACGACGCCTTGCAGTGCGGGCGCCATCGCGGCCCGGACGAGCGCGGCACCTGGCACGACGAACACATCATCCTGGGCTTCAACCGCCTGTCGATCATCGACATCGAGCATTCGCATCAGCCGCTGCGCTGGGGTCCGCCGGAGAATACGCAGCGTTATGCGCTGGCGTTCAACGGTGAGATCTACAACTACCTGGAGTTGCGCGCGCAGCTGAGCGAGGAGTTCGGGGCGCGGTTCGCCACCGAGGGGGATGGTGAGGCGATCGTCGCGGCCTATCACCACTGGGGCACCGCGGCATTCTCCAAGCTGCGCGGCATGTTCGCCTTCGCCATCTGGGACACCGAGACCCAGGAGCTGGTACTGGCCCGCGACCCGTTCGGTATCAAGCCGCTGTTCCTGGCTACCGGCCCGGGCGGCACCGCCTATGCCAGCGAGAAGAAGAGCCTGCTGGAACTGCTGCCGGCCCTGAATCTCTCGGACGCACTGGATCCGCGCGCGCTCGAGCACTACACGGTGCTGCAGTACGTGCCGGAGCCGGAATCGCTGCACGCGAACATCCGCCGCCTGGAATCGGGCTGCTACGCCACCCTGCGCCCCGGCGCCGCGCCGGAAGTCACCCGTTACTTCGAGCCGAACTTCCGGGTGCGCCCGTTCGCGGCCGGCTCGGAGGAGGCCCGCTACCGCGAGATCGCGTCGGTGCTCGAGGATTCGGTCGCCAAGCACATGCGCGCGGACGTCACCGTCGGCGCCTTCCTGTCCGGCGGCATCGACTCCACCGCCATCGCGGCGCTGGCGATCCGGCACAACCCGAATCTGCTCACCTTCACCTCGGCGTTCGAGCGGGAGGGGTATTCGGAGGCCGATGTGGCGGCCGAGACCGCGGAGGCGATCGGCGCGAAGCATTTCATCCGCACCGTCAGCCCCGAGGAATTCGCCGGCGCGATCCCCGAGATCGTCTGGTACCTCGACGATCCGGTGGCCGATCCGGCGCTGGTGCCGCTGTATTTCGTGGCCCAGGAGGCCCGCAAGCACGTCAAGGTGGTGCTCTCCGGCGAGGGTTCCGACGAGCTGTTCGGCGGCTATACGATCTATCGGGAACCGTTGTCGCTCAAGCCTTTCGAGTACCTGCCGAAGGGCGTGCGGCGGCTGGCCGGCAAGCTCTCGGACCGGATTCCGGACGGGACGCGCGGCAAGAGCCTGCTGCACCGCGGTTCGCTGCCGCTCGAGCAGCGCTACTACGGCAATGCCCGCAGCTTCAACGACGCCCAGTTGCGTTCGGTGCTGCGCGAATTCCGCCCGGAGTGGACGCATCAGGATGTGACGGCCCCGATCTACGCGCGCTCGCGCGGCTGGGATCCGGTGGCGCGCATGCAGCATCTGGACCTGTTCACCTGGTTGCGCGGCGACATCCTG
This sequence comes from Nocardia aobensis NBRC 100429, assembly GCF_000308375.1. GTDB lineage: Bacteria > Actinomycetota > Actinomycetes > Mycobacteriales > Mycobacteriaceae > Nocardia > Nocardia aobensis. The sequence continues at coordinate 59,687 of NZ_BAFQ01000066.1, read as the reverse complement.
GTCAAGGCCGACAAGATGACCATGGCCAATTCGCTCGAGTTGCGGGTCCCGTTCCTGGATCCCGAGGTGTTCGCGGTCGCCGAGCAGATCCCGTATCAGCAGAAGATCACCAAGGAGACCACCAAGTACGCGCTGCGCCGCGCGCTCGAGACGATCGTCCCGCCGCATGTGCTGCACCGGCCGAAACTGGGCTTCCCGGTGCCGCTGCGGCACTGGCTGCGCGGACCGGAACTCTTCGACTGGGCCGCCACCCAGATCGCGGAATCGCAGACCGACCATCTGCTGGACAAGTCCGCGATCAAGGCCATGCTCGAGGCGCACCGGGCCGGCAACGGCGACCACAGCCGTCGCCTGTGGACGCTGCTGGTGTTCATGATCTGGCACGGCATCTTCGTCGAAGACCGCATCAAGCCCGATATCCAGGAGCCGACCTACCCCGTGCGGCTCTAGCCGGCGGATACCAGCGACGCGGGCGTCGTACCGCGGCCGATCACGGCCGGCGGTGCGGCGCCCGTCCCGTGTGCGGCGCCCCCCTTCGAAGGCCCACTCGTAGTCATGTCATCTTTTCGACGCTCTTGAACGTACCGTTAAACAGCGGTACATTAAATGACGTCAAGCTAGTCGCGCGGCCCGATCGGGCCGCGGACGGATACGACCGAGACACGTACCGAAGGAATTCCGATGGTTCGAAACGACCTGCCCTCGAAGCTCCGCACCCGCATGTCACGCACCGTGATCACGGTCGCCATCGCGGCGGCGCCGATCGTGGCGGCCGCCACCCCCGCTCTCGCCGAACCGGCGGCGGCCCCAGCCCCGGCCCCGGCCCAGGAAATCCATGGCTGGGGCCACCACGGCTGGGGGCATCACGGTGGTTGGGGAATGCCGGGCTGGGGCCTGCCGCGCGGAGGCTACGGCGGCTTCTATCCGGGATGGAACAGCCCGTGGTCGGGTGGCTACGGATACGGGTACGGCTACGGTTACTCGCCGTTCTCGACCGGCAGCGCCTCCTGAGCCGAGATCACATCGGCTCGATCGCACCCGGCACACGGCCTAACCTCGTAGCTATGTGCCGAAATATCACCGCCCTGCGCGGCCTCGAACCGGAAGCCACGGCCGAGGAGATCGAGGCGGCCGCGCTGCAGTACGTCCGCAAGGTGGGTGGCCTGAGCAGTATCTCCGCGGCCACCCGCCCCGCGATCGACGAGGCCGTCGCCGAGATCGCCGCGGCCACCACCCGCCTGCTGGCGGCCCTGCCCGACCGCAAGGTGCCGCCGAAGTCGGTCCCGCCGCTGCGGCGACCGGAGGTGCAGGCGCGCATCGCCGCCCGCGCCTGAGCCCGGAGCGGACCTAACCCTTCGCCACCACGCGGACCGTCGACAGGGTGGGGTCGGTGGCATCGGGTGGAAAACGTCGACTCGTACGCATCGACCGCATCGGCCATCAATTCCTGCGCCTCACCCAGCACCCCGTACCGCAGCAGACGATCGTCGAGCCCGTTGAGCGCGACCACGTCCGCGGCGAACGCATCCGGCCCGAGGACGTCCAGTACCCGGGAATCGACTCCCCGTCCCTGCTTGTGAGCCGGTGGACTGAACGGCACGAAGCCCCGCCGCCGGAAATCGCGCAGCGCGTCGAGCACCGGGGCCCTGTCGTGATCCATAGTGCTCGGCTAACCACCGATCCGGACGCCAAGTCCTCGAGCCGTCGTCCCGGCTCGTGATTCACCCGGAGTTCGCCGTGGCGTCGGGTTTTCTGAACCCGCGCACGGTTGGCTGGAGGTATGGACGAGCGGGATGCGTCGGAGCCGGTATCGGAGCAGGCGGGTAGCGCCGGGGCGGGGGCCGGTCCTGGTTCGACGCCGGGCACCGGTACCCACGGAGATGTCACCGCCGGGCCGCACGCCGCTGCACGAGCAGGCGGACCGGAGGGAGGCGGCGCGCGCCCCGACCGATCGCGCGGGGTGAGCCGGCGATGGCTGTTCGGCGCGTCGGGGGCGGCGGCGCTCGCCGGGCTGGCCGTGGGTGCGGGGACGACGGCGGCATTGCACGACGAGGGTTCCTCGACCGGCGGCGGGCGATTCTGGCCGCTGTCACCGGAATTGGCGACGGGTCCGGCCCGGGTGGCCGCACCGCCGGTAACGGGATTGCACCTGCAGTTCGGTGCCGACGCCGCGCGCGAGGCCGTGGTGAGCTGGCAGAGTTCGGCATCGGTGCGCAATCCGGTGGTGCGATTCGGCACGGCCACAACCGGATTCGGCGCGGCCGCGCAAGCACAGACCCGGGTCTACCGGGACGCCGCCTCGGGCACCGAGGTATACGCCCATCACGCGGTCCTGACCGGGCTCACGCCGGACACCGACTACATCTACGCAGCCGGACACGACGGTGCCACACCGGAATTGGGCACGCACCGCACCGCGCCGGCGGGCCGGGCCGCGTTCCGCTTCACCAGTTTCGGTGATCAGGGCACTCCGACGCTCGGCAAGCTGGACAACGGCCGCTACGTCAACGACAACCTCGGCTCCCCCGTCGCCGGTGACGTCACCGCGGGGATCGAACATCTGGCCCCGCTGTTCAATCTCGTCAACGGCGATCTGTGCTACGCCAATCTCGCCACCGACCGGATCCGCACCTGGAACGACTGGTGGGCCAACAATTCCCGGTCCGCTCGCCACCGCCCGTGGATGCCGGCGCCGGGTAACCACGAGAACGAACGCGGCAACGGCCCGATCGGCTACGAGGCGTTCCAAACGTATTTCACCGTGCCCGACAGCGGGGCCGAGGATCTCGCGCGCGGGCTCTGGTACGCCTTCACGGTCGGCGCGGTCCGGGTGATCGCGGTGGCCAACGACGACATCTGCCTGCAGGACGGCGGCAACTCCTATGTGCACGGCTACTCCGGCGGTGCCCAGAAGCGTTGGCTGGACAAGGAATTGGCTACCGCCCGGGCGGACCGCGCGATCGACTGGATCATCGTGTTCATGCATCAGACCGCGATCTCCTCCGCCGACAAGGCCAACGGCGCCGATCTGGGGATCCGCCAGGAATGGCTACCGCTGTTCGACCGTTACCAGGTCGACCTGGTGCTGTGCGGCCACGAACACCATTACGAGCGTTCCCATCCCGTCCGCGGCGTCCTCGGCAGCGACACCCTCACCCCGAAACCGGTCCCGGAGGCGGTCACGCCCGCCACCGCGACCACACCGGAGATCATCGACACCTCCAGGGGCACAGTGCATCTCGTGATCGGCGGCGGCGGAACCTCCGTCCCCTCGAACGGGCTGTTCTTCCCCGGGCAGCAGTGCCGGGTGATCACCGGCGTCGGCGCGGTCGACCCCGCCACCGGCAAGAAGGCGCCGATCTATGTGATGGAGCAGGCACCCTGGTCGGCCTTCAAGGACCCCGACCATCCCTACGGATTCTGCGCCTTCGACGTCGATCCCGGCGCCCCCGGCGGCCACACCACCATGACCGCCACCTACTACGCCGTGACCGACACGGTGAAGCCGGTGGACAGTTTCATCCTCACGCGGCCGCGTTCCGACCACTGACCCGGCCGCGGTCATCGGCACCTGCACCGACGTGAACGGCTCGGCCCACATCACCGCCGGTCACCTGTCCTGCCCGCACATCCCCCACCGCACCCGTCACGCCGCACACAACGCCGTCGCTCATCGGCCCGGCTCTGAACACCGTAGGCAGCGAGACGGCCCCGCCGCCCAACTGTTACGTGACATGGATCAGATCCAGCACCCGGCGTGCCAATTCGGCGTCGGTGGACTCGGCTCGCGTGGCCGGCCGCCGATGCCACACGGTGAGAAGCAGGTCCGCCGCATTGCCGGACAGAACCGTATCGGCCGCCGCCGCGCCGTAGTCGATCGTCGGTTCCGGATGGGTCAGGCGCAGCGTCCACGGCGGGCCGTCGAGGTCGGTGCAAACGAATTGCGTTGCGGTCCCGACGAGTTCGCCGGGCACATCGACTCGGGCGAGGAAGCGTGGGACGAAGACGTGCAGCCATTCGTCGATGCCGTCACCCGCGAAGTCCGCGTCGATCGGCGCCGCCGCGCCGGGCCGCACCGCGTCCTGCGCATCCCACCGGTGCATCGCCGTCTCATGGGCCTGTCGCCGCAGCCAGAACCGCACGGTCCGCCGGCCGAGGAAGGTGTCGACCTCGCCGTCGAGATCCATCCCGTCCAGCTGTCGCAGCAGCAGATCGCGGCTCTCGCGATACCACTTCGAAAGGTCCTCACCGTCGGGGCGGGGAACCGGCGCGTCGTCGCCGCGCAGGAATCCCGCCACCCACCGATGCACCCGGCCCACGTGGGAGATCAGGCGCGCCACATCCCATCCGGGACAGGCCGCCACCGGCGCCCCGTACGCGTCCCGCGCTATCGCGGCGATCGCGTCGCCCTCGGCTACGAGTGCCGCCAGCCACCGTGAATCGTCCATGCACGCAACCTATCCGCCGCGTCACGACGGCGCATCGCTCACGATCTCCGGTAGCCGGTCCGCACCCCAGCTGCGGTGGATGTAGCCGACGACCCGATCCAGTTCCGCGCGCTCCACCGCGGCCGGTTCGCCGCGTTCGAGCGGATCGAAATGGAAGATGTAGAGCCGCGACGCGAACTGTTCGAACGGCAGCGATCCCTCCCCGAACCGTTCGCCGTGCCCGGCGGTGCCGACGACCACGCCGTCACCCCAGTCCTGGCCACTGTCGTTGTTCGGGTTGTAGAAGTAGACCCGCATGGTGTCCTGCGGATCGAGGCTGACCCGCAGGACGGTGATCGCGTGCCAGCCGACGAACCGGGCGGCGCTGTCGGTGACCGCGATGCCGGCCGGCTGCGGGTGGATCAGCGGCTGATTGCCGTTGTAGAAGGGGTGGTAGCTGGCGTAGAAGTGCCGCAGGAATTCGTCGACGTCGATCAGCCGCCCGGTATCCACATCGACGTTGATACGGAATCCGCGCCCGGACCACCAGCCGTGGAATTCGGGGTTGATCCACCGATGCGGATCGCCCTCGCGGCCGACGCAACGCCGGCCCATCTCCGCGTAGATCCGGTCGAGATGGGGCACGACCAGCAGTGATACCGGGTCCAGATCCATCGGCAGGGTGGTCGCCACCCCGGCCCCCGCCTCCAGCGAGGAAATCGGCTGCCCCTCGAAATGCATGACGATCTCGTCGTCGCGGGCCGCCCACGCCACGGTCTGCAACAGGTAGTCGGGATCGTTGTAGGCCCACATCGACAGGGCGCGCGCCGACTGGCAGGTCGGATTGTCACCCTGCCCGACGCCGAGCGGCAGACCCAGGATCGACAGCATCCCGGACAGCAGCCGCGCCCGCGCGTCCGGCACCGGGCCGAACACCTCGTGCAGCCGTTCCCGCGAACGCGGCGACACCGGAAGCGCGAGTTGCCGCCACAGCGCGGGCGCGACCGGCGGTTGATACAGAATCCCCCGCTCCAGCAGCAGCGCGAGCCCGTAGATGCCCTGCGCGGTCTCGACGTGCACGGCCTCCTCGATCAGGTTGCGCACGAGTTCGTGGTAGCACAGCAGGCTGTCGCGCCCGGTGCTCGACAATCCCAGCGCCTCACCGAGCAGATATTCGCCCTTGGTCAGGAGGAACCGCAGCAGCACCGCGTGATACGGCGACACCAGCCCGGTGTCGTGCATCGAACGCGCGAAACCCGTTGCCTCGTACTGCAATGCGCTGTCGTCCATACTTTCCAGGCGCGTGCGGTAGACCTCCACACCCGGATCCTCCCGGCATGCGTCGGTGGTGCCGTAGAGGCTGCTGATCAGCCGGTCCGCGCCCAGCCCGGCGGCGCCGAGATCGATATCGGGATTGCTGCGGGCGACGGCGATCTGCGTGATCATCCGCTTCACCTGCTCGACCTGGATGGGACGCTGGCGCAGAATCCGCCAGATCTCGTCGACCAGATGCTCGAGCACCTTCTCGTACCCGATTTCCTCCACCAGATGATGCAGCAGCTCCCGCGAGACCCGCGCCATCCGCCCCTGCTGTTCGCGTTCGGCCTCGCTCGGCGGCGTGAACAGCAGGCTCAGATTGACCGCCAGCACCTGCGACAGATGCCCCAGCGCCTGTTCCGCACTCACCGACGGATGCGGGTAATCACCTTTGGCCACCGCCAGCAACCGCAGATCGCTCACCGTCTCCAGCACCATCGTGTCGGCGTTGGCGCTGCGCAGCGAACCCACACTCAACGCGGGAATCAGGATCTCCGGATGCGCCCAGTCGGTGCCGAGGAACAGCCCGGCCGCCTCGAGCCCGCTCGCCCGCGCCCGCACCGCCGCGCAGCCGCCGGGCAGCAGCAGCACCCGCCGCAGCGCACCCAGCACCCTGGACAGCTTCACCTGCTTACCGAAATCGCTGGTGTCGCCCAGAATTCGGGTGGCTTCGTCCAGCGTGGCGAGACGCCTGTCCAGAGTGTCGTCGTCGCTGCCGAGTGGAGTCAATCAGGATCCTCCCGTGATCCATTCCTGCCGAGAAGGAGTCATACGTAGAAGTCGAGTTCTTCCTGTCGCTTCAGCAGGTCCCGCAGAGCGTACGGGTCTTCGCCGAAGAAGTACAGCAGGCCCCAGTGATTGCCGAATGCGGTTCGCTTGGTGACCTTTTCCGCCAGTGGGGCGGTGAGTTCGTGGGTTTCGAAATATTCGTGATCCTCCGTCTCCTCCGGGATCGACAACCGGCTGACCACCCGCCGCCGCGGATAGACGCCGAACGAACCGGCATGTCCTTTCGCATCCACCACTTCGCGGGGGAAGAACGCCACGATCTCCTCCTCGGTGGTCTTCGGATCGAAGGCGAGCACCAGCGCGTGATAGGCGTTGAAACCGTATGCGCGCTCCAGCAATTCGAACACCTTGAACCCGGGCGGGCGATAAGCGACCTCACCGAAATACATCTCACCGTCGCTGGTGACGAAGTATTCCGGGTGGACGAACCCGAATTCGATATCGAAGGTTTTGATCAGCTTTTCCACCTGCCGGGTGATCTCCGGACGATACTTCTCCAGTTCCGGTGTCGCGGGGACGAAGACGGAGTAGCCGAGCCGCACATATTCGGAGATGTTGAGGAATCGGATCTTGCCGTCGTGGATCCACGCCTCGACCGCGAATTCCCAACCGTCCAAATGGGATTCCATCAGCACCGGGAACTCGTCGTCGGGGATCGCGTCGATCTCGTCGGGGGTGCGGATCACGCGGTGACCGAGGCAGCCGGCCTTGTCGAAGGCCTTGATGTGGATCGGGTCGTTCGGATCGCCGTCGAGTTTGAGCAGGGTCTGGTTGACGCGCTTGAGGAACCGGATGACGTCGTCACGCTCGTGTGCCTCCTCGAAGATGCCCACCCGGATACCGCCCAGCTGCGCGCGCCGCTTCATCAGCGATTTGTCGCGCAGCAGCATGGCCTGGCCGAGCAGCCGCGGATTGTCCAGCAGCACCGAATTGATCGCGCCCGCCCATTCCACGGTCTCCTCGAAGATCGGGATGGCGACGTCGACGCCCATCTCCTTCAGGGTCTCCGCGATTTCCATCGACCGGTCGTTGAGCCGCTCGAAATTCCAGCAGAGATAGGGGATTTCGTGCTCGGTGCAATACTCCTCTGCCCACTCCGGAGCCACCACGACATAGCGCCGATCGAATCGGTCCACCGCTTCGACTGCGTTCAAGCTCCAACCCAGCAGGGCGACATAGCCTTTGTCCGGGTTCCTGCGCTTCGATTCACGGGATGAAATCGACAAACCTGCTCCCCTCTTCGACCTCGGTGCACCGTTCGTCGATCGCGAGGTCGTCTTGTCGCGCGGTGGTCCTGCGCTCGACACCGGGGCTGCGAATTCGGCGGGCTCCGGTATCGCCGCGCGTGCGCTCGGCATCGTCGGCGGGCGGCAACAACGGCGATCCGCTCTATCACCGTCACTGCCCACGGATACCCCGATGTTTCATTCCCAAACAGGGGCAACGCCGTTGCGTTATTGATACACAATCATTTTCGCTGGTCGTCCTCTTCCGGGACGGAGAAGGACGTACGGCCGCCCCGGCGATCCGGCCGGAGCTCAGGACACCGACAGCACCGCGGCGGTGACCGCGACGGTCACCTCGACGGCGGCGCCGAGCACATCACCGTTGAGCCCGCCGAAACGCCGCACACAATGCCACACCAGCAAAGCCACACCGGCCAGAGCTACGGCAACCGCGACCGGCCCGAGCCACCGCGCGGGCGCGGCGACAACGCCGGCGGCGAGCGCGACGAGAGTCCAGACCGCCAGTGTCACCACCGATTGCGTGCGCGCCACCAGCGCGCCGAACGCGGCACCGGGAGCAGGCGCATACCCGCGGCAGGCGAGGACGACGGCGACCCGCCCGACCGCAACCGCGAGCCCCACCGCGAACCAACGGCCGTGTTCGGCGAGGGCGGCGAACGACAGCGCCTGAATGCCGATCGCGAAGATCAACGCGGCCACCCCGAAGGGCCCCGCCCCGCCGCTCTTCATGATCTCCCGGGCCCGTTCCGGCGGACCGTAACTGCCGAGCCCGTCCGCGGTGTCGGCCAGCCCGTCCAGATGCATTCCGCGGGTGGCCAACCCCAGCGCGCCGACGGTGACGAGACCAGCGAGCGCGCAACTCATTCCCGCCCAGGTCGATACCCACAGCAACCCGGCCGCGCCCGCACCCAGCACCGTCCCGACCACCGGTGCGGCCGCGATCGCCCCCGCCGCCGACGTGCGGTCGACCGTTTCGGGTCCGCGCACCGGCAGCACCGTCAGCCAGGAGAGCGCGAGCCGAGCCGCCGCGATCATCGCCCGGACCTCGAGACATGCACGGCGCGTTCCACGACGCCGGATACGAAGATGCCGCGACGCCCACGGACCGAATTCACCGGGACCGCGCTCCGGCCACGCGACCGGCTCGGTGAGTGGTGCCGCGCGCGTCGACCGGCATCGGCATCCGGCGCACCGGGCGGGCAGGTACCACCCACCTCGTTCAGGACACGACTTCCGGTGCGGCCGAATCGGTTTCGGCGGTGCTGACCCCGGCCTCGCCGAAGGTCGACATCTCCGACAGTGCGGCGACGGCCGCGCGCAGCAGCGGCAGCGCGCTCACCGCGCCGGAGCCTTCACCGAGCCGCATATTCAGCTCGACCAGCGGCTCCAGCTCGAGCTTGGCGAGCGCCAGCGGGTGCGCCGGTTCCGTGGACCGATGCCCGGCCACCCACCAGCGCTTCGCACCGGGGGCGAGCATCTCGGCGATGAGCGCGGCGGCGGTGACCACCACACCGTCGAGAATCACCGGCGTGCGCCGGGCGGCGGCCTGAGCGAGATAGCCCGCGGTGGCGGCGAAATCCGCGCCACCGGCGATCCGCAGCAGCGCGAACGGGTCCTGGCGGTGCGGGCGCGCGCGCCACATGGCGTCGCGGATCGCGGAGGCCTTGCGCATCCAGCCGGCATCGTCGACGCCGGTGCCGCGGCCGATCGCCACCACCGGTTCGGTATCGGTGAGGGTGGCGATGAGAACCGTTGCGGGCGTGGTGTTCCCGATACCCATATCGCCGGCGATCAGCAGGTCGGCTCCGCTGTCGATCTCCTCGTCGGCGATCGCGCGGCCCGCGGCCAGCGCGGCGTACAGTTCGGCTTCGGTGACGGCGTCCTCGCGGTCGATGGCGCCGCTGGAGCGGCGAATCTTGTGCGTGGACACCGACGGATCGGTGTCGGCGTCCACCGCGATGTCGACCACGCGCACGGTCGCATCGGCCAGTCGTGCCAGCGCGTTCACCGCCGCCCCACCGGCCAGGAAGTTGGCGACCATCTGCGCGGTCACCTCACTCGGATACGCCGACACCCCGTGTCGCGCCACGCCGTGATCTCCGGCGAACACCACGACCCGGGCGCGCCGGAACTGATGCGGCGGGCACTCCCCCTGGCACGCCGCCACCCAATTGCCCAGTGTCTCCAACCGGCCCAGTGCCCCCGCCGGTTTGGTCAACTGCAACTGCCGCTGCTCGGCCTCGGCCCGTACGCGCGCATCGGGCGCGGCGACCGGGCCGAATGCCGGTGTGGTGCCGTTGAATTCGGCGAGGCCACGCGGAGTCGAGCCCGCCGGCGAGCCGGCGGCAGCTCCGGCGCCCGCGTCATTCGATCCGGTCGGCGCAGCGGCGCTGTCGGTTTCGTGACCGGATGCCAAAGCCCTTTCCGCCGCAGCGGAGTCGGCGAACCCGGAACCGTGGAAAGGATGCTCCCGGCCCACGGTATCAGCGCTGTCCGAAGCCGAAACCCGTTCCGCCGCACCACCTGCCACTCCGGCTGCCGCGGCCGCCGCAGAGGCGGCCCCGATCCCGCGTCCGGTGGATGCACTCGCGGCCCCCGCGCCCTTCAGCACGACCGGCACTCCGGCGACGACCAGCACCACCTCGTCGCAGACCGCCGCGAGCCGCTGATTCAGCGTCCCGATCTCGTCCTGGAACAGTCGTCCCGAGGCGGTCGCCGGAACCACACCCAGCCCGACCTCCGGACTCACGATCAGCAAGCGGTCCGCATATCCGGTCACCGCCGCGACCAGCGCGTCGATATCGGGGCCGACGGTTCCACGCGGCGATTCCCAGGCCGCGCGCGCGTCGATGCGGGCGGTCAGCCAGGTGCCGAGGTCGTCGATCAGAGTCACCGGCGCCGGATCACCGAGCACGGTGATCGGATCGCCCTCCACCACATGCCAGGTGCCGGGGCGCCGGACGCGATGGGCGGCAATACGATCGGCGAAGTCCGCGTCGGCGGGATCGGGAACCGCGGTCGCCACGTAGCGCACCGGTCCGCTGCGGCCGGCCACCTCCTCGGCATAGGCGGATTTCCCCGAGCGCGCCCCACCGAGCACCAGCGTCCGCAGCCCTCGGCCGCCCGCAGCATCGTTCACCACGTCAGCACGGTACCAATCGGCCCGCACCCGAGCCCTCGCCTACCCGAGCCCACGCCCCCGAGCCCGCAGCACATCGCGCCGCCCGAGTCCCTTTCCCCACAGCCGCGACTTCGGAGACCGCGCGACCGGAAGCACACGGCAGCCGCCCCCGCCCTTCCGACCGCGCCGCCAATCGAACACGCGACTGTCCGCGAGAAGGCGATCGTGCCCCCTCGCACGGAACAACCCGGACTCAGACCGCGTCGCCGGGCGAAACCCGCGGCTTCGGCGCGCGCATACGCCGGATCTGGGAGGCGCGGACGAAGGCGTACCAGCCCAGGGACCAGCTCGAGGTGGTGTCGTCGGGATAGCGCTCGCTCACCCGCTTGTTGATGAGGCGGCCGATCACGAAGCCCTCGGCGACCATGAACAGCATCATCACGATCATCGCGAGGGTGACGTAGGCCTGTACCTGCGGCGTGAGGAACATGGTCAGGATCAGCACCAGCGCCAGCGGCATGAACAGTCCGACCAGGTTGCGCCGGGCGTCGACCAGGTCGCGGACGTAGGCGCGGACCGGGCCGCGGTCGCGCGGCAGCAGATATTTGTCCTCACCGGCGAGCATCCGGGCGCGGCGATCGGCGGCCGCGGCCCGGCGTTCGGCCGAGGCGACCTTGCGTTCCTCGCGGTTGCCGCGGGTGGCCTTGCGCCGGGCACGGGCCTCCTTGGCGGTCAGCGGCGCGGGCGCAACCGGACCGCGCCGTCGGCCCTGGACATCGCGACGTCTGGGCGTCGGCCGGCCCTTACCGGCGGTCGGTGCGGGCCGCTGCGCTGCCGTGGCCGTGTCGTCGTGGGTCGCGGCCGACGTGTCGTCGACGTGGTCGTCGGTGGTGCTGGCATCGCCACGGCGCAGGAACTTCACGCCGACCAGGCTATTGGATGGCATACCGGCCTGGAAACACGGTCTCCGCAGACCTGTGTGATCGGTCATACCACCCATACCGGCAAACCCGCTCCGACCGGGCGGTCTGCACCCCGCGACACGCCTCACGGGTGTGGCGATTCGCACGTCCGGCCGCCGACAACCGGCAATTCCGGGGCCGACGGGCCCGCACCGTCGCCCGCAGTGGCAAGATTGGAATAGCCACCCGCGACGTGGCGTTGACAGCTACCGAGCCGTGCGCTGTTCACGGAAACAACGTTCACGGGTAACGAGGGTCTGCGAGGAGACTTCATGACTGTGCAGAACGAGACCACCACCCACGGTGTGATCCTGACCGACGCCGCCGCGTCCAAGGCGAAGGCGCTGCTGGACCAGGAGGGCCGCGACGATCTGGCGCTGCGCATCGCGGTGCAGCCGGGCGGTTGCGCGGGTCTGCGGTACCAGCTCTTCTTCGACGATCGCACCCTCGACGGTGACCTGACCGCCGAGTTCGGCGGGGTCAAGCTCGCCGTCGACCGGATGAGCGCCCCCTACGTCCAGGGTGCGTCCATCGACTTCGTCGACACCATCGAGAAGCAGGGCTTCACGATCGACAACCCGAACGCCACCGGCTCCTGCGCCTGCGGCGACAGCTTCAACTGACGATCTGCACCCGGCGCGGAATCTCTGCGGAGGTTCCGCGCCGTGTCGTGCACACGGTACGGTAAAGCTGATTCCGCCCTCGACAGACAAGGACCGGGCTTCGTGACCATCGCTGTGTCCGCTTCCATCGCGACCGACCATTTGATGCGATTTCCGGGGAAATTCTCCGACGTCCTGCTTGCCGATCAGTTGCAGCACGTGTCGTTGAGTTTTCTGGTCGACGATCTGGTGATTCGCCGAGGCGGTGTCGGCGGCAACATCGCGTACGCGATGGGTCTGCTGAACGGTAACCCGCTGCTGCTCGGCGCGGTCGGCCCCGATTTCGGCGAGTACCGAGACTGGCTCGAGCGCCACGGCGTCGACTGCTCGGCGGTACGGATCTCCGAGACCGCGCACACCGCCCGCTTCGTCTGCACCACCGACGAGACGATGGCCCAGATCGCGTCGTTCTATCCCGGCGCGATGAGCGAGGCCCGCGACATCTCGATCGCCGAGGTGGCCGAAAACCGTTCGCTGGACCTGGTTTTGGTGGGCGCCAACGATCCCGACGCGATGTTGCGCCACACCGAGGAGTGCCGCAAGCTCGGCATCCCGTTCGCCGCGGACCCCTCCCAGCAGCTGGCCCGCCTCGACGGCGACCAGGCGCTCGCCCTGATCGACGGCGCCACATACCTTTTCACCAACGAGTACGAGTGGGGCCTGCTGCTGCAGAAGACCGGCCTGTCCCCCGAGGAGATCGGCCGCCGGGTCGGCATTCGCGTCACCACCCTCGGCGCCAAGGGCGCGCTGATCGTCGACGGCGACGGTGTCGAGGTGAATGTCGAAGTGGTGCCGGAACTTTCGCAGGTCGACCCGACCGGTGTCGGCGACGCGTTCCGGGCCGGCTTCCTCACCGGGCACACCGCCGGACTCAGCCTGCAGCGCTCGGCCCAGCTGGGTTCGCTGACCGCTGTGCTCGTGCTGGAGACCGTGGGCACCCAGGAGTGGTCGCTCGACCGCGACGACGCGCTGCGGCGGTTGCGCGGCGCGTACGGACCGGAGGCGGCGGAGGAACTCGGCGCGCTGCTGAGCTGACGCCGTCCCCGAATAACCGAGCCATTCGGCGGCCCACTGCCGTGAGGATTCACAACATTGCGTCCGGATGCGCGGAGTTCGCCGGCGAACAATAGGGTGTGCGTATGGGATCCGATCGTTTATATTTTCGTCAGCTGCTGGCGGGCCGGGACTGGGCCGTCGGCGACCCGATCGCCACTCAGATGCGCAATTTCTCGTATTTGATCGGCGATCGCGAGTCCGGCGAATGTGTGGTGGTGGATCCCGCGTACGCGGCGGGTGATCTGGTCGATATCGCCGAGGCCGACGGCCTGCGGCTGACGGGCGTGCTGGCAACCCATCACCACCCCGACCACGTCGGCGGCACGATGATGGGTTTCACCCTGCGCGGAGTGAGGGAACTGCTCGAGCGGGTGCAGGTTCCGGTGCACGTGAATCACGAGGAACTGTCCTGGGTCGCCAACGTCACCGGTATCGCCCCGAGCGAGCTGACCGGCCACGATCACGGTGACACTCTCGCCGTCGGCGGCGTCGAGATCGAATTCCTGCACACCCCCGGCCACACTCCGGGCAGCCAGTGCTTCCTGTTCGAGGACCGGCTCGTCGCCGGTGACACGCTGTTCGTCGACGGCTGCGGCCGCACCGACTTCCCCGGCGGCGACTCCGACGCCATGTTCCGCAGCCTGCGCCACCTGGCCGAATTGTCCGGCGACCCGGTCGTCTACCCCGGCCACTGGTACTCCGAAGAACCCAGCGCGGCCCTGTCGTCGGTGCGCGAGAACAACTACGTGATGCGCCCGACCACTCTGGAGCAGTGGCATATGCTCATGCCCGGCTGAGCACCCACACCCGCCCTACAAGCCCTTTCGCCTTGCGCGAGAGGGCTTTTCGCATTTCCGGCGCAGATACACCACCCCGGCGCAGTTTTACCGACGCAGCGTTGGTATCTTACCGACGCACCGTCAGGAAGATGGTGCTGTCCCGCCGCCGGCCCGCCCGGCGGCAGCCGTGAGGAGTTGTCATGTTCCTGGCACTGCGCGAACTGTGGTACGCGCGAGTGAGATTCGGCCTGATGGGCGGCGTGGTCGCGCTCATCTCGATCCTGACCGTGATGCTGTCCGGGCTGTCGTCCGGACTGGTCGACGACGGCGTTTCCGGCCTGCGCGCTCTGCCCGTCGACGTCTTCGCCTTCGCGCACGGCACGAAGACCGACTCGGCGTTCACCCGCAGCACGATCGACACCGCGCAGGTCGCGGCGTGGCGGTCCCGGCCGGACGTGGCCGACGCCGCGCCCTTCGGCAATACGCTGGTCAACGCCAAGACCGGGGGTGGGGTCGCGGTCGACTTCGCCCTGTTCGGCGTCGATCCGGTGTCGTTCCTGGCCCCGGATCCGGCGCAGGGCGCACGGCTGGACCGGCCCGACGGCATCGTCGTGAGCGCGACCGCCCTCGACAAGGGTGCGCGACTGGGCGACACCGTCGTGATCGATCGGCTCGGCACCACGTTGACGATCGTCGGTGTCACCGCGGGCAAGCAGACCTTCGGCCACGTCGATGTCGCCTATGTGCCGCTGCGTACCTGGCAGCAGATCCATGCCGGGGTGAAACCGGGCGAGCAGGTGCGGGAGCAGGCCTACCGCGAGGCCAGTGCCGTGGCACTGCGCGCGCGGCCGGGTGCGACTGTCGACCTGGCCGCCGGCGACGCGGCGGCGGATACGACCGCCATGACGCGCACCGCCTCCTACGACGCCTCCCCCGGCTTCTCGGCGGAGATGGCGACCATGTCGCTGATCAAGGTGTTCCTCTACGCGATCTCGGCACTGGTGGTCGGTGCGTTCTTCCTGGTGTGGACCATTCAGCGCGCGGGCGAACTGGCGGTGTTGCGGGCGATCGGCGCACCGACGCGATTCCTGCTCGCGGACGGACTGACTCAGGCCGTGGTGGTGCTGGTCGGTGCGACCGCCGTCGGAGTGCTGATCGCCGTCGGCGGCAGCCGATTCATTCACGGTATGCCGTTCACCCTCGATCCCGCGGCCATCGCCACCGGCGCCGGCCTGCTGGTGCTGCTCGGCGTGCTGGGCGCGGCCGCCGCCATCGTGCGCGTCACCAGAATCGATCCCCTCGCGGCCCTGGGAGCCAATCGATGAGTCTGTTCACCACACACGAAGCCGCTGCGGCACAGGACGATTCGCACGACCGCGACCTGACGGGCCTCGAACTCGACGGCGTAGCGCTCACCCTCGGCGACGGCGCCGATACGGTGACCGCGCTGGACGACATTGACCTGTCGGTCACGCCGGGGGAATTCGTCGCGATCATCGGCCCCTCCGGTTCGGGCAAATCGAGTCTGCTCGCGGTGGCGGGCGGGCTCACCACGCCCGACGCGGGGCGGGTCCGCATCGGCGGCACCGATCTCGCCGCCCTCGGCGCCCGGGCCCGCACCCGATTCCGCCTGCGCCACATCGGTTTCGTCTTCCAATCGGGCAACCTGCTGCCCGCGCTCACGGCCGCCGATCAACTGCGCCTGATCGCCCGGCTCACCGGTGCCCGGCGCGATCCGCAGGAATTGCTCGATGCGGTCGGGATGGGCGCGAAGGCCGATCGGCGTCCGGAGCAACTGTCCGGCGGGGAACGCCAGCGCGTCGGCATCGCCCGCGCACTCATCGGCTCACCGCGAGTCCTGCTGGTCGATGAGCCCACCGCCGCCCTCGATCGCGCCCGCAGCGCGGAGGTGGTGGAACTGCTGGCCCGCGAAACCCGCGCGGCGGCGGTCGCCACCGTCATGGTCACCCACGACCACGACATCCTCGACCGCTGCGACCGCGTCCTGCACATGGTCGACGGCCGCCTCACTCCCGAGCGCTGAGCATGCGCCACACCCCGTCACCGCGACGGGGTGTGATAGCACTGTCGCTAGGGTCGGACCCAGGCCCGGTCGTGCGAGAAGGAGGTGTCGTGCCGAGAATTCAGGCGGCAACGGTCGCGGAACACCGGCAGGCGCAGCGACGTGCCCTCCTCGACGCCGCCCGCGCGATCCTCTCGGAACAGACCGGTGCGGCGCCTACCCTCGCCGAGGTGGCCGCCCGCGCCGGTCTGGCCCGGCCCAGCGTGTATCAGTATTTCGGCTCGCGAGACGAACTGTTCGAGGCGGTCCTGGCCGACGCACTCCCCCGCTGGAGCGCACGGATCGCCGAACGCATGGCCGCGGCCGGCGACCCCGGCGGCAAGGTCCTGGCCTACGCGATGGCCAACCTCGAACTGGTCGACGAGGGCGAACACGCAGTGGTCCAAGGGCTTTCGACCTACGTCGCCGCCGACGCCCTCGCCGCCCAGGGCCGCGCCATCCACGACGAACTCCGCACACCGCTGCTCGACGCGCTGACCGAACTCGGCGCACCCGATCCGGCCACCACCGCCGAACTGATCAATGCCGTCGTCCACACCGCCTCCCGCCTGGTGGAAAACCACACTCCCGTCGACACCGTGGCGACGAGCGTCCGAGAGTTGCTGAGTCCGTACCTCGTTCACACCGCGTCCGTCTCGCGCCCCTCCGGCGGCACCTAGCCCGCCGATCTCACCGCAACGTGTGACGGCACGCGGTCATCCCCGCTCTACCGTGATCGTGCGGAACCCCGCCGGACGAGTACGAGTCCGCGCCGGCGCCGGGTACTGGCGTCAGCGTGCGGGAGGGGAATCGGCGACCACCCGGAAACCGAGATTCCCGGTCGAGGAGACCGGCTCGCTGCCCTGCCGCGCCGAGACCCGGTAGCGGCGGCAGTAGGACAGGTGGCACAGATACGATCCGCCTCGCATCACCCGGTCGCGGCCGAGATCGGGTCCGGTGGGATTCGCCTCGGGACTGTGCCGATAGTAGTCCGGTGAGAAGAAGTCCGAACACCACTCCCACACGTTTCCGGTGGTGTTGTAGAGCCCGAAACCATTGGGAGCGTAAGCATTCACGGGCATCGTGCCGAGGTGCACGCCGGGGGCCGTGCGGGGGAATTCGCCGGTGAAGACGTTCATCTGCCGCTGCCCGTCCGGCTCGAAGTCCTCGCCCCAGGGGAACGGGCCGGTGGATCCGGCGCGGGCGGCGTACTCCCATTCGGCCTCGGTGGGCAGCCGCGTGCCCGACCACGTGCAGAAGGCCCGGGCGTCCTCCCAGGAGACATGGACGACGGGATGGTCGGCCAGGGCGCCGACATCGGAGTCGGGCCCGAACGGATGAGCCCAGTCCGCGCCCTCCACCTGCCGCCACCAGGGGGCGTTGACCACCGCACGGGTGGGCGGCATATCCGGCGGCAGCAACCCGGCGAAGACGAACGACCAGCCGTACTTCTCGGCATCGGTGCGGTAGCCGGTGTCGGCGGCGAATGCGGCGAACTCGGCATTGGTCACCGCGTACCGGCCGATGGCGAAGGCGTCGACGGTGACCGGGTGGCACGGCCCCTCGCCGTCGCCGGGATAGGCCCAGCGGCTCTCGTCTCCCATGGTGAAGGTGCCACCGGGAACGGCGACCAGCGCGAGCTCGAGGTCGCCGCGGCGATCTCCCCCGGCCGACCGCGCGGCGTCCTCGCCGTGCCCGGTCGGCTCGGCGTTCTTGTCCGCGGAGGGTGCGCAGCAGGCTTGGCGGGTGCCGGAGTCGGTGCGATGTGGCATGACTTCCTCTCCCTCATTGTCCGAAACGACAACACCAGCAGCGTTAGCCGATCGTTCGCTGACCCGACGGTACAGCGCCGTTCGCCCCGTCGTGGGCAGTATTCGGCAACTGTTCGGACGGCTGTGGAGGAGGGATAACGAATTCACCCTCGGCGGATGAGGCGCACCGCCGCGACCGTATCGCGCACGCGGCGCGACGATCGCCGGCACGTAAGCTGCGGCCCCGGGCTGGGCGCGCCGGTTCCGGTGCGCGGCTACGGCGCGTGCCGAAAGGCCCGGCGCCGCAGCCCGTTCCCCGGCTGTGTCACGCCAGGGTGCGCAACCAGCCGTGGTTGTCGGCGAACGTGCCGCGCTGGATTCCGGTCAGCGTGTCGCGCAGCGCCATGGTGACCTCGCCGGGCTCCCCGCCGCCGATCTCGAATTCGCCCTCGGCGGACTGCACCCAGCCGACCGGGGTGATGACCGCGGCGGTGCCGCACGCGAAAACCTCGGTGATCTCACCGGATTCGGCGCCCTTGCGCCATTCCTCGACCGACACCTTGCGTTCCTCGACCGGATAACCGGAGTCGGCGGCCAGGGTCAGCAGACTGTCGCGGGTGATACCCGGCAGCAGCGAACCCGACAGTTCCGGGGTGACCAACCGGGCCTCGGAACCCGAACCGTAGACGAAGAACAGGTTGTTGGTGCCCATCTCCTCGACGTACTTGCGCTCGCAGGCGTCGAGCCACACGACCTGATCACAGCCCTTGTCGGTGGCCTGCTGCTGCGCGAGCAGCGAGGACGCGTAGTTGCCGGCGACCTTGGCCTCGCCGGTACCGCCCGGGGCGGCACGCACGTATTCGGTGGACAGCCACACCCGCACGGGCTTCACGCCACGCGGAAAGTACGCTCCGGCGGGCGAACCCAGCAGCAGGTACTTGTAGCCGGACGCGGGCTTCACGCCCAGCCCCGCCTCCGTGGCGAACATGAACGGCCGCAGATACAGCGACTCCTCACCACCGGCGGCCGGCACCCAGTCCGCGTCGACCTCGAGCAGCTGGCGCACCGATTCGATGAACAGCTCCTCCGGCAGCTCCGCCATCGCCAGCCGCCGCGCCGACCGCTGGAACCGCGCCGCGTTGGCATCGATGCGGAAGGTGGCGATACTGCCGTCGGCCTGCCGATACGCCTTGAGGCCCTCGAAGATGGCCTGACCGTAGTGGAACACCATGGTCGCCGGATCCAGCGACAGCGGCCCGTACGGTTCGACTCGCGCGTTCGTCCACTGCCCGTCGAGGTAGTCGATCGACACCATGTGGTCGGTGAAGTAGCGACCGAACCCGGGCGCCGCCAGAATCTCCGTGCGCCGATCCGCCGGAACCGGGGCGGGATGCGGGGTACGAGTGAACTGTGCGGCGACTGTCATGACCTCGATACTAGAACTGCGGCCCTCGGCACCGATGCTCGGACCTGCGTCGAGAACCGCCGGGCAGCGGCCAGGAAACCGGACAATCGCGGCGTAATACCCCCTTGACGGCGTCCGATACGAGCCATCCGCCCCACCCCAGCGAGCTTGCCCGGCGCCGTCGTGCAGCGCACATACCGGTCACCGGACACTTCACTCCGGAAACATCATGATTTCCGTCACGTGCATGGGTTCGCGACCCGGTTCAAGAGGTGTGCGGTGTCACGAACGGCGGGCGCACCACCTCGGCGCGCAGGCGGCGGCCGCGTACATCGACGGTGACCTCGTCGCCCGGTTCCAGTCCGGCGTCGGTATTCAGCAACGCCAGCGCGATGCCCACCTTGAGACTCGGTGAGAAGGTGCCCGAGGTGGTCTCGCCGACCGTCTCCTCTCCACGCAGCACCGTCTGCCCCTGCCGCAGCACGCCGCGATCGAGAGCTTTGAGCCCCAGCAGGATTCGCCGCGGACCCGCCGACTTCTCCTGCGTCAGTGCCGCTTTGCCCCAGAACTCCGGCTTCTTCCAGCCGACCGCCCAGCCGGCGCGGGCCTGCACCGGCGAAATCTCCGGCGAGAGCTCGTGGCCGTGCAGCGGATAACCCATCTCGGTGCGCAGGGTGTCGCGCGCACCCAGTCCGGCCGGCTGCCCACCCGCGGCCTCGACCTGCGCCGTCAGCGCGCGGAAAACCGCCTCGGCATCGGCCCAGCGCGGCAGCAGTTCATAGCCGTGCTCGCCGGTGTATCCGGTCCGGCAGACGCGCACCGGACGCCCGTCCCACTCGGCATCGGTGAACGCCATGTACTCCATATCGGTCGGAAGCCCCAGCGCGGCAAGCACTTCCGCCGATTTCGGGCCCTGCACCGCGAAGACCGCGTACTCGCGGTGCTCATCGGTGATCGTGATGCCCTCCGGCGCCGCCTTGCGCAACTGCGCCACCACCGCGGCCGTATTGGCCGCATTCGGCACCAGGAAGATCTCGTCGTCGGAGACGTAGTAGGCGATCAGATCGTCGATCACCCCGCCCTGCTCGGTGCAGCACAGCGTGTACTGCGCCTTTCCGGGCCCGACGCGGCCGAGATCGTTGGTCAGCGCCGCGTTCACGAATGCCGCCGCCCCCGCGCCGCGCACGGTCGCCTTACCGAGGTGGCTCACATCGAAAACACCGACGGTGGTCCGCACGGCGGTGTGCTCGGCGACGGTGCCCGCGTACTGCACCGGCATCTCCCACCCCCCGAACGGGGCGAAGGTCGCGCCCAGCTCCGCGTGGACGGCGTGGATGGGGCCCTGCTGCAGCGTCTCGTCGGTCACCCGGCGAGCTTATCGAGCGTCGTCCGCCAGTGGTTCACGCCGGTTCTTCCTGGCGCTCCCCATCGGGCTCGCCCGCATCCAAGAGTGCGTCGCCGTGAACCTCGATCCACTCGCCGAGCGCGCGCATCGGCCCCTCGACGAGGCTCAGCCCCAGCGGTGTCAGCGCGTATTCGACCCGGGGCGGAGCTTGCGCGTAGCGCTGACGCTCGATCAGGCCGTGGCCGAGCAGCCGGCGCAGTGCCTCGGTGAGCGCCTTGTCGCTGATCCCGCCGATCTCGGCCCGTAATTCGCTGCGCCGGCGCGCCCCGCCGAGCAGTCCGACCAGCACCACCGGATCCCAGGTGTGCGCGAAAAGGTCTGTGGCCGCGCGCAATCGGCAGTCGGCGACCAGTTCGCCCGCATGCTCGTCGTAACCGCTCATCCCGTGATGATCACCCATCCGTCGCGCACCGATCGGTGCGTATCGGCTCCCCTACGGTAGCGCCGGATCGACACGTCGAAGGAGAACACGATGCACATCACGATTCTCGGCACCGGCACCTTGGCCGGGGCATTGGGCCGCCGATGGGCGCCCGCCGGACACGACATCACCGTGGCCGGGCGATCGGTGGAGAAGGCCCGGCAACTCGCGCAGGGGCTGGGTGCGGGCGCGCGGGCGGTGCCGTTGGCGGAGATTGCGGCGGTTCCAGCGGGCGCACGAGCCGGCACGGCGGCGGTGCTGCTGGCGGTCGCCCACACCGGAGTCGAGGACATTCTGCGCGCGGTCGGCGCTCCCGGCGGCGCGCTGTCCGGAGTCACCGTCATCGACGCGACCAATGCGATCGACCACGGCGTCGGCGTGCTGCGGCTACCGCCGGGCGCCTCGCACGCACAGCGCGTGGCGGAACTCGCGCCGGGCGCCCGGGTGGTCAAGGCGTTCCATCTGTTCCCGAGCGAACAATGGGCCGCGGCCGAATCCGCAGATGCCGGAACGACTCAGCTGCCGCCGTCGGTCACGATCTGCGGCGACGACCCGGCCGCGCTGGAGATCACCGAACAACTGGTCCGCGACGTCGGCGCCGAACCGGTGGTGCTGGGCGGTCTGGACCGCGCACGTCAACTGGAGGAGGCCGCCGGTTTCGTCATCTCGCTGGCCTTCTCCGGCGTGGATCCGAGCCGGGCGGTGCCCGCCATGCCGACCCAGTAGTTCCATGCGCGCGGAGGTTGTGCGGGTTCCGGCGTCACGGCGCCGGGCTCGCGCACCGGGATCCGGAGCGGCCGGCCACACGGCGCGGACGAAGATCGAGGCGGTCGCGCATCCGGACCGCTGGCTCGTCATCGCAGCGAGAGAAACCTCGCAGCCCGGCCGCGGCGAGTGTGAGTTCGGAGCAACCGTCTTTCTACACGGGGCAATCGGTCGGCGACACATAACTAACGGAGGTGAAACACGCCGCTGATTTGCTGTTTTCATGCGAATCTCGTCACTTTTCTCGAAATCGTCCGCAGCTCCGCCCGCGCCCGCACCGTCGATCTACGAGCAGATCGGCGGGCACGAGGCCTTGGAAACCGTCGTCGAGGACTTCTACGTCCGCGTCCTCGCCGACGAAGAGCTCGCCGGCTTCTTCACCGGCACCAACATGTCGCGGTTGAAGGGCCGCCAGGTGGAATTCTTCGCCGCTGCCCTCGGTGGTCCCGAGCCGTACACCGGCGCCGCGATGAAGCAGGTGCACCAGGGCCGCGGCATCACCATGCACCACTTCACCCTCGTCGCCGCCCACCTCACCGACGCCCTGGTGGCCGCCGGGGTTCAAGAGCCGACCCTCGGCGAAATCATCGGCGCCATCGCACCTTTGGCACCGGAAATCGCCTCCGACGCACCCGTCTCATAAGCCGCACCCGCGGGTTGCCGGCGAGAGAGCCCCACCTCCCTGCGCAGGCACACCGCTCCCCCGGGGCCGCGACTATCGGCGGGACCTCGCCGCGCGGGTGACCTCGCAGGATCGGCCGCCGCTCGCGCCTGCCCGCGCACAGGATCGGCGGCGGCCGAGCGACACACGCACCGGACAGTCTCCGACAGACGACCCGTAGCCGACCGCGGAAGACACATTGCCGGTGACCACTTATCCGATCTCGCCGGAGTCCTCCCCGGACGAGGAGACGATCCGGAACAGCAGGGCGGCCGCCTCGAACAACGCCCCGGAGCGCGTGTCGATCTCGGCCTCCCGCGCGGCGAGTGCGGCCGACACACCATCACCTCGAAAGGTTCGCAGGGCGGACAGCAGGTCGCGCAGTGCCGGAATGCGATATCCGGCGAGCCGGAGCTGATGCGCGATCCGCGCATCGCGCACATCCTCCGGCGCGTACAGCCGCGCACCGCGCGCCCCGGCCCGGCCGGGCACGACCAGCCCTTCCGCATCCCAGTGCCGCAATGCCGACGGCCGCACACCGAGCGCGCCCGCCAGTTCGGACACCGTCATGGAGTCGGCGGGCTTCGCATCCCCGATCGGTTCCTCCGCGATCGCTTCGGCTGCTCGCTGCGCCAGCCGCAGTTCCCGGCGCTGCGCGTCGAGGCGGGCGTGCGCGGCATCCATCAGCACTGGCAACTGCTGCCCGGAATGTGCCTCGCGCAGAACAACTCTCGCCTCGGCGGGGCCGACGGCCGCCGCCACCAGCCGATACGCGCGGGCCGACAGCACATGCACCTCACGGTATGTGCGATACCCGGACGGACCACGCTCGGCCGCGGGCAGCACACCGTCGCGTTCGAGGTTGCGTACCTGCTGAACGGAACAGCCGGCCCGCCGCGCCACATCCACGGTCCGTAGAACAGTGGTTTTGCGACTTACCACCAGCTGACCTGCCATTCCGAAGGATGAAGTCTCCACAAGCACATGAATGAAACGCTAGAGGTATGGACATCAACGAGATCATCGACTTCGTCGAAAACCTCGGCGGCGTGCTGACGCTGCACCCCCGGCCCGGCGACGGCACCCCCGAAATCAGCTGGGGCGACACCTTCTTCTACTACGCCCCCGACGGCGTAGTCCCCCGCACCCAGCCCTTCGCCACCATCGTCACCAAGAACTATCCGGACGACGAATCATCCCGCCTGGACCGCCCGAACACGTTCCGCCTCAACATCTTCGCGGGCAAAGCGGCCTTCACCGCGCTGACCGGCCACACCCCGCACGACCACGCCGCGAACCCGGCCGACCCGAGCATCCCCGACACCCTGTTCCCCCACCCCGTCTACGGCGCCCAGGGCTGGCTCGCCGTAGTGAACCCGGGCCCGCACACCGCCACCACGGTCACCGACCTCCTCCAGCGCGCCCACCACATCGCCCGCACCCGATATGAACGTCGAGAATCCCACGCCGACAACTGATGTCGTCATCGTCCGACGGTCACCTACTTGCCCAACCACGCCAGCGCGGCCACGACCAGCGCTTCGGTCCCGGTCCGCAGTGTGGGCTCGATGACGGGGGCGAAGGACGGCGAGTGGTTGACCGGGATGTCCTGGGCTATCCGTCCCGCCTTCGCCGCTGCCTGGAACGTCTCCGGGTCGATGCCGCCGACGCCCCAATAGGTGTAGGGCACGCCGAGGGCGTTCGGGATATCGCTGAAATCCTCACTGGCACTCTGCCGTGGCAGTTCCACGGCGCGGTCGCCGAAGTGAGTGGTGAACGCGGCCGCGACCCGGCGGGTCGTCTCGGCGTCGTTGTCGGTCACCGGGAATCGGTCGAACAGTTCGAATTCCGGGTCCTTCGGGGAGTTCGAGGCCTGGCATTCGGCGGTGACGATCCGGCGGATCGCGTCGAGGATCGTGGTGCGGGTCGATTCGCTGTAGGTGCGCACATTCAGTTGCAGCACAGCATGATCGGAGATGACGTTGCTCTTGGTTCCGGCAGTGATGCTGCCGACGGTCAGCACCGCGGTCTCGGTCGGCGCCACCTCGCGCGAGACCACCATCTGCAACCGCAGCACGATCATCGACGCGAGCACCACCGGATCGACGGTCGCCTGGGGCATCGAGCCGTGCCCGCCGCGCCCGTAGACGGTGATCCGCATACTGTCGGCGGCGGCCAGCATCGGCCCGCCGCCGGTTCCGACTATCCCGGCCGGCGCGGGCAGGACATGCTGGCCCAGCGCGACATCGACCTTCGGCAGCAGCTCGGCCAGACCGTCCTGGACCATCCCGCGCGCCCCGTCGCCGACCTCCTCGGCGGGCTGGAACAGTGCGACGAGCGTGCCCTGCCAGTGATCGGTGTGTTCGGCGAACAGTTGCGCCGCGCCGAGCAGGCAGGTCACGTGCACGTCGTGGCCGCAGGCGTGCATCACCGGGACCTCGTGCCCGCCGGCGTCGGTGGCGGAAACCGAACTGGCATAGGGTAATCCGGTCGATTCCCGCACCGGCAAGGCGTCGATATCGGCACGCAACAGCACGCCGGCGCCGTCACCGTTGCGCAGGATCCCGACCACCCCGGTTCCGCCGACGCCCTCGCGCACCTCGCACCCCCATGACCGCAACTTTTCGGCTATCAGTCCGGCAGTGCGGTGCTCCTGATGCGACAGTTCCGGATTGGCGTGCAGGTCGCGGTAGAATTCGTCCTGCCACCCGCCGATTCCGTCCAGCCCGGCCAATACCGCTGCTTCCTGCGTAGTCGAGGCCATTACCTCTCCTTTCGCCGTCCGTAACGCAACCGCTCCGGCCAACTCATCTGCTCCGGCAACATCCATCCCCGCCACCGCGCCAGCAGGCACAGCCCCGCTCCGACCACGGTCGCCGCGATCGAACCCGCCGTCACGTGCCCGGAATACCAGATGATCACCAGTGTCGCACTGGCCAGCAACGCACACGTGGCATACAGCGTGTTACCCCCGAAAATCGTCGGCACCCGCCCCACGGCGAGATCGCGAACCACTCCGCCCCCGACCGCCGTCGTCGTCCCCAGCAACACCGCCGGCAACCACCCGAGCCCGACTTCGAGCGTCTTCTGCGCACCGACCGCCGCCCAGCAGCCCAGCGCCAGCGAGTCCACCCAGGGAAACAGCCGATCCCACAACCGGCCCTCGAATCGGAACACGAAGGCGATCAGCGCCCCGATCAGGGCGGTCAGCAGGTAGGTGTAGTCGACCAGCGCCACCGGCGTCCCCCGCTGCAGCAGCGTGTCGCGGATGATGCCGCCACCGAGTCCCGACGCGGTGGCCAGCACGGCGAATCCGATCGGGTCGAACCGGAACGTGCGCGCCACCGCCCCGCCGAGCATCGCGTTGGCGAACACACCGGTCAGATCCAGCGCGCGCAGCAATTCGGGGACGGTATCCGACACTGCCGCCATCGACCCCGTTCCTTCCGCGATATCCGCATCCGCTATCGGCACGGTACCCGCCGGTCAGCGAATCGCCCGGGAACCGGCGGGCCGCCGTCGCCCGACCGGCCTCGGCACCTTCACGCGAAAACAGCGTGAATCCTTTCCCGTCCGCGATCGCTCTCATATCCGTGCGGGCAACCGGCCCGCGGAATCGAAGGAGTCGACATGGTTGTCGCCGTCATCGCCGTGGTGGTCGCGGCCGTACTACTGTGCAGCTGCATGCTGGTCCTGCGACGGAGGCGTAACCGTGGCTGAGTGCACGAGATCGGCGTGGCCCGAGGAACATCTGGTCACGGCGGCCCGCAACGGCGACGAGTCCGCCATCGCCGCACTGGTTTCCGGTTCCTATCCCCACGTCCAGCGCTTCGCCCGTTCCTTGTGCGCGACCAGTCAGGACGCCGAGGACGCCGCGCAGGAGGCGATGCTGGTCCTGTTCCGCAAGATCGGCACGCTGCGGGCGGCGGGTGCGCTGGCCTCGTGGATGTTCCGCATCGTGCGCAACGAATGCCTGCGGCGGATACGCACCGCCGCGCACCGGGAACCGGATGCGGAGGTCGCGGCGGCGTCGGCGGAGGACGATGTGCTGGCCCGGCTGGAGATCGAACGGGTCGCCGGCGCGATCGCCGCCCTGCCCGCCGATCAGCGTCGAGTCCTCATCATGCGTGATGTGCAAGGACTGCCGGGCAGCATGGTAGCCCGCACGCTCGGATTGAGCACGGCGGCAATGAAATCCAGGCTGCACCGAGCGCGTGCCGCCGTTCGCGCCGAACTCGGGATGCCGGATCGAGGTCTGCGGCCATGAACGACGGTGCCGGACAGCAGAAAACGTTCGCCAGCCGCTCGGTCCCCGTTCACCTGGCACGCGGGCTGCTCGGTTTCGGCCTGATCGCCGGATCGATCGCGCTGATCCCCGTTGCGGGGCTGACCGCCCTGCTCCTGCTGCCTGCCGGGGTGGTCGCGCTGCGCGGCTGCCCGACCTGCTGGCTCATCGGCCTGGCGCAGACGGTGTCACGCGGCAGAATCGAACGACAGTGCGTGGAAGGCCGGTGCCGGATGCGCGTGTAACCGCTACCCACCCTTCCCCATCTCTGGCCGGTCTCGCCGGATTGACAGCCGTCGGCACGCGGATTCAAGATCGACCGACAGCTGTAGAAGTGATCACCGAGGGACGCAAAAGTCGTTGCGCCCCTTGGCGAATCTTTCGAGTATGGGTTTCGGTGAATGGTTGAGGTAGTAACAGCGCGGCCGGAAACCTCCGGCCCGCGGCGGGAGAACCCGCGGCAGCGACGCGGGCGATCATGGTGGGGCGCGGCGGCCGCGGTGACGAGCGGCGTGCTGTTACTGGTGTGGCAGGCGGCGCAGTACGGCATCTGGCTGGTCGACGACGCCGGAATCACGTTCGCCTACGCACGCAGTGTCGCCGAGGGGGCGGGGCCGGTCCTGCAACCCGGGGCGCAACCGGTGGAAGGATTTTCCGATCCCACCTGGCTCGCGGTGCTGGTGCTGGGCAAATGGTGCGGCCTGTTCGACTCCGGCTCCCTGTTCGGCATTCCCGATTTCGTCTTCTACCCCAAGGCGATCGCGGCCCTGTGCTGCGCCGGGATCCTCCTCTGCTGTTACGTCGCCGCGCGGCGGGTGTCGCGATGGCCCGCGGTGGTGACCTTCGTCACCGGTGCCGTGCTCGCCGCGATTCCGTCGTTCGTGATCTGGTGCTTCTCCGGCCTGGAGAACTCACTCTTCGCGCTGGCGGCATGCGCCCTCGCCGTCCGCCTGTTCCTGGCGGTGCTGGACGACCGATTGTGGACACCCACGGTGGCGGTAACCGCCGGTGCGCTAGCGGCGTTCGCGGCGTTGACCCGCCCCGACGGCCTGATCTACCTCGCCGCGTACCCCCTGGTTTCGGTGATCCTCGTTCGTCGTGCCACCTGGCCCGTCGCCGTGCGTCACGTGGTGTATTCCGTTGTGGCGTTCGCGATTCCGTTCGGGGCGTATCTGGTGTGGCGGATCACCGAGTTCGGCCGGCTCGTCGCGAATACTGCGGTCGCCAAGAATCAGGCGATGCCGACCGTGCACGACCTGACCAGGGCCGGCGATCTGGTGCAGTATGCGGGCGCACCCGCCGTGGTCGCGGCCGTCGGCGTGGTCGGATTCGCCCTGGCGGGCCCGGGCAGAATCCGTCACGGCCTGGTCGCCCTGCTGGTTCCGCTGACGCTGGCGATTACGGGCTACTGTGTGCTGCAACCGGATTGGATGGAGCAGTTCAGGTTCGCCACTCCGGTGTGGGCGCTCGCCGCGCTCGTCGTCGCGCTCTCGGCGACGGAGGTGCTGGCCCGGTTGCGTGCCCGGGGCCGGGCGCTGGTCGCGCTGACGCTGGTCGCCGCCATGATCCCGTCCGGGGTGGCCCTGGCGGATGCCGCGCGATCCTATCGGGCAGATTCGGATATCCCGTTGTGCTGGATCGCGTTTCGCTTCGGCCGCTACTTCAACGGCTACGCCGACATCCTCGACCTGCAGCAGGGCACACTGCTGGCGCCCGACATGGGCGGAAGCGCACTGACCTCCCGACTCCGGCTGATCGATATGGCCGGACTCGCCGACGCGCGGATCGCGGACATCTACGCCGGCAAGGCCGACATCGGCCTGTCCGACTACGTCTTCGAGGACCTGAAGCCCACCTTCGTCCACACCCACGGCGTCTGGATGCAGAACGGACTGACCGTCGATCCGCGCATGGACCGCGACTACTACCGGATCCAGCAGTCGCAGAACACCGCCAGCCCGGACGAGGACTGGGTCCGCAAGGATGTGGTGCGCGGCGACAAACAGCTCACGCAACTGCGCCGGTACTCGAGCGAGGTCCTGCCGCATCTGTTGTCCGACTACCAGAAGACCGGTGACTGCGGAACGGTGCTGCGACCGGGTCAGACGGTGGAGCGCAGCCGGGCGGGGAACGCTTCCTAGCGCGACGGACGCCGTTCCCCACCCCGAATCCGGCAAACCGTTACGGTTGTCTCGTGACCGGCACGTGGACCGCACTCAACCCGACGAGTGGATCCTCCCTGCTGGCCAACTTCGGCGCGCTGGCCGTCCTGGTCGGGACCTTCGCCGAGTCCGGGTTGCTGGTCGTGGGCTTCTTCCTTCCGGGCGACACCCTGATCTTCCCCGCCGGCATCCTGTGCGCGGGCGGGCCCCATTCCGGACCCCACCTCATCCTGTGGCAGGTATTGCTCTGTGCCGCAATAGGTTCGATCGTCGGAGCGCAGGTCGGGTACACATTCGGCAAGCACGGCGGCCGCGCCGTTCTCCAGCGCACGTCGAACTCCCGCCTGCACACCGTCGTGGCCCGCGGCGAACGCTGGCTCGACCGGTACGGCGCGCGCCGGGCGATCGTGATCGGCCGATTCGTGCCGATGGTCCGGACGGTCATCAGCCCCGTCGCCGGTGTGCTCGACGTGCCCACCCGCACGTTCACGCTGTGGCAGATCGTCGGCGCGATCGTGTGGTCGCAGAGTCTGGTCCTGCTGGGTTATTGGCTAGGGGCGTCGGTGCCGAATGTCGACAAATATCTGCTGCCGGCGGTCGCGGTCATCGTCGTGGTGTCGATGCTGCCGCTGCTGGGGCAGCTGCGTAAACGCGCATAAGTCATTCCGAGGTATTCCCCCGCCGCGGGCGCGGCCCGATCTGATCGAGCAGATCGTTGACCTCGTCGCCGAAACCGTTGCCGACCGGCTTCGGCGTCTTGTTGGGGAACCGGCGCGTCACATGTTCCTCGGCCGCGGATCCCGGTAGCACATAGACGGTTTCGGATTTGTTCTGCAACGGACGCACCACCTCGTCCAGATGCGTTTTCCGGTCGTCGATGAAGGCACCGATCACGTCTTCACCGGCCGGGCATACGGCCATGCAGTAGCCGGCCTTGTAGTTGGGTTTGAACGACAGACTCTGCCACATCGAGAACGACTCGCCCCTGGTCACGCGCTCGCGGTAGTCGTCGCGGCCGGCGCTGTCGGCGACGGTTTCGGCCCAGTCGGTGAAGCCGCCCATGAACTCCCGATAGTTGTGGGTGTAACAGGCTTGGAAATCGAAACCACCGTCGTTGGTGATCGCGCCGACCGGGCACGCGGAGACGCACAACTTGCATTCCAGGCACGGGCTGAAGTCCAGTGCCGTACTCGGCTCGTCGACGACGGCGTCGGTCACCACGGTGCCGAGCAGAATGAAGTTGCCGAACTTCGGATGAATCACGTTGCGGTGAATGCCCATGACGCCCAGGCCCGCGGCCTCGGCCACCACCTTGTGCGCGAGCACCCATATCCGTCCCGGGAACTGTTCGACCTCCATCGGATAGCCGGGCGCCGGGTAGACCGCGCGATAGCCGGCCTCCTCGAGGGCCCGGGTGATGCGCCGCGACACCACGTTCGACTCGTCGTCGGCATGGTTGAATTCGGCATTGGCGAGGCTACGCATCGGGCTGCGCAGATTGTCGCGGTTCATCCGGATGCAGAAGGCCACGAAGGTGCGGGCGGACGGCAGGATGCCGCGCGCGTGCTCGCGCTCCTCCGCGACCTTCGGATCCTCGACGGAGACGAAGCCCACGTCGTCGGCACCGGCGGCGAGACAGATCTCGCGCAGCCGCGCGGCGGTCAGCACCGGATCGGGTGCCTTTCGCCTTTGGACGGCAAGGTTTTTCACGGTCGGATGCTCCGCGTAACGCCCTGCCTCGGTCGGCTCCCGGTCAGTTGACGACATCGCGCCCTCCTATCTCCACGAGACGTATGGCCTCGAAGAGATAGACGGATCCGGTCCCCGGAATTCATCGCCGGTAATCGCCGCGGCAGCAGACGTTATCGAAACGCAACCCGATCCCGACTCGAAGATCACTGCACAGCAATGGCTTTCGAACCTCAGCCGAATTGGCGCCGGACAGCGGCGACGAGCCACTGTTCGTAGCGTTCCATACTCCATCCGCCCTGCAGCACGAGCTGCTGGTGACTTTCGGGCGACCAGAGGAAGGACAGCTCGTCGGCCGCGGTCTCGGGATCGATGCCGTCTCGGGCTATTCCGCGTTCGAGCAACATGCCGATCACGTTGCGGTAGTCCTGTTTGCGGCGCGTCAGCAGTCCGGCCAGCGCCTCGGCGACGGCGGTATCGGCGTTCGCGGCGCTCAGGAACTCCGTCCACAGCACGCTGGTGCGGGCGTTGGCCGCGGCGACGAACCCGGCGGCCGCCCGCAGGAAACCCTCCTGGTCGGCGATGGCGTTGACCTCGGCCGCGGCATCGCTGTCCGATACCGGCGCCTCCCCCTCTTCTCCCGCGAAGGCCTGCTCGAAGGCGCCCAGCAGCAGATTGCGCTTGGGGCCGTTGGCCTTCACGGTCTCGGTCGACACTCCGGCGCGCGACCCGATATCGGACAGCGACGTGCCGCTGTAGCCGCGCTCCACGAAGCAGGCGGCCGCGGCCTCGAGCACACGGCGGCGGGTGGCCGCGGCCTGTTCGCTGCGCAGGGCGGATCGATAGGTCCGTGTTGCGGTCTTGTCGCTCATCTCAATTCCTAATTGACTACCCCGGCGAGGTAGTTAATACTTCATTGGTGTCACCAATCTTACTTCGCTTCACACTCGGGAAGACCTGCCCATGACCTCCGTTCTCCTGACCGCCACACCCGTGCGCAGCCATGTCACGCCTCTGCTGTCCGTCGCGGAGGCACTCATCGCCGCAGGTGACCGCGTGCGGTTCCTCACCGGCACCCGCTTCCGCGACGACGTCCTGGCCACCGGCGCCGAATTCCTGCCCCTTCCACCCGAGGCTGACTACGACGATCGCGATATCGACGCGGCCTTCCCGGGCCGTCGCGGACTGTCGGGCCCCGCTGGGATTCGCTACGACATGATCGAGATCTTCCTCCGTCCGGTGCCCGCCCAGCTGCGAGCGGTCCGCGAGGCCCTCGCCGCCGAGCCCACGGATGCCGTTCTCGCCGAGTCGATGTTCGCCGCCGCCGCGGTGTTCAGCGGTATTCCGCGCGCGGAACGGCCACTGCTGGTCAATCTGGGCATTCTGCCGCTCGCGCTGAAGCATCCGGACGTCGCGCCGTTCGGTCTCGGGATCGCACCGATGCGCGGACCGCTGGGGCGCCTGCGCAACGCGGTACTCACCCTCGGCGCGGAGAAGGGCGTGTTCGCTCCCGTTCAGCGCTTCGCGAACGAGATCGCGCGCGCCGAGACCGGTCGCGCACTGCCGCGGTTCTTCCTCGACTGGCCGGCCGGAGCCGACCACATCGTGCAGTTCACCGTCCCCGAATTCGAGTACGTGCGCCGCGGCCTGCCCGACACCGTGCATTTCGTCGGGCCGGTGGCCCGGTCGCGGCCGTCGGCGATCCCGGTGCCCGAGTGGTGGGACGATCTCGCCGGCCGCCGTGTCGTGCACGTGACACAGGGCACGGTCGCCACCGGCGAATGGAATCTGATCGAACCCACGGTGCGCGCACTCGCCCACGACGATGTGATCGTCGTGGTCAGCACCGGCGGACGACCGGTCGACACACTGCCGAACGACCTGCCCGCCAATGTGCGCGTCGCCGAATTCCTTCCCTACGACCGGTTGCTGCCGCAGACCGACGTCTTCGTCACCAACGGAGGCTACGGAGGGGTGCACTACGCGCTCGAGCACGGCGTACCGATCGTGATCGCGGGCCGCACCGAGGACAAGGCGGAGGTCAGTGCGCGAGTGGCCTGGACCGGCGTGGGCATCGACCTGCGCACCGACAATCCCACGCCGGACAAGGTCGCCGCCGCGGTCCGCACCGCGCTTACCGACGAGCGTTATCGTCTGCGCGCCAAGGAGATCGGCGACTCGATTCGTCGGTCGCCCGGTCCCGACGCCGTGCATGACATCATCGCCGACGCTGTGCGGTCCGCCGGCCGGCAGCGGGCGTAGAGCTACCGGCGTCCGGTTATCAAGTCGAGGTGGCGGCGTTCGAGATCACCGGCCATGGCGGCGCGGACCTGGTTGCTACGAGTCGGTGAAATACCGGAGTAATCAGCCTCGGAAGCTGGATCCGGTCGCTCGACGCCCAGCCGACCGGACTGAGAACCCCACGCGGTTTACGCGTCCGCCACTCGTACTGTCCCCCGCTTGCTTCCCAATCCTCTTCTCCCGCCTCAGAAGCGCCGGCCCGCGCCCGGACGTAGACGATCCTTTCGCGAGGACTCCCGGCTCGAAACCGCCCTGAATCACCACGGCCGATGCTGCCCGTCCAGCCGTGCAACCTGCGACAAACCGATCATCGCAAGGCACCACATATCTCACATCGCCGCACAAGGCCAGTTCTACTCGACCACATGATCTTTCGCTTCATCCGACCCACACTTTCCGCAGCAGGCCGGACGATCCGTCGCACCTTTTCGGACCGCAACCCAACAGGAGAAATCATGACCCTCCCACACGAAGCCCTCCGCCGCGCGAACAGCAGACCCGGCGTCGCCGATCGAAACGCTGGGTTACCGAACATCTTTCGCGGCCTCGACGACCTCGCGGCGGCACTGTCCGGCACCCTCATCCGACCCGCGGATGCCGAATGGGATCAGGCCCGCGCCGCATGGCAATTGCTGGCCGACCAGCGACCGATCGCCGTGGTGACCGCGGCGACCACCGACGACGTGGCACTCACCGTCCGCGCCGCCGCAGCGCTCGGACTGCGGGTCGCGCCGCAATGCACCGGCCACAACGCCACCCCGCTGGGCGACCTCACACGCACGATCCTGCTGCGCACCGGCGCACTCGACCGGATCGAGATCGACGCCGACGCACGCATCGCACAGGTCGACGCCGGCGCCGGCTGCGCCGATCTCACGGCCGCCGCGGCATCCGCGGGCCTCGTACCGGTCGGCGGTTTCGCCGCGGACGTCGGCGTGGTCGGCCTCGTGCTGGGCGGCGGCCTCGGCTGGTTCGCGCGCTCACACGGCCCCGCCCGAGCCTCGGTTCTCGAACTCGAACTCGTGACCGGCGACGGGGTGATCCGCCGTGTTCGCGCCGGCGACGACCTGTTCGATTCGGCCCTCGCCGGCGCCGATATCGCGGTGATCACCGCGCTCACACTGCGACTGCACGCCATCGATGACGTGGTCGCGGGCGCCTTGTTCTGGCCGGTCGAATCGACCCGCGACATCTTCCACGCCTGGACGGCATGGACCGCGACGATGCCCGAAACCGTGACCTCCGTGGTACGAGTACTGCGCTTCCCCGACGCTCCCGACGCCCCACCGATGTTCGCCGGACGGGCCTTCGCGATCATCGAGGCCGTGATACAAGCCGACGCGGCGACGGCACACGATCTGCTCGCGCCGCTACGTGAATTGTCCCCGCTTGTCGACACATTCGATGTCGTCGCACCGTCGACGCTCGCCGGTCTGCATATGGATCCGCCGGTTCCGGTCCCGGCACTCGGGCGCAGCGCGCTGCTCCGGACGCTCCCCGCGGAGGTGGTGGACGCGATCGTCACCGCGGTGACCGACGGTCCCGCCGACACACTCACCTCGATCGAACTGCGCCACCTCGGCGGCGCCCTCGACCGCACCGAAGCGAGCCCGACCCGCGGATCCGCCGCACTCCTGTTCGCCGTCGCCGTCGTTCCCGCCCCGGGCGCGGCCGAAGCGGCCGCAACCGGGTTCCGGGCGCTGACGGCTGCCGTCGCCACCGTCCGATCGGATCGTGACATCAGCAGCTTCACCGAAAGCGCAGCGGCCCCGGAGCGCCTGTTCGGCTCCGACCTGCCGCGATGGGTAGCCGCGAAGGACCGCTGGGACGCCGCGGATGTCATTCACGCGAATCATTCGGTGCGAAACACTCACGGGGCCTGAGTATTTCCCGTTCAATGGAACAGCCGCCTCCTCGGCTGCCGGAGGGGTGCAGCCGGGGAATGGGCGGCGGCCGCGCTGCACCGAGCGCCGCATCGCCCTGCCGAAGGGGCCGGCCGTGCCGTCTCCCACCACTACACCGTGCCGGGATCGTCGAGCGGGTAGGCGAACGTGGGGACGCCGTGCGGCATCGCACGGGCGAGGATCACCGGCTCGTTGTCGCCGATCCGGACGGTGAGCCGGAAGCCGTTGCGATCGTCGGAGTTGTTCTGGGGTTCGAAAGCCGCACAAGCGAATCCGGCGTCGGCGCGCGAGGCGGCAGCCAGCCGGTCCAGCTCGGCGGAGACCGCCTGCCATTCGTCCTTGCCGACGTATTGACGCATCACCGAATGCCACACGACGGTCAGCGTGCCGGGCTCCACCTCGATGCCGGCGAGGAAGTCCCGGGCCCCGGTCACGGCGATATCGACGGGGATCTTCTCCGCCAGTCGCAACGCTCCGTCGAGCCGGGCCGCCCGCGCCTGCTGATCCGGCCAGACATAGGCACGCAATGCGAGCGCGTCGCGCGGCGACAACGGATCCAGCGGCGTCGGATCGCACCCGCGTCGCTCGACGACCGTGACCTGCGGATGGCGTCGCACCGCACCGGCCAGCCACTGCGGGACCGGCCCCCGCCACGCGTCCGCGATCGTGACCGGTGAATCCTGCGGCCCCCAGCCGATATCGCCACTGTCCCAGCGGAAATGGTCGGCGCGCAGGTTGAGTCCGCCGCTGGCACCCAGCTCGAGCAATCGGATCGGCAGCGGCATCGCATCGACCGCCGCGAGCAGCCCGGCCAGCAGCGGAACGGCCCGCCCGACCTCGTTGGTCTGCGGCGGACGAGTCAGCCAGTCGCGAATCCACTCGGCCCGATCGGCCACGACCTGCCGGAACGGAGCCCACGCGCCGGCGGGATCGTGGGCCCGCACCGACGCTCCCGAGCTCGGATAGAAGGGAGCGAGATCGCTTGCGGCGCCGGACAATACCAAGGCGTGCACGCCGGCCAGCAAGCGCAACGGCACCGCGGAATCGAAGTCGATGTCCTCGTAGCCCTCCAGAACCGCGGCGCAGGGTCCGCGATCGTCGATATCGCGCGCGATGTCGCGCAGCAGGGAGCCGTACAGCGGTGAACCGAGCTTGTCGCAGGCCTTGGCTTGCAACTCGAATTGCGATACCAGATGCATGAGTGAACTGTGCGCCGCCGCACAGCCGTAATCAATATTGATTATGGTCAACCCATGGAGTGGATGGACACCGCCGACGCGACCGAACGGCTCGGGGTGAAGCCAGCGACCCTGTACGCCTACGTCAGCCGCGGGGTGCTGAAACGTCGCTACGACCCGGTCCGGCGGCGCAGCCTGTTCGATCCGGCGGAGATCGAGGAGCTGGCCCGGCGGGGTAAACCGCGCCGTAAGCCCGCGCCGACCGAAATCGATATCGCCTCCCGCATCACCACCCTGGGCGCCGACCGGCCGTACTTCCGCGGTCGCGACGCCGTCGAACTGGCCGCATCGCACAGCTTCGAGGCCGTCGCCGAGTGGTTGTGGGAGGGGGACCTCACCGACAGCGGCCCCTGGAAAGCCTCCGAGAAGGCGGTGGCAGCTGCCCGCGCTACCCAGGCCGGCCTGCCCGAGGGCCTGCTGCCGATCGACCGGCTGCAACTCATCGTCACCACCTTGGCCGTCGGCGATCCGCTGCGTTTCCACCGCGATCGCGCGACCGTGGTCACCATCGCGCGCGCCGTGATCGCCGGCATGATCGGGGCCCTCCCGCAGCTGTCCCTCCCGGTCGGCCGCTCCGCCGCCGCGATGCTCTGGTCACGACTGTCCGCCACCGCGCCCGCCGATGACGACGAGTTGCGAATACTGTGCGCGGCAATGGTGCTGCTGGCCGATCACGAGCTGGCGTCCTCCACCTTCGCGGCCCGGATCGCGGCGTCGGCGCACGCCGACCCGTACGCCGTCGTCGGCTGCGGTCTCGGGGTTCTCGGTGGTCCCATGCATGGCGGCGCCTCGCTGGCGGTGGAGCGGATGCTCGCCGATATCACCGACCCCCGCGCCGTACCCACGGCGCTGGACGAGCGTCTGCGTCGCGGTGAACGCATTCCCGGCGCCGGCCACGCCGTCTACCGCTCCGGCGACGCACGCGGCACCTACCTGGTCGATGCGATCCGCACGCTCGCACCGGATCATCCGGTTCTGCTTGTGGCCGAGGCAATTTCGGCTGAACTGCGGCACCGGCGCTTACCCGCGGTCAACAGCGATTTCGGCCTCGGCGTTCTCGCCACGGTGTTCGGCATGATTCCCGGTGCGGGCGAGATCATCTTCGCCGTCGCGCGAACGGCGGGCTGGCTGGCTCACGCGATGGAGGAGTACGAATCCGGGACGCTCATCCGCCCTCGCGCGGTCCCACGACACCGATGACATCACGAACCGGCGGATCGGACAGCCGTAGCCGCTAAGATTCGAGGACATCCCCGAAGCGGCACAAGACATACAGGGAGGGCAGCGATGCGAGAGGTCTTGGTCGCCGAAGTCCGGTCGGATCCACAACCCCGGCGCAATCAGAAGGCGCGAGCGAGTGACAACTTTTCGTTCGCGTCCGTGCCGGCGGAAGCGGAAGAACTGCTCTGGCGGACCGGCCCCGGCACCGAAGTGATCAAGTTCAGCGTGATGGTCGACGTCCGGGCCAACTACGACCAGCGCGTCCTCTCGAACATCGTCTCCGGTGGCAGAACCCGCATGCCGCTGGAACGGAAGTCGTTGTCGCGCCGCGGTTTCTACATCGCCGACCCGTCCGGCACGACGCAGGAATTCGTCGTGCAGGTGTATGCCCTGATCCCCGACTGAGTCGTCGACGCCGGCCCCGCTGTTCCGCTAACCTCGGCAACCGTGCCCCCCTACCCCCCGATCGACCCGTACGCCGACGGCCTGCTCGAGGTCGGCCAGGGAAATCAGGTGTACTGGTGCACCAGCGGCAACCCCGCGGGCCGGCCGGTACTGGTGGTGCACGGCGGACCGGGCAGCGGGAGCAGTCCCGGTCCACGAAAATCGTTCGACCCGAACATCTTCCGCATCGTGCAGTTCGACCAGCGCGGTTGTGGCCGGAGCATTCCGAGCGCTGCCAACCCGGACACCGACATGTCGGTGAACACCACCGAGCACCTCATCGCGGATATGGAGCGGCTGCGCACCCATCTCGGCGTCGACCGCTGGCTGCTGTACGGCGGATCCTGGGGTTCGACGCTCATCCTCGCCTACGCCGAGCGGTACCCGGAGCGGGTCACCGGGATCGTGCTGGTCGGCATCACCACCACCCGCCGCCGCGAAATCGACTGGCTGTACCGGGGTGTCGCACAGCTGCTGCCTGCCGAGTGGGAGCGGTTCCGTGCCGGGCTGCCCGGCGACGGTGACCTGGTCGACGGTTACCGGCGACTACTCGAACACCCGGACCCGGAGGTGCGCCGCAGCGCCGCGATCGAGTGGTGCCGCTGGGAAGACGCGGTGATCGCCCACGAATCCCTGGGCCGCCCAGGGCAATACAGCGCCAAGCCGGACGCGGCCATGCTCACCTTCGTCCGGATCTGCACCCACTACTTCGCGCACGCGGCGTGGCTCGACGAGGGCGTGCTGCTGCGCGAGGCCGGGCGCCTGGCCGGAATCCCCGGTGAACTGATCCACGGCCGCCTCGATCTCAGCGCGCCCCTGGAAACCGCCTGGGAACTGGCGAAAGTCTGGCCCGAGGCCCGCCTGCACGTCATCGACGACTCAGGCCACACCGGCAGCCCCGCCATGAGCGAAGCGATCGCCCGAGCCATCGCCCGCTTCGCGCAAACCGACGTCTGATAGGTGACCTATCGCTCCCCGAGCCGCAGCGCTTGCCGCACCTTCTCGGCGCGCTGTACCTCCCTGCCGTACAGCAATCCGTAGGTGAAGGCGTTCTCCCCGGACAGGTGCGCCTGGACACCGAGGGTGCGCACCTCGGCGCGCGCGACGACCGCGTCCTGGTGGACGCCGAGGGATTTCTGCAACTTCTTCATGCGGCGGGCCAGCTTCTTCTTGCCGGTCGCCTCGGCCGCGTAGCGGGTGCGTTTCGCCGCCTTCCGCACCTCGTGCAGGCCGCGATCGGTGCCGAGCCGCCCGATGTCGTCGAACGCACGGTCGACGCGGCGGCGGGTCTTGCGCAGCCCCTTGCCCTTCTTGCGGTGCAGCGGGAGTCGGTGACTGGTTTCCAGGCAGTCCAGCAGCGCGAAGTATCGTTCGCTGTTGAGCGCCTCGAGCACGTCGGTGCGGGCCGCCGATCGGCGTGGGACGAACGACTCGGTCAGCCGCCGGCGTACCTCGCCGATCACCAGTTCGTCCGGCAGGGCCCTGACCTCCGCGACGAGGTGGTCGTGCAGAACCTCGAGATCACGCATATCGCCGAGGACACCGGAGAGCCACTTCAACTCGTTGCGCAGATCTCGCGAGCCCTTGAAGGCCTGCAGAATGCTGCGCAGCCGACGACCGGCGACCCGCATCTGGTGGATCGAGTCGGGGCTGCGGCGCCGGATCAGGATGTCCTGCTCGATCATCTTGTCCGCCTGCTTGCGCATATAGCCCTGCAGACCCCGCTCGGGTGGACGCGGCGTCGTACGGACACCGAGGACGCGCAGCGCCTTCGGCGGCGCGTCCGACGGCTTGCCCAGTCTCTTCTCGACGGTGTCGAACACATCCGGACCACCGCCGGTCAACTCGACCTCGATCTCCTCCCACGACATCACCGACGACGACTCACCGAGGGTCTGACCCGACACACTGTCGGCGACGATCTCCGCCGCGACCGCGCCCCGATCGTCGGAAAGCCGCCATTTCCGCCGTTTCGTCCGAATATGCGCCACCGGCGCGAGCGGCCGGCCCCGGGTGATCCCCGCGAGCATGTCGGTCAGCTCCTGCGGCGCCGACTTGCCCCCGCGCCCCAGCGGGACCTGAATCTCTTCACGGGTATCCTCCCCCACCGGCAACTTCAGATGCCACCCCTCATCCTCCCCACCGGTCCGCCGCCGAAGCGTGATTCCCTTGTGCGCCAACCGCAGATCCGCGGTGTCGTGGTAGACGGCGTCCAGTACCTGCTCCTCGCTCAGCGGGTCCAGGGTCATACCGGGCACATCATCCAGCGGCACCCCACCCGTGATCGGCAACTGGTACTTCCGTTCCCTTTCGTTCACGTGCGTGGCCATATACCCCGGCTACCACGAATGGGCGGTTTTAGTCGTGGGTTGCTCGATCAGCCTCGCCCTCGAATATCACAGAACGAATGGCTGCGACACGATTCCTCGTCACCTCCGCCTCAGCTTCTGCGCGGATCCATCGCCGAGAGACACAGGCTGATTCCTGAGGTCGACGGTCTCACCGGGTTGGGGGCCTGCCTGGTGGCGAACGGCGACTCGACAGTCGGTCGACAGGCCCCTCCCCCGCCACAGCACCCCGCGCGATGCGGGGCCGCCGATCACTGGGTATGTGTCATTATGCGGGGGATTTGTTCATGACCGTGAAGGCAAGATTCAGTAGCCCCACCGGCACGAAGATACCCGCCCACCACTTCAGAGACTTGAGGCACGCGCCTTTGAGCCAGGTTTCGCTTCGCCCGTAAAGTCCGGCACTCGTTGCAGCCCAGGCCAACACGAACCCCAGCGTCGCCACATATTGGAGAACGGTTTGCGCGGTGTCTCGGAGCATAGTCGCGACAATGGTGAAAACGATGGCGAGGCAGAAGGCGATCGTCGCAACTGAGTCGCCCGGACCACCTGGTTCAGCCCTTCCGCGATATCGGTCCGCCGTTCCGTAGCAATCGATTCGTAGGGCTGGTGGCCGGGCCGCGCAGCTTTCTCAGGCGGCGCCGCCTTTCTCCAGCGCGCCTCACCGAGTCGTCGCAGCCCAGCACGGAGCTTGTCCGGCAGCAGCCGAACCACCGCCAAAGGCGGTCGGGCGTAACCTTTCTCGTACAGCAGCGTCGCATTCGCAGGGCGCAGCCTCAGCGCTCCCACTCCGACCTCCGGCCGGTCCACGATCTTGTTTCCCCTGGTCAGGGTCTGCCAGCGTTGCAGTTTCACCACCTCGTGCCCGTAGCGATATCTGACACGGCGATTGTGGTGACGACAGCGCATCCACTCGCCCGGCACCCAATTGCGGCACGGTCACCCCTTGCTCGTCCGCGGATAAGCGCACTGAACCGGCCACACCGACCCGCGCAGAAACCAGAGCAACACCGATACGACGGCGACGTAGACCGGAAACAACCCACCGATCCACAGAGGCCACGGTGTCGGCGACACCGAGTCGAGCTGCCTGGAAATCCACTGCAAAGTCGATGGAAGTAGAGACAGATAGTCGTTCATCACACCACCCCCGTCATTCACATGCCTTGTCACGCAACGACTTCGCCAATTATTCCCTGGATAGGTCCAATCTGTGGGGCGTTCCAGATCGACCATCCGACGAACAACTACGAAGAGTCGCTCCCCGTCCAGCGGAGGCGTAAGTCCTCGCCGGTCAGCGGTCTGCCAGGCAGGGCGACCCGGCGCGCATGCTCGTCCTCGCCACACACGACCGTTGCGCCTTCGTTGAGTCGGAACACCGCCCGCACGGACAGCGCGTCACGCGACAACGTCACCGTGTTTTCGGCGCCCACCCACTCCATGTACGGCCCGTACTTCTCCAGGCCGACCGGTGCGGGGAGTTGTATCGGCTTACCGTATTCGTCGGTCAGTGCGTCAGTCATCCGCGCCATGGCATCGGTAAGGCGGGTGCCATCGTGTTCGAACTCCGGAAGGTTGGCGACGGGTGCGTCGAAGTACGCGACCCTATCGCCGTAGAAGTCGAGATAGGAACGTCCGGTGCTGTACTTGCTGGTAAACGCAATGCCGTCCGGGTTCAGGTCCACGAATTCGGTGAGTCCGGCAGCAGTGATCACGCTCCCGATGTCGTAGATGTTCCAGCCCCACGACAGGTTCCGGATCCATCGGACGAACTCGACGAGTTCCGACGACGTCATTTCCGACCGGTCGGCCGGCGGCGCAGGAGGGTTGAACGGTGGCGGCCTGAGGTAGTCCCAGGAGGCACGATGGTCGTTGCGACTACCGCCGACCGAGGTCGAGTCGCCAGGAAGCGGGGGCGGCTCCCAAATACTTTCGCGTGCAAGGGCACTCGGCTTGGAGCTATTGGCCGCTTCGTCCGAGGCGCCCTCTTCCCGAAGTGCTGATGGACCGAGGGAGATCAACGGAGAGTCGTCAGCGCCTGGTGGCCCCGCCGCACCCTGCCCTAGCGGCGGTTCCGGAACCCAGGCGATATCCAGACCGGACATTTCCAACGGAAGGTTGCCGTCAAGAGAGTTCCATGCTCGGTAGGTCAGGTCCGCCGGGCTCGACATCCCCAACCCATCCCGCAGGCCTGAGACCGCCATCCCGGCCAGGCGGCGATAGTCCGCCGTCCGGATCGGACACTTCAGCTCCGTCCACCAATTCGGATTACCTTCCGGACTAGTGCCGGGCGCCCGCCATCCGAGTCCAGCAATCAGCTGACATTGCTCAGGTGCCTGCACCTGCGTGAGGGCGGGATTCCGGTCGCTCATCAGCTCGGCATACAGGTTGTCGTCAACGTGAACGAACTGAACGTAGCGACCGGACTCACCTCTTTCGTCAATCACCACCAGCGCGCCAACCGGCAGCGCCGCCAACTCCTCGGCCAGAGCTGAACCGAATTCATCCCAGCTCAACACAGCAGCCAGCCCCCTCGAGTCTTCATATCCAATCCAAAAACTATGCGTCGGAACAGCATTTGGTAATGACAGTTGGAAGATGGCCGGGGAGTCGC
Organism: Nocardia aobensis NBRC 100429; assembly: GCF_000308375.1. Lineage (GTDB taxonomy): Bacteria > Actinomycetota > Actinomycetes > Mycobacteriales > Mycobacteriaceae > Nocardia > Nocardia aobensis. The sequence continues at coordinate 16,651 of NZ_BAFQ01000066.1, read as the reverse complement.
GCGCGGCTCCTGCCGCGGGCACTGATCACGGGATTCGGTCCGTCGAAGAGGCCGGGGCAAGGGCGCCGAATGATCACCCCTCGGTGCGCCGACCGCCCACATGGACGGTGTGGCCGTAGGTCCCGTCAGGCTGCCGAGCAAGAAGCGGCGGAACCTGGCGGGAGACCGCGGCGACCGGCTCGGAACGGGTGGTGACGTCGTGTGCGTCCTTATCGCGCCACAGTTGAGTCAGCCAGATCGTGTCCGGGTCGTCGAATGCGGTGTTGATGCTGTAGTGGAGCAGGCCGCTATCGTCACCGCCGGCGCGAAATCCGGCGAGAAGCACCGCGATCAACTCGTCACGCCGCCCGGGCAGGGCGGTCATTCGCCCGTAGACGCTGAACATATTCCCATTCCCGCTGGACATGCATTTCGCCTTTCGCCTGCCCCCTCCTGCGACGAGGCTACTCCGAGGCAGAAATCGGGGTGCACCGCCGAATCCCCAGTGTCTCCGGCAGATTCGCGACCCAGAACGCGCGGTTCCACATTCCGATACGGTCGAGCTTTCAGTCGTGGGTTTTCCCGGTTACGACATCGATCGCGTCGTTGCGCCCTCGAGGACCGGACCGGCCGCTGTAAGCCTTCGACCTAGCTGGCCAGCAGGTCGAGCAGCGAGCCGAAGATGAACAGACCCAAAGCAATCCAGCGCAGAGGATGGGCCGGATGTTCGCGGTGCATGACCCAGACGATCGAACGAGTTATCGGGACCGGGAGCCAGCACACGACGGCCCAGAGCCACGCCAGAACAGCCCCGGCACGGTGACGTTGATCGGGTTGCGTGGTCAGGTACGTCAACGGCGCGAGTATCACCAGCCCGATCGCGATCGCCACCATGAGCCCTGGCAGGTGCGATCCCACCGTCCACTGGGCGATGAGATAAGTCGGGGCGGCGAGGACGAGGACTCCCAGCAGGACCGAGCCGATTCGCTCCACCCGCCGGTCGACGTATTCGGCATTACGCCACGCTGTTTTCTCGCTTCCGTCCAGCGTGTTGACGAAAGCCGCTTCGACCCGGCTCTCGAAAATCTTTTGGCCATGCTGACATTCCCATTTGTATACAACCGGATCCGGCCCGACGACCACGATGTCGTCGGCGACCGAGACCGGGGGCATGGCATATCTGCACGATGCGCAGATGAGCTCGCCGTCGAATGTCTCGACCAGCGATGCCAGCAGCGACTCGTACTCCGGAGTATCGCGTCCTCGTTGCCCTACCGTAAGGTCCGACTTCACGCGACACTCCAGTGCGCGCAGGCGTTCGAGTAACCGGGCCGCGTCGCGGGTTGCCGTGATTCTGTTTTTCGCTCTACTCAGACGCTTCACGTGCCGTCTACCGAATTCGTTCAACGCGGCAGCGCCGATCAGATCGAAGATCACTGGCAGGCCGGCCACGAACTGAAGACTTTTCCCGAGACGACCCCAGAAAAGAACCGAATGTCCGAGCAGAAGATTCGCTTCGGGCAGCGGGCCGCGCGACCACCGCACGCACAGCTCCCACCACCAGCCGCGGAAGACCACCGCCGCGACGAGCACGAGAGCAGGGCCCAACCACCATGCGCGGAGGCCGAACCGGCGTTGCTCTCCCGCAGTGTTCTCTCCGCCCACCCCTACGACGATCACCCAATCCCTGTGTGGCGTCCAGCCCACAATTCGAAGGGCTGCGGGCAGATATCTGCCCCCGCCATGCCGGTCACCTGCGTCGTCCCCGCGCCGACCTGCAGCGCAACCGGCACGTCACACACCGCACCAGTTTGCCGAAGCCGGGGTGCTTCGGAGCGCCCCGGTCACGCTGGCCGGGAAAATCCTGCGGCGGGCGAAACGAACGGCTTCTCAGAGTTTGACGACGATCTTGCCGGTGTGGGTGCTGGACTCCATGAGGCGGTGGGCCTCGCGGATACTGTCGAGGCCATCGAAGACCGCGCCGACGTGGGGGCGGAACACACCGTCGCGGATGCCGGAGGCGATCCAGTGATTGATGCGGCGGCGGCCGTCGGCGGTGACCGACAGTTCCATGTTGGCGTAGCCGAGGATTCGGAGCGGCCAGTTCATGGGCATGGCCATCGGGCGCTGGTCGAGCCAGCCGTAAACGACGACCGTGCCGTTATGCGCTGCGGCCGTGCTCAATTCAGCCAGGCCGGGCCCGCCGACGGCGTCGAAGATCACCTGCGCGCCGACGCCGTCGGTGATGCGTCGCGTCTCGGCCACGACATCGGTATCGGCCGAGGCGATGACGTGTGCTGCTCCGTTGTCGAGCAGGTATCGGCTCTTCTCGCCCGTTCGGGTGACCGCGATGGGGATGGCGCCGATGCGGGCAGCGGTCTGCAGTGCCGCGATACCGACGCCACTGGACGCCGCGGTGATCAGGACGTGGTCGCCCGGACGCAGGCCTCCGGTTTCGATCATGCCGCCGTATGCGGTGGAGTAGGTCAGCCAGGTGGCCGCACCGGTGACCGCGTCGAGGCCCTCCGGACGCGGGACCACCGACTCCACCGGCAGCACCACCCGCTCGGCATACACTCCGGCCGAGCTCATCTCGATGTTCGGGCCCGTCGAGACCTTGTCTCCAACAGCGTATTCGGTGACGCCGTCGCCGACGGCCTCGATCACTCCGGAGGATTCGTAGCCGAGCCGGGATCCCGGAAGTGTCGGCAGGTAGTAGTAGGTGCCGGCCCGGAACAAGGCCTCCGCCCGGTTGAGTCCGAGCGCTTCGATGCGGATGAGTACCTCCTTCGGTCCGGGCGCCGGCAGGTCGAGATTTTCGATGGTCAATACCTCGGGATCACCGAGTTCGTGGAAGACGACGGTGCGTGCGGTAATCGCGTCGGTTGTCATGTCACTGACGCTATTCACCAGCGGAGAGATGATCTATGCGTGAAAGTCTTGCGGAAATGTCCGTTCGTCTCGCTACCAGGATTTCGTCTACCATGCGGATATGGGCTTGGACGTACTCAGCGATGCCGTCGCGACGATGCGAACCGGGCGTCCACACTCCTCGCGCCAGCACAAGTCGGCCCCGTGGGGAATGCGTTTCCCCGCGTCGGACGGCACGGGATTCCATGTCGTGCTGCAAGGTTCGGCATGGTTGATCCTCGAGAACCGCGAGCCGACTCCGCTCGGCCCCGGCGATATCGTCTTCCTGCCGCACGGCCGCGGCCACGCACTGGCCAGCGATCCGACCGCGCCGCTGCGAGCGGTGAACCCGCGACCCGACGGATCCTGGCCACCACCCGCACCCGACCCGCACACACCGGGCGCGCCCATCACGCTATTACTGTGCGGCGCATACCAACTCGATCGTCGGCGTGCCCATCCCCTGCTCACCGATCTGCCCGATGTGGTCCATCTACGCCCCAGAGTCGGCACCCACCGCTCCCTGCGTGCGGCGGTGGAACTACTCGGCACCGAACTCGAAGAGTCTCAGCCCGGTTCGGACGCCATCGTGACGTCCCTGCTCGACACATTGCTGCTCTACATCCTGCGCGCCTGGTGGTTGGACACCGAGGACGACGGCACCCCTCGTAACGGCTGGGCGGCCGCCTTGGCCGACCGCCCCGTCGCCACCGCGCTGCGCGCCATACACACCAGCCCCGAAAAGCCCTGGACCGTAGAAGAACTCGGTGCCCTCGGCGGTCTGTCGCGCGCCGCCTTCTCCCGCCGCTTCACCGCCACGGTCGGCCGGTCCCCACTCGCTTATCTGACCTGGTGGCGCATGACTCTCGCCGGCCGCTTGCTCCGCTCCGACGACACCCCGTTGCACACGGTGGCCCAACGAGTCGGCTACACCTCCGAATTCGCTTTCGCCAAGGCATTCAAGCGCGAATACAGCACTCCTCCGGGTCGTTATCGCGCTGCGGCACTTGATCTTTCGCGCTGACAGCCGCAGCTCTGAACGGTTCGGATCGAACCAGGGCACGTCGCCGCCCGCTTCAAAGGTGTAGATCGGGTAGGCGGCGTGGTGGTGACGCCCGACTCGCGCTAGTCGAAGCTGTCGTCCTCCGGCAGATTCTCGGCTGCGGAGCGCCGGCGAAATCGTCTGCCGATGGCTGCGGCAACTCCCGCGCCGATCGCACCGCCCACCACCGCGCCCAACAGACTCTGCGGCAACGAATCCGACGGCAACGTGCGCCACAGGAAAACGATCAGCCATGCGGCGATCAATGGATACGTCGTGGCATAGGCGATCCGTTTGCGCCGCAGCGGGAAGCCTTTCAGCAGGGTCTGCATATCAATGCCGCGCCGCGCGCAATAGCGAAGCAGCAGGAGCGAAGTGAGGCTGGGAAGCACGAAGATCAGGAGTGAGACCCACTTGGCATCCACCGCCGCGGCGACGATCGCGATCGCATAGCAGCCGTAGATCGTCGCGCACAGCGCCATGGTCGAGCCCCGATAGAACTCCTCGCGGGCGCGTTCGTCTCCCCAGGCCGGCTCGTCGAGCGCTAGGAAGATGTCTTCGAATGCAGTGGTTTTGGCCATGTCCCCTCCAGATCCTCGGTCCAGAAAATGTCTTCCACCGTCGTTCCCAGCGCACGGGCGATCCGCAGTGCGAGATAGACACTCGGCGCGTAGTCGCCCTGTTCGATCGAGATCACGGTCTGCCGGCTGACGCCGACCGTTGTCGCCAACTGCGCCTGGGTCATCCGGCACTCGCGCCGCCGCGTACGTACCGGATGCTCCTGCTGCTCGCCGACCACGAACAAATGTTAAGGATGTTTGACATCCAATGTCAAGGAAACTTGTCTTTTCCGCCTCGGATCGTGTGCAGTCCGCACTGTTTCCGCGCACCGCAGCGTGACGCGGAGGGAGACGCCAGCTGCATCGCACGGCGGTCGATGATCGCTTGGATCGTATGCGGCGCAATCGGTCTCGGCCGCTGCGATCCCGCACCCGCACCGTAGTGGATCACCGCGTACGCGCCGCCGTCGAGCGGTTCACCGTAGAGTTCGACATTGCGTGGTCGCCGGTCATCCCGCACGGATGCATGCGCACCCAGCACCCGCTTCGTCGCTATCGGCCACACCTGCGAAGGAACGCATCGTTCATGACGCGTTTCGACGACCGCAGAGGCGGAGGACTTCACATCCGACCGACATGAACGTCGTATGATTCTGTCGGCAAACGCTTTTCGTCGATAGCTCCGACGAGAATCGCACAGCTCCTGCACCGGCACGCCTCAGGCGTATCCCGGGCAATGTGCTGTTCTGTGGCCGCACCACCGCACGCCGGTAGACGAGCCCGGCGCCCCCGACCGTGGCCATCGGTTGCACGCGGACAGCGGCAGCGGTCGAGTCGGCACGCCACCGATCCGGCTACCTCAAGCAGGCGACTCGTCCAATGGCGTCGCACGGACGAAGTCGACGACCACTGCAGCGAGCTCTTCGCCCTTGTCCTCCTGGAGGAAGTGCCCCGCCGAGGTGATGGTCACCGGTGAATGCGCCGCGGCGCCAGGGATTTTCGACCACAGGACCTTGTCTCCGCCGCGCGTGATCGGATCCGAGTCCGAGAACGCGCACAGGAACGGCCGCTCGAACGTCTCCAGGACTGCCCACGCGGCTCGGTTCGCGGGTGCGGCAGGATCCTCCGGACTGGTCGGAACCAGGAGCGGGAACTGGCGGGCGCCCTGCTTGTAGGTGTCGTCGGGGAAGGGGGCGTCGTAGGCAGCGATCACCTCGGGAGCAAGCTCGGTCTGGCAGGCGCCGTTGACGATCTTCCCGGCTCGGAAGTCGGGGGTGTCCTGGCTGAAGCGCTGCCAGGCGAGGAACGCGTCGCCGGGATGGCGATCACCGGTCGGCAAGAACGTATTCGCCGCGACCACACGCGCGAAACGCTCGGGATGCTCACCCACCAGGCGCAACCCGATCAATCCACCCCAGTCCTGGCATACGAGAGTGATCCGGTCGAGGCCGATGGCGTCGATCGCCGCCCAGGTCCAGTCGACGTGTGCCTGATAGGTGTAGTCGGCGCGGTCCGCCGGCTTGTCACTGCGGCCGAATCCGACAAGATCGATCGCGACCGCCCGCAGCCCGGCCGAGACCAGAACCGGGATCATCCGCCGATACAGATACGACCACGACGGCTCACCGTGCAACAGCAGCACGACCTCACCGTCGGGCGGCCCTTCGTCCAGGTAGTGCACCCGCAACGTGGTCCCGTCGTCGGCCGGCATCTCGACATAATGCGGTTCGAACGGGAAGTCGGGCAGTCCCGCGAAGCGCTCGTCGGGGGTTCTCAGTACCCGCATGGCCCAATCCCTTTCGTCGAACTAGCTGCCGTTGCTGTACACCCGGGTCGGTTCGACCAGAACCGCCGCGCGGCGCTCCGCGGCCATCACGCGGTCGTACTCGTCCCAGTCGTCGTGCTCGCCGCCGGCGGCCGTGAACACATCACGTAGAAGCCGGCGCAACCCCTCAGCGTCGATCCACGACTGCGGATCGTCGGGCCCGACGATCTGACCCCGCCCCTCCACCGTCGCCCACGCCCACCCTTGCCGGAACGTGGCGCTCACCTGGGGCCGAGCGCGGAGGTTCGCGAGCTTCACCTTGCCGTAGGTCACGAACCCCAGAACCGGCTCACCCGTCGAAGGATGAGCCAACATCCCGACGTTGACCAGCGTCGACTGGATGGTCTGATCGGATCTCAGGGTGGAGACGACGGCAAGCCCCTTCTCGGCACGACCGAGTTCCACCGCCTGTTCCAGTGTCGTCATCAGATCTCCCGTGGTTGGATGCTCCGATCCTCGCACGGCCCATTGTGCGCTTGCCGGAATTCGGCGGCTGTCGTCACGCAGCCGACGACGGGTTCGCGCCCGAACTGCCCGGCTCGGGTGGCTGAAGGATCGCGGGAGGTGAATTTTCCGTGCAAACCTCCACAAGAATGCGAGAAAACTCGAAAAATCGGCGAGGTTTGCACGATTTAGTTCACCCACCCCGGTCCCCGCGTCGGGGCGCTCACTCATCCGCTTCCCGGTGTGCATCTTCGCTGGACCCAACGCCCCGGGCGTCGGCTTCGCGGGCGGCCTCACCGCTGCGCAGCGGCGCACCCACCTGATGCAGATGCCTCAGCGCCTCCCGATACGAGGAGAGCAGCCCCGTCTCGTGATACGGCACGCCGATCTCGGCGCAGTAATCACGGACGATGACCTGGGCATGCCGCAAATTCGGAGTCGGCATGCTCGGAAACAGGTGGTGCTCGATCTGATAGTTGAGCCCGCCGAGGGCGATATCGGTCAACGCGCCACCACGCACGTTGCGCGAGGTCAGCACCTGTCGGCGCAAGTAGTCGGGCCGGTCGTCCCCGGTGAAGGTCGGCATCCCCTTGTGGTTCGGCGCGAAGATGCATCCCATGTATAGACCGAACAACGCCTGATGCACCGCGAAGAACGCAAATGCTTTGTCGGCAGGCAAGATTGCGAACAGTGCGCCCAGGTAGACAGCGAAGTGGCCGAAGAGCAACGCCCCCTCCAACACGCGACGCTTGACCGCCCGGCTCCGAAGCGCCCGCACTCCGGCCACATGCAGATTCAGCCCCTCCAACATCAACAGCGGAAAGAACAGAAACGCCTGCGCCCGCCCGATCAGCCGAGGCAACCCACGACTACCGCGCGCCTGCCGCTGCGACCAAACCAGAATGTCCGGCGCGACATCAGGATCGAGCGCCTCATGATTCGGATTGGCGTGATGCCGAGTGTGCTTGTCCTGCCACCACCCATACCCCAGCCCGATCCCCGCATTCCCCACGACCCGACCCATGATCTCGGTCGGCCGACGAAGCCGAAAGACCTGGCGATGCGCGACATCATGCATAACCAGCGCGACCTGAGCGAACGTGACGGCCATGAACGCCGCGACCATGAGCGTCCACCACGAGTCGCCGACCAGAACGAACGCCCCCCAGCCGACCGCGAACGCAGTCCCGACGAGGCCGAGCCGAATGACGTAGTAGCCGGGACGGCGGTCCATCAAGCCCGCGTCGGAGACACGACGAAGTAATCGAGCGTAATCGCCGTCGGCGCCGGTGCGCCGCGAGCGTGAGTGTGGGACCAAGGCCGGTGTCGTCATAGTTCTCCCTCAGAGCAGGCGCGGGTACCACCTCAGCCCGGCCTCGATGCCCGACTCGCTGGAGATTCGGCGGGCACTTCTCAGTGGGTCGGTGTGGCGACTTCGATACACCAAAGCTATTGGTCGGGTTCTCGTTTCATGTCATACCCAGGTATGGGATCGGGATCGAACTGTGGGGTGACAGGTGCGGCGCCGGCCCGAATGCCGGGCAAGACCCAACTACGGTGCAGACAGCCGCCCGACGTCCAAACGGCACGGGTTCCCGGCCACTCGTCAGATGTGTCGCCGTTGCCGCAGTGCCGCGGGTGATAACCATCCGGCGGGCCCAGGCCACGTGCTCAGAAGGGCCCACACCCGAGAAACCGGACGCAGAGTTGTTTACGTCCGCGACGCAACGCAGGATGACTGGACGACTGGCGAGAGTCCTGCCCAACCTGGGCTGCGCGGTAACCGAGCCGACCACTCCACTCCCGGCGCGACGTGCAAGTATGACCACGTGCCTGTAGCGAGCCCCGCTAGTACACGAAATCGCCTGTTCACCGTTGGTTACGAGGGTCGGCGAGCGGACGAGCTCGTCGCGATTCTGACAGAGGCCGGCGTCGCGACCGTCGTGGACGTGCGACTTACCCCCATCTCGCGCAAACCGGGATTGTCGAAGACCAAATTGTCGGCGGCCCTGAGCCAGGCCGGCATCCGCTACGTGCATCTCAGGGAGCTTGGCAATCCCCGAGACAATCGCGACAGTTTCCGCGTCGGGGACGCCGATGCGCGTGACCGATATGCGCATGTGCTCGAGAGCCCGGAAGGAGCCGAGGCGCTGCACTCGATCAGGACGCTCATGGCGCAGGGCCCGGTCGCATTGCTCTGCTTCGAGCACGATAACGCCACATGCCACAGACAAATGGTCGCCGATGCTGTACAGGATGCCACAGCCGGAGTAATTCAGCTGTAACACAACGGCTTACAGCATGGCCAGCTGGTCGGGCTCGGCATTGGAACTCACCTTCGGGTACCACGCGCCCAGCACTTCGAACGACCTACGGTGCAGAGCCTGGTTCCCGATGAAGAAGTAGAGATCCCGATCAGGAGCACAGATCTCCTGCTCCCATTTCTCTCGTAACCTCTGCTGAGCTCCGGCAACGCCGTACGTCTGCTGCCATTTCCGTCCCGCCTGACCGATCTCCCAGTCCAAGCACTGCTGCCGATGACCGGGACATTCAATGTCGGTGCAGTGATAGCGGTAGATGACCCGATATGGCATCGGTTCGAGCACCGGCGGCGCATCGTCGAACAAACTCGGCGCTGCCGCCGCTTGCGCCTTCCTCCGTTGCTGTGGTGTCCAGCCGTTTCCGCGCTCAACCGTCACGGCGTCGACGATCGGCTTGATCATGCCCAGCGACGGCGCGGGCACGGCCATCTCTCCTTTCGGATTCGCGCGAATCAGCTCGCACGTCGACGTCGCGCCGATCAGAGGCCGGATCAGTGTCCGCCGCTGCGTCCACCGCCCACCGTTCGTATCGACGTGCCCGACGACCTGCAGTGACTGCTGATCCGGTTGATACGACTCGATTCGTGGATCGTCCCCGCGACGTTTCCGAACGTCGACCTCGACGATGTCGTATTTGTGGAACACAAATTCCTGCCCCATTCCACGGAATCTCATGGGGTACAGCCGTATCCACGTCGGCGGCAGTCGGTCGATACGAACACCCGCGACACACACCGTCTCGCCGTACCGTTCCGACGGCGCAGGATAAGCCTTCACTGTGATCAGAATCCGAGCGCGCTCACTTCCTGGCAGCATCGAAAACCCCCTAATGACACCAGGATTCAAGTATGCACGGGCGCCGATGTCGATGGTGGGTATTCCTGTCGGCCCCACACGTCACGATTCATTCCGGGGCCATACTCGTACGCGAAACCTCACCTGATGTCGTCGCCGAAAGGCTCGGCCGGATCCGCGCCCCCACGTCCGCGACGACGGACACCAGACGTTCCTGGTGATCCAGGCACGCGACAGAGCTGGCCCCAACAGCATTGGCATAGGCGGGTGGAGTCGAACGCTGTCGGTTGCGACTGCCCGCCACGAAGTCTCCTCGGTCTCCGCAGGACACAGCCCAGCGCTCGGTCACCGCGCCCGGGATCGGAGACTTTCGTCGAACTGACAATCAGCACGTCATCGCGATCGGCGCGCCGCTGGCAATGCTGATCCTGGGGGTCACACTGGCCGACGATGAGATAAACCATGAGGTCGCAAACCAGTACCACTAACGGAATCTCCGCAGCCTTCGACATGAGCGGGATGCGCGACATCGAATGCGGCGGACACTCGATCTCGCCGCAGCCCTCGGGTCGGAGCAGCGTTGGCGCCCACTCCGCTGGCCCGCGGTCGGTACGTCGCTGACATCTCCGAATTCGGCCTCAACGGTCACACCGCGAGGACAGGGCTCACCAGAGTTGCTCTGGAACCAGAACAGTCCAGACCTGCCCCGGCGCGAAGGGGATGGCTGCACCAGTCGGTGTTGTATACGTCGTGCCCGCCTCCGGGGAGGGCCGGGACCACACGGCCGGGAACTCTCGACCGTCGCGAAGTACGCGTGCCTGACCGCTACCGGTCGTCTGCGCCCGGGGTGAGACGCTGCCCGCGACGTCGCTGATGGCCGAGTTCTGCACCGGCACACTCTGCAGCACGACCGTACTTGCCGTGAGCCGTCCGGTATCGGCATCGGTGTAGGCATCACCATCCATGGAGACCAGCCACCCGTGGTCGCTGGGTGACCAGTCGAAACCGATCACCGCGCCCGGATACCGCGCTTCCTCGTACTGCGCGGGCCGGCCACCGGCAGGCGCAGGACCGAAGTGCAGTTGCGAAGTCGCCGGCCAGCCGCCGCCTTCGGGTAACTGATCGGGGCGGACGAACATGTTGTGCGGCGCCTCGCGACTGTAGTCGCGGAAGTACGCCGCGGGTTGCCGATCGGCAGAGGCGTTCTGGAGCGAGGAGCCATCGATGGCGGGAATCAGCTCAGGTGCGGAACCGGAGGATGCCAACGTCGGGGTACCGAACTGTGCCAACAGCGTCAGATCCGTCTCCCGCGCGCTTCGGACGGGTCCGACCACAGGGGGTTTGTTGTTCGAGAAAACCGCGGCCAACCGGCTCAAACCACCCTCGACCGGCTCGACGTACACCACATCCGCGGCTCCGAGCCCCACCGGTGGCCGTGCCTGCGGACTGTTGTCCACCTTCACGACCAACACGGGGGCCCCTACCCGGGAGGGTGCTTCCGAGCCGCCTGCCGGGGACGATGTGCCCGAGCCCTCTACCCGGGAGGATGTGTCCGAGCCGGGTGCAGCATGCTCGGGCCGGGTGCCGCTGACGCACCCGATTACAGCGCACATCCCCATTGCCGTCAGGAACGCCGCAATCCACATCCACCATCGCTGTCGCATGAGGCAAACCTCTAGCTACCAACGTACGCCGCGCTCGACCAGGACAGTAGTGAGGTGCTGGGCAAAGGTAATCTCATGATCATGGTGGACACCCCCTTCGGCCGAGTCGTCACGGCGATGGTGACGCCCATGCACGCCGACGGCTCGATCGACTACTACGGCCTGCAGAACCTCGCCGTCTATCTCGCCGACCACGGCCACGACGGACTGCTGGTCAACGGGACCACAGGCGAGTCCGCCACCACCACCGACGAGGAGGACTACGCCTGCGTGCGCGCGGTCGTCGAGGCCGTAGGCGACCGCGTCCAGGTGATGGCCGGCTGCGGCACGAACGACACCGAGCATTCCACTCGCGCGGCGCGCGAGATGGTCGCCTGCGGGGCGGATTCCCTCCTTGTCGTCACGCCGTACTACAACAAGCCGCCGCAGGACTGCATCCTCGAACACTTCCGCCTGGTCGCCGAGGCCGGCGGCGGTGTGCCCGTCATGCTCTACGACATCCCCGGCCGAACCGGGACGGCACTGAGCACCGACACCATTCGCCGCGCGGCCGACATCCCCGCCGTGCGCGCCGTCAAGGACGCCAAGGGCGATTTCTTCGAGGCCAGTCGGCTCATGTCGCAGACCGACCTGCTCTGGTATTCCGGCGACGACGTCGTCAACCTGCCACACCTCGCCCAAGGCGCGACCGGCATCGTGTCGGTGGTCGGCCACGTCGCGGGCGATCGCTACGCGGAGATGATCGCCGCCGTCGACCGCGGCGACCTGTCTCGAGCACGCGAGATCCACCGCCGTCTCATCCCCGCCGTCGACGCGATCATGCACGTCTCACAAGGCGCCATCCAGTCCAAGGCGGCGATGAAAATGCTCGGCGTCATCTCCTCCGATGCGCTGCGTATGCCATACCGGCAGGGCCCGCCGGAGCATCAGGAACGTCTGCGTGCCGGACTCGAGGAATCCGGTCTGTTGTAGAGGCGACAGGGATGGAACGGCAAATTCACCGTACGGCTCGCACCCGTCCGGACCCCAAGAATCCTGGCCATCCGGCGCACGTGTGGACGCATTCACCGAGGCGGTCAGCACCGGCGAATCGCTCGAGACGGCTGACCACGAAGCCTCCACACGAGGATTCATGCCCCTAACACCTGCGGCTTCCACCGATCACCCGGCCGCGATATGCCGAATCTGCGCCGCCAGATCAACCACCCGCCGGTCCTGCTCCCCGTACCGCACCGCCATCTGGCTGTGCAGCCGGCGCAGCCGCTTCAGCGCCGCATCGATGTCACCGTTCTGCACATCGCAGGTGGCCAGCTGACGTTGGCAATGCATGACTTGTTCGTCGTAGGGGCCACGTTCGGCGGTGAGGTCGTCGACGAGTGTACGGAGAAGTGCTGCGGCGCCGGCGAAGTCGTTGCTGTCGAAGCGGAGGGCAGCCAGGCTCAGCCGCGCCTCCACTACGTCCGCGTCCCGGGCGCTCAACTGTGAAACTGCCTGTTCTACAACGGTTTCGAGGTCGTTGATGGCGGGAGTGTAGCGGGATTCGCCGGCGAGATCGCGAGCGCGGCGGATCGCGCGCTGGATGTCGGACCGGCTGAAGTCTGTGCTGCGAGGCGGGACGGCAGTCGTTTCGTCGACGGCGATGATCTTCGTCGGTGCCACGATCGTCGCCGCCGTGCGCGACGTGCCGGCCGCACTCACCGCGGCCGAATACATCCGCGCGGGACCATGGAAGTCGCCCACTTCCGCCAGATCGCCGAGACCGTTGGCGTGGCGCATCAGCACGGTGTGGACAGTGACGGCGTCCTCGGGCCGACGATCGGGCGACTTGGCGAGCATGCTCATGATCAACCGCGACATGTCCGCCGGAACCTCGGGTCGCTCCCGCCGAATCTCTGCCGGGACCAGGTGAACCTGGTTCTGCCACACCACATATGGCGAACTTCCTGTCATCACGCGGTCGCCGGTGAGCAGCTCGTACAACACCAGCCCGAGCGCATAGAGGTCGGTCTGCGCCACCACGGCGCGTCCCTCGACCTGCTCCGGCGCCATGAATGCCGGTGTGCCGAGCGTATTTCCGGTATTGGTGTAGCGCGTCATGTCGGTGTCGGTGGTGACGGCGAGGCCGAAGTCGAGGACCTTCACCGTCCCGTCCGCGCACAGCATGAGGTTGGACGGCTTGAGGTCGCGATGATAGATCCGGTTGCGATGTGTCGCGGCCAGTACGGCGGCCGCCTGGGCACCCAGCGCCGCGACCACCCCCACCGGCAGCGGCCCGCGCCGCGCGAGCAGTGCGTCCAGGGTGATGCCGTCGACGAATTCCATAACGAGATAAGGGCGTTCGGGCGGGCCGAGGGAGATGCCGGCGTCGTGAATCGCGGGCATACCGGGATGGCTGAGCTGCGCCATCAGCTCGGCCTCGCGCAGAAACCTCTTCGTCCAGTTGGGGTCCTGGTCGAGATTGGCATGGGTGAGTTTCACTGCGATGCGGCGTTTGAGGTGGCTGTCGTAGCCTTCGAAGACCTGCCCCATCCCGCCGGCGCCGATCTCCCGGACCAGTTCGTACCGGCCGCCGTCGATCTGCGGTTTCTCCACCGCTACCTCCGTGAATACTCCAACAGCCGACACGTCAACCTACTCATCGACGGTAGCCGGTCGCAGACCGCCCGATGCCAGGCCCCTCACACCCGTACGCACCAGCTGCTCGATCGCGGTACGCCGACGTTGCCACGCGGCCTCCAGCTCCCATAGTTGCCGGAAAACGGCGCCGATCCGGCGTTGCTCGGCCGGCGGCACCCGCGGTATCCGTACCCGGTACAGGTCGACCGGTCCGTCCTCGATCGCGGCCTGCAGGACCCCGGCGAGAAAGTCCGGGTCGACGACCGCGGCCTTCCCGCGCAGCAGCTGGATACCGGCACCCAACAGCGCCCCATCGTCGGGGCACACATGGACGGCCGGCTCCGAGCCCATCACCACGGCCACATCCCCGGCACGGACGACGACCGCACCGGCCACCGCCCCGTTGCCAGTGCGCGATGCCGCGCGCCCGAGCCGAACGTCCTTGGCCGTCAACATCGGCGTCTCGCCGTTTCCGACGCCGACGGTCGGTGGCGCCTCGTACACGCTCAGCGCCTCGGCGGCGACCAGGTCTTCCAGCGAAACAGTATCGTGCGCAACGGTTTCGGATTCGAGGGGCGGCGGCGCGGGAACCGGTAGTTCGAGCAATTCGGTCCGCAACTCGGGATATCCGTGCGCAGCCCGACCGGTCACAGCTCCTCTCCTCCGATCGATTCCGGACCCGGCTCGAGGGCGCCCGCTGTGAGTCCCGTGGTAATGAGCTCAGCGGTGTGTCCGGCCGTCTCGGAAGCCCGCCGCGCCACCGTGCGCAGAAGGAACAGTTGCCGGAACAATGCGCCGTACCGACGCTGCTCGCCCAACGTCAATACCGGTATCCGGAGGCGACTGGCGTCGAATCGCACAGTGGATGTTCTGGTGGCCGAGACATTCTCGGCGCCGGTCAGAAATCCCGCGAGGAACCACGGATCGAGACGGTCGCGATCGACGCGCAGCGCATGCACATGCGCCCCGAGCAGCGCACCGGCGTCTTCCGGTGTGGCGACCCGCGCGCTGCGTCCGCCACGATCGCTGCGCACGGCCGGCATGAGGACATCACCTTCGCGCACCTCGACGGGCACCGCCGGCACCATATCCATGGTTCCCGACGCGTGATTCCCGGTGGCGACATCGAGTGCGGTCAATACCCGACGGCTCCCGGCGGGCGGTTGGTCGCCGGCTGGTGCCGCCCGGAACCATTGCAGTTGACCATGATTGGCCAAATCGGCGACGGTGACGAAGCGCCAGGACTTTCCCGGCGATTCCGACCAGTCCGGCACCGTCGTCACCACGGAATTCAATTCCGATGCCGCCGCGGTCAGGCGGTCGAGCGACGCGGCGATCTGCTCGGATATCGCGCCGGAGTCCAAGGCGGACCTGACGTAACGGGCCGGGGTGAGATCGATGTCGTCATCGAGCAGATCGACCAGGCGGACCACGGCCGAGACTCCGGATTCCTGCGCCGAATCGGGACTGTCCCCATCGAAAGCACGCCACATCTCCACTACCGCGTCGCGGTCCAGCCGGTCACCCTCGGCATGCACCGCCGATCCGGTGCTGTCGATGAACAGCATCGAATCCGCCACCGCCGCATCCGTTTCCGGTCGACGCAGGACCCAGATCTGCAGCCCGACATGTCGCGGTTGCGCGACCCCGGGCGCCAACCCGATCACCGCGCGCAGAGCTCCGGTCCGCACCAGATTGGACCGGATCTTTCGTCCGGAGGTTCGAGTCGCTACCGAAGGCGGCAACAGCAGGACCGCGATGCCGCCCGGCCGCAGATGCGCGATCGCATGCTGCACCCATGCCAGTTCCGGTTCGCCGCGCGGAGGTAGTCCGTAATCCCATCGAGTGTCGAAGGCGAGTTCGCCGGATCCCCAATCACGTTGTCCGTAAGGCGGATTGCAGAGCACCGCGTCGACACGGAGGTCGGGGAAGGCGTCCGCGGTCAGGCTGTCCCCGGTCCGAACGTCCAGCTCGACCGTGGTCTGCGCCTGGAGCAGCAGCCGGGTCCGCTCGGTCTGCACCGGCACCACATCCTGGCCGTACAACTCGCCGGCACCATCGTCTGCCGCGGCCAGCAGGAGCGATCCACTGCCGCAGGCCGGATCGAGCACGCTGTGCACCTCGGGGGTGGTCGACGAACGCGCCAACGCGGCCATCGTTGTCGCGACCGTCTGCGGCGTGATGTAAACACCGGTCGAGGTCGCGTCGCCCATCGCGTGTTCGGAAAGGATGTCCAAGGCGGTGCGGACGCCCTCGGCTGTCGATGCGAGTCGCAACGCCGAGGCCACCTGGGCGGCGAGCTCCTGATCGTGCGCGTCCGGCGCCGTCCACTCGTCACCGTCACGCCGCAGTGTCTGCATGACCTGTGTGACGGCGAGTGGGGTGGCATGAGATCGCACCAGCGTGCGCAGTTCCGCCTCGGGCGACTGCGCCGACTCGATGTTGTGCTCCACCAGCCACTGTCGCACCGCGTGCAGATCGAACAGCGGCCGGGT
>NZ_BAFQ01000067.1 GCF_000308375.1 Nocardia aobensis NBRC 100429 | reverse complement strand
ACCCTCGGCCGGTGTCTCCTTACCGATCACCGTGACCGAACCGTCGGGCGCCACGAGCAGGCGGGCGGGATCCTTGGCCGGGATCATGCCCAGTTCGCGCGCGCGGTTGGCCAGTTCGGGCGCCGAGTCGGCGGCCTCGACCTCGCGCTGCAGGGCCGCGCGCTCGTCGAGCAGCTGCCGGTTGATGCGGCGGGCGTCGCTGAGCTGATAGCTGTCCTCGGCGGCATGCGTGGTCAACACCAGGGTCGCGAGCAGACCGCAGCCGAGCAGGGCCAGAATCGCCGCCACGAACGGCAGCCGCCCGGCCATCATCGACCCGGCGCGCCCGGGTAGCGGTGGAAGCACGCGCTCGCCCGCCCGATTGCGCCGGCGCGCATACGCGCGTTGGGCCGCACCGGATTTCACGCGGTCGGCGCTGTGCGCTCGCCGCGGCGCGGACCGCTGCGTCCGCTGTGGTGCGTCCACCCGTGTCCGCACGCTCATATTCCTGCCTCCCCTACCGATTTCCTGTGGGACTGCCCGTCGTAGTGCTGCCGCACCGGCAATACCCCCGTAGCCGGATCGCTGTCACCCGGCCGCCTGTATTCGCTCCGCGGCCCGCATACGCACCGGCGCCGCGCGTGGGTTCTCCTCGATCTCCGTTTCGCTCGCCTTCTCCGCGCCCCTGGTCAGAATCGCGAATTCCGGTCCCATACCGGGCAATTCGACGGGCAGGTCCAATGGTGTGCGCGAGGCCGAGGCCTGCGCGAAGATCTGTTTGACGACCTTGTCCTCCAGCGACTGGTAGGACATGACGACGATCCGCCCGCCGACCTCCAGCGCGGCCAGCGCCGCCGGCACCGCGGCTTCCAGCGACTCGAGTTCCCGATTGACCTCGATCCGCAAAGCCTGGAAGGTGCGTTTGGCCGGATGTCCGCCGGTGCGCCGGGTCGCCGCCGGGATCGCGTCGTAGAGCAGCTCCACCAGTTGCGCACTGGTCGTGAACGGCCGCTGCGCGCGCCGGCGGAGGACCTCGCTCGCGATCCGGCCCGCAAAGCGTTCCTCGCCATAGGTTTTCAGGATCCGGGCCAGGTCGCCGTGGCTGTAGGTGTTGAGCACATCGGCCGCGGTGAGGTCGGCGGTCGGATCCATCCGCATGTCCAGCGGAGCGTCCACCGAATAGGCGAATCCCCGCTCGGCCTCGTCGAGTTGCATCGAGGAGACACCGAGGTCCATCAGCACCGCGCGCACCGAACCGCGTTCCGGCAGCCCGGCCTGCCGCAGTGCGCCGGGCAGGCCGTCATATCTGGTGTGTACCAGCGTGATTCGGTCGGCGAAGGGCTCGAGCCGCTCGCCGGCCAGGCGCAGCGCCTCGGTATCACGGTCCAGCCCGATCAGGTGGATCGCGGGATAGGTCCGCAGAAAATGTTCGGCATGCCCGCCCAAACCGAGCGTGGCGTCGACCAGGACACCGCCGGATTCCAATGCGGGGCCGAGGATTTCGTCGGCACGCCGCAAGAGAACCGGCACATGGCGGGGGCGGTCGCTGTCATGATTCACCTCGACCTCCCGGATCCTGGCTCACGGTGCTTGCGACGGGTGGATGGCCTAACGAGTGGACAGCCAATGCCCCGGGGTCTCTGACCGAACACGGCACCTGGCGTTGGGGAAGTACGTCAGGGTCCGTGCCGGGCAGAGGCCGCAGGGCACTCGCCTGTCTCGGATCAGAAAATTCCGCCCAGCGACTCGTCTCCTGCCAGCGAGTAGTCCTCCTCGTGCTCGGCGAGGTAGGAATCCCACGCCTGTTTGTCCCAGATCTCGAGGAAATCGACCGAGCCGATCACCACGCAGTCCTTGGACAGGTTCGCGTAGCGGCGATGTTCGGCCGACAACGTGATCCGGCCCTGCCCATCGGGACGTTGTTCGTCCGTGGACGCCGCCAAGGCACGAACGAAAGCCCTTGCCTGCGGGTTGCTTCGGGACGCCGCCGCGGCTCGCCGCGCCAGGGCGGTGAACTCTTCTTTGGGATAGACGGCAAGGCTGTGGTCCTGACCTTTCGTGACCATCAACCCTCCCGCCAGCTCGTCGCGAAACTTCGCAGGCAACGTCAGTCGCCCTTTGTCGTCCAGCCGAGGCGTGTAGGTACCGAGAAACACAGTCTCGACACCTCCCGCTCGATCACCTCGTCTGATCGGCTCTTATCAGTGCGCGCTCCACATTACCCCACTTTCCCCCACTTTCAATCGAAAGCCGCGGTGATCTCGGTCCCCGGTCCGACGATCCAGCAGGTCAGCTCAGCTATCACCGCGGTGGGGAGATTTCATCGAGTTCCCCCGACACGCGCCGCCGGCGGGGCGGTCCGCCCGACAACCATCAGCAAACCCGCAGCTGGGAGCCGTCCCGGCAGGCGGTGGGTGAGCGTGGGGGCCGGGCATGGGGCAAGGTGGGGAAATGCGGGGGCGACGAATCCGGCGCAGCGTGAACGCGATCCGGATCACTCCGCGAAAAGAAAACGACACGCCGCACATCACGGCGTGTCGTTCGAGGTTGTTCCGTTGTCGGCTACTCGGTACCGGGCACGGCAATCATCGCGCAACCACATTCGGCCGCTCGCCGCCGCTTCGGGGCGCGAGCGGAGGCTCAGCTGTCCTGTTCGAAGCGGCGCCTGAACCGATCTTCCATGCGAGCGGAGAAGCCACCGGCCTTGCGTTGCTTACTCTTTGCCGCACGGCCGGGAACACCACCGGGACCGGAGGAGGCGTCGCCGCCGCCTCGGCCGCTCTTGGTCATACCCGAGCCGCCCAGCAACAACAACACACCCGCGCCGAACATCACGATGAAGCCGAGCAGGCTGATGATGGGGAATCCGCCGGGCTTGACGGGCAGGGCGATTCCCGCGATGAGAAGAACGAGGCCGAGGACGAAGAGCGCGGCCGCCTGAAGTCTGCGTCTTCCGGTGGCAGAGCGAAGCCGACCACCACGCACGGTCGAGGCGAATTTAGGGTCCTCAGCATAGAGCGCGCTCTCGATCTGTTCGAGCATGCGCTGCTCGTGCTCGGAGAGTGGCACGGTACCTCCCCCGGCACTAGGTCCTGGTTGTCGCCTCCGGGTAGACGACAAGTAGCCGACCTTGGCGGCTACTGCCACCAATGATACGAGTTCGATCAGTGCGCTACCACCTACTCGCCGATGTTCACGCCGTGCCGTCGGTGAGCCAGCCCGGCGCGGGACGTAACCGGGCCGCGGTAATCGCCAGCGCATCCTCCACATCGCGCAGGAATGCCTCCACCCGCGAGGCGAACTCGTCGGCCTGGGTGTCGCTGATCGCGCGGTCCAGTCCGGCCTCGAGCGCCGCCCTGGTTTCGGAGAAGGAGCTGAAGTAGTCCGACCACATGACGAATTCCGGAGCGGCCTGTTGCATCAGCACCCACGCGTTGCGGGAGCGAGCCCGCGGCGCCCGGTCGGCTCCGGTCGCGGCCAGCACCGCCCCGGCGCCGCGCAGGGCCGCCAGATACGCGCTGCGCAGCCGCTCGCTCGGGTCGGGTTCGGCCCAGGCCTGCTGCACCATCGTGTCCGCCCGGTCGAGCAGACCGCCCGCCCGGCCGGCACGTCGCGGATCGTCCATCCGACCAGCCATCTCGACACCTCCACATTTCGCATACCGGGCCCGGTCGACCGCGCCGAACCGAACAGGTATTCGAACGTTTCAATTGAATGTGAATATAGAGACGACCACCGACAGACTTTCGCGCCGAACGAGAGCCGCGCACCCTGGATGGGGACCCCGCACCCCCGTCCGACCCGCATCCGACGTCCGCCCCAGACCCCAGACACCTTCGACAGACAGAGACGGCCCCGAAGATATGGCTCCCCGCACATGACCGCCGTCAGGCCCCGCCACACCCCCGCGCCCGTCGTCGTCGACCTCTCGGCCGCGACATTGCGCCACCGGCTGAACGACGCCCTCGCCGTGTACGTCGCGGCGATGGACTATCCCCGCGGCACCGAACACCACCGCGCCCCGATGTGGGCCGAGCACACCACCCGGCCGGGCTGGCAGGCCGTCGCCGCGGTGGTACCCGACGACAGCGGCCAGATCGACCTGCGCACCGCGCCGATCGTCGCGATCGCCTACGGATATCGCGGTGCGCCGCACCAGTGGTGGCATCAGCAGGTGCACACCGGAATGCGCCGCTCGGGCTGGCCGGAGCAGACCGCGCGCGCCCTGCTGTCGGACTATTTCGAACTGACCGAACTGCACGTCCATCCCTCCGCCCAGGGACGCGGCATCGGCGAGACCCTGCTGGTGCGGCTGCTCGAGCAGCGCACGGAGGCGGCGGTACTGCTGTCCACACCGGAGGTGGACCGCGAGGCCAACCGCGCCTGGCGGCTGTATCGCCGGCAGGGATTCACCGATGTGGTCCGGCATTTCGTTTTCTCCGGTGATACCCGGCGCTTCGCCGTGCTCGGCCGCCGGCTACCGCTGCGGACGCCCGAGCAGTGACGACGCTGATCCTCGGCTCCGGCCACAACGCACTGGTCGCGGCCTGCTATCTGGCACGCGCGGGACATCCGGTGGAGGTTCTCGAGCGTGACGAGGTGCTCGGTGGCGCGGTGTCGACGGTCGAGCGCTTCCCGGGGCATCTCGTGGACCGCGGTTCCTCGGCGCACATCATGATCCGCCACACCGGCATCATCGAGGAACTCGAGCTGGAGAAGTTCGGGCTGCGTTACATCGACTGCGATCCTTGGGCTTTCGCGCCCGCGCCGGTGGGTTCCGGCGCCGAGCCGATCGTCTTCCACCGCGATGTCGACCGCACCTGCGCCTCGATCGAACGGGCCTGCGGCGCCCGCGACGCCGAGGCCTACCGGCGGTTCGTCCGTACGTGGGGGCCCCGGGCCCAGCGGGTGATGCGGGCGTTCGGCGGTGCGCCGACGCCGGGCCGGTTCCTGCGCGCGTTCTGGGGCCTGGATGCCCGGAGCGGCGGCAGCGCGCTGTCGCGGGAATTCCTGCAGTCCGGAGACGCCCTGCTGGACAGCTGGTTCGACGACGAACGACTGAAGGCGGCGCTGGCTTGGTTCGGCGCGCAGTCCGGGCCGCCGATGTCGGAACCCGGCACCGCGCCGATGGCCGGTTTCGCCGCATTGATGCACACGGTGCCGCCCGGCCGCGCGGTCGGCGGCAGCGGCGCGCTCACCACGGCACTCGTGGCGCGGTTGCGCGCCGACGGCGGAACCGTATCGGCCGGTGACGAGGTGACCGAGCTGCGCCGCTCGGGCGACGGCTGGCGGGTGCGCACGGCAGGCGGACGCGACCTGTTCGCCCACACCGTGATTTCCGGCACACACGTGCTCACCACCCTGGAATTGTTGCGGCGCGGCGGATTCGACGACACCGTCCTCGCCGACTGGCGGCGACGCATCCGGGTCGGGCCCGGTATCGGCATGGTGGTGCGGGCCGCCACCACCGCCCTTCCGGCGTACCCGGGCGCTGAACAACAGGAGTCGGCGCACGGACTGCAACTGCTGGTGTCCGATCG
Source organism: Nocardia aobensis NBRC 100429 (assembly GCF_000308375.1). Lineage (GTDB taxonomy): Bacteria > Actinomycetota > Actinomycetes > Mycobacteriales > Mycobacteriaceae > Nocardia > Nocardia aobensis. The sequence continues at coordinate 3,102 of NZ_BAFQ01000067.1, read as the reverse complement.
ACGGCAGTTGCGCCTGGCCCACGCCGCCGCGCTGGCCGGGGAACTGCCGCCGCGTCCGGTGGTGCTGGCGATGAGTTTCAGCGCGCTCGACCCCACGATCGCGCCACCCGGCGAACATCAGCTGTCGCTGTGGGCGCAGTGGCATCCGCACCGGCTCGCCGACGGCAGTGACTGGCGCGCGCACGGTGAGCGCGAGGCCGACCGCATCATCGCCGAAGTCGATTCCTACGCACCGGGTTTCGCCGATTCGGTGCGGCAGCGGTACGTGCAGACCCCCGCCGATCTGGAGAGCGAACTGGGGCTGATCGGCGGCAACGTCATGCATGTCGAGATGTCGCTGGATCAGATGTTCTTCTGGCGGCCCATTCCGGAATTGTCCGGACAGAAGGTGCCGGGTGCGCCGGGGCTGTTTCTGACCGGGGCCTCCACCCATCCCGGCGGTGGGGTGTCGGGAGCCAGCGGGCGTACCGCGGCGGGCCTGGTGCTGCGCTCGCTGCGCCGCGGCCGTTTCGCGCGGCGATGACGGCGCGGCAGTGGCCGGCGGTGACCGCCGTGGCCTGGGTCGCGGCGCAGATCGCCTATCCCCTCACCGACGGCTCGGCGCGTGATCGGGTGACGGTCCTGATCGTCGCGCTGTCGGCGGCCACCGCGCTGCTGCACGCCTGGGTGGCCCGGGGCATCGGCTGGGCGGCCGGGTATGCCGTGATCGTCGGCGGCGTCGGCGCGGTCGCCGAAATGATCGGTACCGCACGCGGATTCCCGTTCGGCTGCTATCACTACGCGCACGGCCGGATCGGGCCCGACCTCGCGCAGGTGCCACTGGTCGTGCCGGTGGCCTGGGTCGGCGGTCTCTATCCGATCTGGGTGGCGACCGGGCTGCTGTGCCGCCGTACCGTCACCCGCATTCTGGCGACCGCGGTGGGCGCGGTGGGCTGGGACCTCTACCTCGATCCGCAGATGGTGGCCGACGGGCAGTGGACCTGGTGTTCGGCCCATCCGGGCCTGCCCGGAATCGGCGATATCCCGTATACGAACTACCTGGGCTGGTTCGCGGTCGGCGCCCTGATGGCGACGCTGCTCGCGGCGCTCGAACGCCGCTGCGCCCCGCGTGGCGCCGGACCCGCGGTACCGATCGCGGTGCTGCTGTGGACCTGGTTCGGATCGGCGCTGGCCCACGCGGTGTTCCTGGATCTGCCCGCATCGGCGGGGTACGGCCTGATCGGCCTCGGAGTGGTGGCCGTACCCACGGCGGTGTGGGTGCTGCGGGAGGCTCGGCACCGCGACCGGCTGCCCGCGCCGCCGTAAACGCCCGTCGCGTGCCGACGATCACAGCGGCTCATGGCACGATGTGTGCCGTGCAGCCGAGTCCGACACCATCGATGCCAGAGTCGACCCATACGCCGCGGCGAACCCGGCGTCGGCGCCTCTGGTCCGTAGCCTTGCTGGCGCTGCTGCTGGCACCGTTGCTGACCGGCTGCCTGCGGGTCCAGGTGTCGATGGGCGTCTCCTCGAACGACCGCGTGTCCGGGCACCTGGTGGCCGCGGTGATCCCGGCCAACGACAAGGACAAGGGCCCCGAGCTGAAGGCCCCCGAGACGCTGGCCGCGAAGATCCGGGTCGAGCCCTACAGCCAGGACGGCTACGTCGGCAGTCAGGTCTACTTCGACGACCTGACCTTCGGCGAGGTGCAGCAGCTGGGCGCGCTGTCGGATCAGACGCAGGGCATGTTCAACCTGCAGTTCATCCGCACCGGCGACAAGGTGACGCTCACCGGCCGGGTCGACCTGAAATCCGTTCCGCCGCAAGGTTCCGACGTGCAGTTCACCGTCGCGTTCCCGGCCCGGGTGGCCACCACCAACGGCACCCGCCAGGGCGATTCGACGGTCTCGTGGAAGCTTCCGGCCGGCGATGTGAGCACCGTGAAGGCCGAGGTCAGCTACGCCGATCCGAACACCCGTTCATTCGCCGGCTGGGCCGGAATCGTCGGCGGCATCACCCTCGCGGTGGCCGCCATGGTCGCGGTGCTGGCGTATCTGAATCGCAACCCCACGCCGCCGTGGCGTCCGCGGGTGAAACAGGACGCCTGAGCCGGACCACGATGGGCGCCGCGAGCACCGTCCCCGCCGCCTCGGCGCAGCCGCCGGGAGAGGCCATATGACGCCGCGCGGCGCGCGGTCGGTAGTCGAGCCGATCGTCACGGCGGGCGCGATCGTGGCCGGTGCTGGATGTGCGGTGGCACTGGTGAACCGACTGGCGATACGGCGGCTGCGGGCCGGCGCCACACCGGTGATCGAACCGGTGATCATCGCGATCCCGGCCCGCGACGAAGCCACCCGCCTCCCGCGGCTGATCGCGGATCTGCGTGCCCAGCAAGGGGTTTCGCGTATGCGGATCTGGATTCTCGATGACGGATCCACCGACGGCACCTTCCCGGCCGCCGTCGAGGCGATCGGTGACGACGACCGCTTCACCGTGGTCGCGGCCGACACCGACCCCGAACCCGGATGGACCGGCAAGACCGCGGCCTGCGCGCGCCTGGCCGAACTCGCGGGCGTCACCGTCGACCCGCCGCCCGGCGCCCTGATCTTCCTCGACGCCGACGTGCGGCTGCGCCCGCAGGCCATCGCCGCCGCGGTGAGCGAATTGCGCCGCAGCGGTGCGGGTTCGGTGTCGCCGTGGCCGTATCAGCGGGCCGGATCGCTCGCGGAGGCGCTGGTGCAGCCGCTGCTGTGCTGGTCGTGGGCCACGACGCTGCCGGTGCGGCTGGCCGATCGCAGCCTGCGGCCCTCGACCGCGGTGGCGTGCGGGCAGTTCCTCGTCTTCGACGCCGCGGTCTATCGCGCGGTGGGCGGACATGCGGCGGTGGCCGGTTCGATCACCGAGGATCTGGCGCTGGCGCGGGCGCTGCGGCGGGCCGGACACCGGACCGTGCTGGCGGCGGCGGGGACGCTGGCGAGTACTCGGATGTACCGGGGCGCAGCCGAAGTCGACGGCGGCTACACCCGCTGGCTGTGGTCGGCCTACGGCGGCCCGGCCGGTGCGGTGGCGGTGGATACGGTCGCCGCGGTCGCGTACGTGCTGCCCGTCCTCGCGGCACTGTTC
>NZ_BAFQ01000068.1 GCF_000308375.1 Nocardia aobensis NBRC 100429 | reverse complement strand
GTAGGTTTCCGGGATCGGCAGTCGCAGCAACCGGCTGAACCGCCCGTCCTGACCGCCCTTCAGCGCCGCGATCGCCTCGGGTTCGTGCCGGGCCGCGCTCGCGATCAGGCCGAACATCATCAACGTGATCGCCAGCGACGAACCACCGGCCGACACCAGCGGCAACTGCAGGCCCGTCACCGGCAGCAGGCCCACGACATAGCCGATGTTGATCAGCGCCTGCCCGGTGATCCAGGTGGTCGCGGCCGCGGTCAGCAATCGCAGGAACGGATCGGCCGAGCGGGCGGCGATGCGCAGTCCGACGAAGACGAACAGCGCGAAAAGCCCCAGTACGAGGGCACATCCGAGAAATCCGAGTTCCTCGCCGATGATGGCGAAGATGAAGTCGTTGTGCGCGTTGGGCAGATAACTCCACTTGGCCCGGCTCTGGCCGAGTCCACGCCCCCAGATCCCGCCGTCGGCGAGGGAGAACAGCGCTTGGCGCGCCTGATAGCCGATGCCCTGCGGATCGTCGCCGGGATTGAAGAACGCGCGCATGCGATCGGATCGATAGCCGGCCGACAGCGCCAGAATTCCCGCCGCGACCGCACCCGAGACCGCGATGGTCACGAACAGCCGCACCGGCAATCCGCCGAACCACAGCAGCGCGACCAGCACCAGGCCGACCGCGATGGTCGTCGACAGATTCGGTTCCAGCACGATCAGCAGACAGGTCAGCAGACCGGCCGGCACCAGCGGCACCAGAATGTCCTTGTACCCGGCCTGGTCGCTGCGGCGCGTCGCCAGCAGATGCGCACCCCACAGGATCAGGGTGACCTTCACGATCTCCGACGGCTGCACCGAGACGAAGCCGAGGTCGAACCAGCGGCGCGAACCCTGGACCTGCGAACCGATTCCGGGAATCAGCACCAGCACCAGCAACAGCACCGACGCGGCGAACAGCGGGAACGACAGCTGCCGCAGCACCCGCATCGGAATCCGCAGCGCCACATAGAACAACGCCGCGCCCAGGCCCGCGAAGAACGCCTGCTGCATGAACAGCGAATAGGCCGAACCGCCGTCGGCGTAGGCCTCCACACTGGAGGCCGACAGCACCATCACCAGCCCGAGCACGGTGAGCAGGGTGGCGATGGTGACGACCAGGTGGAAGTCGGCCAGCGGGCGCGCCAGCCAGGCACCGAACCAGGTGCCCACGGGCTTGCGCGCCGGTTTCGTCACTGCTGGCTCCCGATATCTCTCTCGTCCAGGGCCTGCACCGCCGCGACGAAACTGCGGCCGCGATGGGTGTAGTCGGCGAACATGTCCAGGGAGGCCGCGGCGGGGGCGAGCAGGACGGTGTCACCGCGCCCGGCATATCCGGCGGCGATGCGTACCGCGCGGGCCATCACCGCGTCGGCGCCGTCGATCTCGGCGACCAGAGATGCCGTGGAGGGTTCCCCGCTCATCTGTGCATCGTCACCCGAACCGAGCTCGACCACCGGGACATCCGGCGCGTGTCGCGCCATTGCCGCCGCGATGATCGGCGCGTCCTGACCGAAGACCACCGCCGCGACGAGACGCTCGGCGACCTCCTCGACAAGATCGTCGATATGGGCGCCCTTGAGCTGACCACCGGCGATCCACACCACCTGCGGATGCGCCAGGATCGAGGACCGCGCGGCATGCGGATTGGTCGCCTTCGAATCGTCGACGAAGCCGACCCCGCCGAGTTCCCGCACGAAGGCGGCGCGGTGCGGGCCCACCTTGTGCTCGGCCAAGCCCTCCTTGACGAACTGCGGGGCCACGTCGATGGCACGGGTCAGCGCGGCCGCGGCCAGCGCGTCGGCGACACCGGCGGGTCCGGGCGGGCTGATATCGCCGACCTCGGCGAGGATCGCGGCCTTGGTGAAGGCGCGGTCCAGCAGTTTGCCGTCGACCACACCGAGTTCACCGTCGGCCGGCACGCCGATCCGGAAGCCGACGGTGCGGCGCGCCTTGGACTTTCGCGCCAGCGCGGCGGCGACGGGGTCGTCCAGGCCGACCACGCCGACCCGTCCGGTCAGGGCCCGCGCCTTCGCGGCGGCATAGGCGTCGAGGCCGCCGTGCCAGTCCAGATGATCCTCGGCCACGTTGAGCACCACACCGGCCTCCGGGCGCACCGACGGCGCCCAGTGCAGCTGGAACGACGACAGCTCGACCGCGAGGATCTGCGGACCCGGGGTGCGGCGCAGCGCGTCCAGGATCGGCAGTCCGATATTGCCGCAGGCGACGCTGGGCAGCCCGGCCGCGCGCAGGATGGCGTGGGTCATCTGGGTGGTGGTGGTCTTGCCGTTGGTTCCGGTGATCACCAGCCATTTGCGCACCGGACCGTAGAGCCGGGCCTGATCCACCCACCAGGCGAATTCCACATCGCCCCAGACCGGAATGCCCTCGGTGACCGCGGAGACCAGGACCGGTGAGCCCGGTCGCCAGCCCGGGCTGGTGATGACGAGCGCGAACCGTTCCAGCGCACCGGGTTCGAGCAGCGCGGCGGCAGTGGCGGTGTCGAGGCCGAGTTCGGCGGCCTCGGCCATCGCCTTCTCCCCGGCGTCGGTGACCACCGGACGGGCGCCGATATCGCGCAGCGGCTCGATCAGCGAGCGCCCCGACACCCCCCATCCCGCGACGAGAACGTCACGGCCACGCAGGAATTCGAGCATAGGACCCGGTGATCGCAGGGCCCGCGGAGTATGTTCGACCATCGCTGCTTACCCGACCTGAGAGAGGTATTCGCTGTAGAACAAGCCCAGACCGACCGCCGCCGCGATTCCGGCGAGCAGCCAGAACCGGATGATGACCGTCGTCTCCGCCCATTTGCTCAGCTCGAAATGGTGATGGAACGGCGCCATCTTGAACAACCGGTTGCGGGTGGTCCGGAACACCGCCACCTGCAGCACCACCGACACGGTCTCGGCGACGAACAGCGCGCCGATCACGACCATGAGCAGTTCGGTGCGGGTGGTGATCGACAATCCGGCGAGCAGGCCACCGAGGGCCAGCGAACCGGTATCGCCCATGAAGATCTTGGCGGGCGCCGCATTCCACCACAGGAATCCGACACACGCCGCCGCGCCGGCGGCACACACCAGCGCCAGATCCAGCGGATCGCGCACGTTGTAACAGCCGGCTTCGGCCTTGAATTCGCAGGCGTGGTAGTACTGCCAGAACGTGATGATCACGTAGGCGCCCAGCACCAGGCTCATCGACCCCGCGGCCAGGCCGTCCAGCCCGTCGGTGAGATTCACCGCGTTCGACCACGCGACCACGACCAGGCAGACGAACGCCAGGAAGATGATCACGCTCATCGAGACGGTGTTGATCTCTCGCACGTACGACAGATGCCGGCTGGCGGGGGTCCGCCCGCCCGCGCCGCGGAACTGCAGCGCGAGCACCCCGAAGATCACCGCCGAACCGAGCTGGCCGATGTACTTACCGGCCGCGGTCAGGCCCAGATTGCGCTGCTTGCGCAGTTTGATGAAGTCGTCGATGAAGCCGACCACGCCCAGCGCGGTGGCCAGGCCGAGGACCAGTAGGCCCGAGGCCGACGGCCCGTCGGCGTGATAGCCGATGCCGATCAGATGCGAGCCCAGATATCCGGCCCACATGCCGATCAGGATCGCGACACCGCCCATGGTCGGGGTGCCGCGCTTGGCCTGATGACTCTCGGGGCCGTCGATGCGGATCTCCTGGCCGAATCCGCGCCGCGCGAACATGCGGATCAGCAGCGGCGTCAGCAGGATCGATACCGCCAGCGCGATCCCCGCCGCGAACAGAATCTGCCTCATCCAGCTGCCTCCGTGCCCTGCTCACCCGATGCGAGCACGTGTTGCGCCACCGCCCACAGACCGGCGGAGTTCGACGCCTTGACCAGCACCACATCACCGGCCGCGATCTCGTTGTCCAGCAGGGCGATCGCGGATTCGATATCGGGTACGAGGATGGATTCCTCGCCCCACGAGCCTTCCATGACCGCACCCTGGTGCAGCGCGCGGGCCGGGCGCCCGGTGCCGACCACGATCAGCCGGTCGACGTCCAGCCGCACCGCGAGCCGGCCGATGCTGTCGTGTTCGACGACCGATTCCTCGCCCAGTTCCGCCATTTCGCCCAGGACCGCCCAGCTGCGCCGGCCGCGCGGCGCGTCCGGCGTACCGCCGGCGCGCGACATCGACACCAGGGCCTTGAGTGCGGCGCGCATGGAATCCGGGTTGGCGTTGTAGGAGTCGTCGACGACGGTGACCCCGTCGGGCCGGGTCCGCACATCCATCCGGTGCGCCGAATCGACCGTCGCACCGGCCAGAGCACGGGCCACGGTGTCGAGATCCGCACCGCATTCGAGCGCCACGGCGGCCGCGGCCAGCGCGTTCGAGATCTGGTGTTCGCCGTACACCGCCAGATGCACCTCGGCGTGAGAACCGTTGGCGTGCAAGGTGAATCGCGCCCGCGCGTCGGAATCGAGCACGATATCGGTGGCCCGCACGTCGGCGCCGGACGCCTGACCGAAGGTCACCACACGGGCCCGGGTCCGGACGGCCATCGCCGCCACCCGCGGGTCGTCGGCGTTGAGCACCGCCACGCCGGTGGGCGGAAGCGCTTCCACCAGTTCGCCTTTGGCCTGCGCGATGGCGTCGCGGCCGCCGAACTCACCCAGGTGCGCGGTGCCGACGTTGAGAACCACACCGATGCGCGGGGGCGCGATATCGGTCAGCGCCTTGATATGGCCCGGGCCGCGCGCGGACAGTTCCAGCACCAGGAAGCGGGAGTCGGCTCCCGCGCGCAGCGCCGTCCACGGATGGCCCAGTTCGTTGTTGAACGATCCGGGCGGGGCGACCACGGCGCCCAGCGGCGCGAGCACGCGCGCCAGCAGATCCTTGGTGGAGGTCTTCCCGGCCGAACCGGTCACCCCGACCACGTTCAGGCCGGCGGCGGCCAGCCGGTCCACGCTCGCGCGCGCCAGTTTGGCCAGCGCCGCCAGCACGGCGGCGCCGGAGCCGTCGGTGTCGTGTGCCAGCACATAGGAGCGGTTCGCCGCCGCGTCGGCCGCGGGGGCGAACGGTTCGACCACGATCGCCGGTACGCCGACCGGACGCGCCGCCAGCACCGCGACCGCACCGGAGGCCACGGCCTTACCGGCGTAGTCGTGCCCGTCGACGTGCTCGCCCGGCAACGCCAGGAACAGGTCGCCGGAATTGATTCGGCGCGAATCGAATTCGACCGCACCGGTCACCGTCACCGCGGGATCGCTCACGTCGTGCAGCGTGCCGCCGACGATCTCGGCGATCTCCCGCAGAGTCATTTCGATCATGAAACCGTCAGGTCTTTCGTCTTACGTTCCAGGGCCTGTCCCAGCACCTCACGGTCGTCGAACGGATACTTCACACCCGCAATCTCCTGCCCGGTCTCGTGTCCCTTACCTGCCACCAGCACCACATCCCCCGGCCGTGCCCAATCCACGGCCGCGGCGATGGCGGCGGCCCGATCGCCGATCTCGCGCACCTCACCGCGCTCGGCCTCGGCGATACCCAGCGCGCCCGCACGGATCGCGGCGCGGATCTCGGCCGGATCCTCGGTGCGCGGATTGTCGTCGGTGATGACCAGCAGCTCCGCGCCGCGCGCCGCGGTGGCGCCCATCAGCGGCCGCTTACCGGCGTCGCGATCGCCACCGGCGCCCACGACCACGGCCAGGCGGCCACCCGTGTCGCGCAGATGCCGGCGCAGCGTCGCGATCACCGATTCCACCGCGGCCGGCTTGTGCGCGTAGTCGACGAGGGCGAGGAAATCCTGTCCGGCGTTCACGCGCTGCATCCGGCCGGGCACATCCACCTCGCCCAGCGCCGCGGCCGCCGCCGCCGCGTCGACACCCGCCGCGGCGCATACCGCGATCGCGAGCAGGCCGTTGGCGATGTTGTAGCGCCCGGGCAGCCGCAGCCGGGCCGGAATCTCACCGTCCGGGCCGACCGCGGTGAACTGCTGCCCGCCGTCGGCCAGCGCGGCGGCGCCGGTCACCGTCCATTCCGGTTCGGTCTCCCCGGTCGGGCAGTCCGTGGTCGCCACGGTGACGACCCGGGCACGCCCGCTCGCCTCCCGCGCCAGCCGCCGGCCCCAGGCATCGTCCACGCAGATCACGCAGGTATCGGCCGCGACCTGCCGCTGCGGCGACCCCGGATCCGGGACGAACAGCCGACGCTTGGCGGCGAAATAGTCCTCGAAATCGGCGTGGAAGTCCAGGTGATCCTGCGACAGGTTCGTGAACGCGCCGACGGCGAAGTGCACACCGTCCACGCGGCCCAGCGCCAGCGCGTGACTGGACACCTCCATCACCACGGCCTGCACACCCTGTTCCACCATCAGCGCGAACATCGCGTGCAGTTGCGGAGCCTCCGGCGTGGTCAGCGCGCTGGGCACCCGGCGGTACTCGACGGCGCCGCTCGTCCCGGCAGCGCCCTCCTCCGGGTTCGCATCGACGCGGCGCGCGATCCGCGTCTCGATGGTGCCGATCAGGGCGGTCGACAGGCCGGCGGCGGTCAGTCCGGCCTCCACCAGATAGGAGGTGGTGGTCTTACCCGATGTGCCGGTGATGCCGATGACCTGCAGTTGTCGCGACGGATGACCGTAGATCGCCGCCGACAGTTCACCCAGCACCGCGCGCGGGTCGTCGTGCACGAGGACCGGCACATCCAGTTCGCCGATCAGTTCGGCACCGGCTGCGTCGGTGAACACCGCGACCGCGCCGCGTGCCACGGCATCGGCGGCGAAGCGGGCGCCGTGGGCCTTGGCACCGGCCAGACCGGCGAACAGGTCACCGGGCTGGACGGCGTTCGAGCGCTGTTCGATGCCGGTGATCTCGATCCCGGCCGGGTCGCCGGAGTTCAGCCGCGCACCGGTCAGTTCGGCAACGGCCTGCACCGGCGTCGGCAACGCAACGGCGGGGCGAAGCACCTGCGGGCTGGGCTGCACGGGCACCAGGCTCCTTTCGTGGGCGCACATCTGTGCATCGGGTCGAGATTCGGGGTCGGGGAGTCAGGTTACCTGTGGGCGGTCGGCGGCCACGCAGCGTGGCCGCCTCGCGCGCACCGGCTCCCCGGCCTCACCGCGCCCGCACCCGCACGTGCGGCGGGCCGCACACGGACACCCACGCTTCCGAAACCGGACATTCAACCGCACACACCGCTACATCGCCTGGAGCACAAGCTGTTTCGGCGGCACGGTCGACGGCGGAACGCGATCGCGCTGCAGCGCCCAGGAGGCGATGCTGTGGAACAGCGGCGCCGCCGACTGCCCACCGCTGCCGTCGGTGCTGCGCACGGGTGCGTTCAACATGATGCCGATGACGTAGCGCGGATTGTCGGCCGGGGCGATTCCGGCGAAGGTGATCCAATAACGATCGGCGGAATAGCACTGGCATTTCTGGTCGATCTGCTGCGCGGTCCCGGTCTTCCCGGCGATCTGGTAGCCCTCGATCGCGGCGGGAGCGCCCGTGCCCTGCTGGTATCCCATCGGATCGCGCTGCACCACGGCCTGGAACATCTGCCGCAGCGTACTCGCGGTCTGCGGGCTCACCACCCGCACGCCGTCAGGCTGCGGTTCGCCGCTGCGGTGCCCGTCGGGGCCGATCACGTCCTTGACGATGCGCGGCGGGATCCGCACCCCGTCGTTGGCGATGGCCTGGTACATCCCGGTCATCTGCAGCAGGGTCATCGAAAGTCCCTGCCCGATGGGCAGATTCGCGAACGTCGAACCGGACCACTGGTCGCGCGGCGGCACGATGCCACCACTTTCACCCGGCAGCCCGACACCGGTGCGCTGCCCCAGCCCGAAACGCTTGACCATATCCGCGAATCGATCCTCGCCGACGCGCTGCGCGAGCATCAGCGTGCCCACGTTCGACGACTTACCGAAGATGCCGGTGGTGGTGTAGGGCATGACGCTGTGCGACCACGCGTCGTGGACGACGACCCCGCCCATGTGGATCTCCCCGGGGACCTGATGAACCTCGTCCGGGTTGGTCAGGCCGTATTCGATGGAGGCCGCCGCGGTGATGATCTTGTTCACCGAACCGGGCTCGTAGGCATTGGTCACCGACGGATTGCCGATATCGGCCGAGGCCCAGAACTTAGGATCCTGCGCCGGATTGAAGGTGTTGTCGTTGGCCATCGCCAGCACCTGGCCGGTGTGGGCGTCCAGCACCACCGCCGAGGCGTCCTCGGCGCCGGATTTGTCCTTGGCCTCCTGCACCTGCTGCTGCACGTAGTACTGCAGATCGGAGTCGAGGGTCAGTTCGACATTAGAGCCGTTGACCGCGGGCACCTTGTCGCGCTCGCTGCCGGGGATGACCGCCCCGTCGGAGCCGCGATCGTAGGTGTGCGAACCGTCGGTGCCGGCCAGCGTCGCGTCCATCGACGCCTCGAGTCCCACCTGGCCGTGTCCGTCCCAGCCGGTCGCGCCCACCACATTGGCCGCCAGCGCGCCGCCCGGATAGACCGGTGTGTCCTGACGTTCGGTCCCCACCTCGGGAAACTTTTCGGTGATCTCGTCGGCGACCCGGGAGTCGACGTTGTAGGCCAGGTAGGTGAACTGGTCGTCGCTGCGCAGTTTGGCGAGCAGCTCCGCTTCCGGAGGCGCGTCCTTGCCCAGCTTCTCGTGAATCGTCTTGGCGATCGCTTCCAGCCGTTTGTCGACCTCGGGCGCCTTGTCGCTCTTCGCCCGTGCGTCGGCCAGATCCTTGCGCACAGCGATCGGCCGGAAGTTGAGCTTCTTCGTCACGACGGTGAACGCGAGCGCGCGGCCGTCGCGATCGAGGATGGCACCGCGTTGCGCCCAGTCGGTCTGATGCACCGTGCGCTGGCTCGCCGCCTCGGCCGACAGATTGGGTGCGGAAAACGTTTGCAGCCACAGCAATTGCATCGCGACGACGAGTAGCGCCACCAGCATGAGCACACGTCCGACTCCGAACCGCAGCCGCGTGGAGGCATCCGCGGGCGAGCCCGCCCGCGGCCGGGGAGCGCGACGCGGCCGGGCGGGTGTGGATCGCATACCCGCCCGGCCGCGTCCGGTGGCACTCCCGCCGGTTCTGCCTCCACCGCGGCCGGTCATCGATCGGCCCCCTCGGGTGCCGCCTGGATCACCGGCTGGGTGCCGGCC
>NZ_BAFQ01000069.1 GCF_000308375.1 Nocardia aobensis NBRC 100429 | reverse complement strand
TCCGATCGGCACGCCGGGGCCGTAGGCGTTGAGCAGCATGCCACCGCCGGCGTAGATGCCCTCGTGGGAGCCGTCGGTGTTCACGATGACCACATCGCCGGGCATCATCGCGCCGAACGGCACAGCACTGCCCGCGGTGGCCTGCTCCCAGGTGGTACGCGGCAGCATGATGCCGACCTGCCGGAACGCCCACTGCACGAGTCCGGAGCAGTCGTAGGCGTTGGGCCCCGTCCCGCCCCATTCATAGGGCTTGCCCGCCTGTGAGCCGGCAACACTGAGCGCGATCGACGCCCGCGGGCTGGGCAGCGGCAGCGCCGCCGAACCGCTGGCGCTGCCGGAGGCCGATCCGCTCCCCGAACCGGAGCTGCTGCCCGAGTCGAGGGATCCGGAGGAACTGCCGGTGTCGGCCGGTGCGGCGGTGGCCGGACCCGCCCACATCGAGACCGAGACGGCCGCGGCGATCGCGGCCAAGAGATAGCGGGTGTATCTGCGGCGCGAGGATCCGCGCACGGATGACGGTGCCATGTGCTCGCCCTTCGGTATGACATGCATCCACCACGGCACACCGACCGGCGATCACACAGCACACAGCATGGACTTGGGATGGCCGCTTCCCCACGGGCATCTCAGCCGGTCAACTACCTGGTAGTGCAGTTTCAACGGGGGTCGATCCGGGAAAAACGCCTAAGCTCAACTAAAGAGTGATGGTTGCTGTGACATAGCTGTTTTAGCGCAAGTCACATGCACACCACAAGTGCCAATCCGCAACCGTGATCCGTTCCGGCCTCACGTGACACACCCCAGGTCATGCCGGGAATCGGCGTGCCACACGCCGCGCTCGCACCTGCCGCCACCCTCGAGGGCGGTGTGTAACCACCGTCTACCTGGGTATACATGCTCCGGCCGAGCCCACCGGACTCAGCCAGGCTCGGCCGGACCCGATCGGACTTTGCCGCTTACGACGCGGCGACGCCCAAGCTCCGGGGGCCATCGATTTCGCACTCGCACGTCCCTGCTGCGCTGCGGACGCGGACGGCCACGAGCCGATGCGGTGACCTCGATCAAGGCCCGTATACGACTCCGTCGGCGCCGCACGCGCAGCTGCGAGCCGGGCGAAGGAGCGGGCAGTGCCGAACGAGCCCGGTCCGACAGCGCGGACCGGGCTCGTTTCGGGATTCGCTTGCTCAGGCCTTGGTGATCGCGGCGCGCACACCGCCGACCACATCGGCCGCCTCGGCGCCCGCGGGCGCGAAGCTCAGCTCGGTGGCGAGGATTTCCCCGGCGATGAGGTCGCGGTGCGTGCGTGCCCACTCCGCGCGCTCCCGCGGCACCTCCAGCACCACGGTGATGCGGTCGGAGACGTCGAGGCCCAGAGACTTGCGGGTCTCCTGCAGATCGCGGATCAGGTCGCGGGCCCAGCCCTCGGCCTCGAGTTCCTCCGTGACCTCCGAATTCAGCACCACCAGACCGGCATTGCCGGGCAGCGCGGCGGTGGACTCGGGTTCGGCCGCCACCAGACGCTGGGTGTACTCCTCGGGCAGCAGCGCGATGCCGTCGTCGTGGCCGGCCACCAGCGCCGTGACCACTCCGTCGTCCTCGCGCCACTGGCCGGCCTTCACCGCCTTGATCACGCCCTGGACGTCCTTGCCCAGCCGCGGACCGGCGGCGCGGGCGTTGACGACCAGTTCGAACCGGCCGTGCGCGGCCACGTCGGTGGTCAGGTCCACCTTCTTGACGTTGACCTCGTCGGCGACGAGATCGGCGAACGGACGCAGCCGCTCCGCATCGGGCGCGGCGATGGTGACCTCGGACAGCGGCAGCCGCACCCGCAGGTTCTGCGCCTTGCGCAGGCTCAGCACGGTCGAGCACACCGACCGCACCTCGTCCATCGCCGACACCAGCTCCGGATCGCGCGGCAGTTCGGTCGCGGCCGGCCAGTCGGTCAGATGCACCGACCGCTCCCCCGTCAGCCCGCGCCAGATCACCTCGGTGATCAGCGGCAGCAGCGGGGCGGCCAGCCGGCAGGTGACCTCCAGCACGGTGTGCAGGGTGTCGATCGCGTCGCGATCCTCCTCCCAGAACCGCGAACGCGACCGGCGCACATACCAATTGGTGAGCGCGTCGGCGAACGACCGCAGTTCGTCGCAGGCGGTGGCGATGTCGTAGACCTCGAGCGCCTCGGTCATCACATCGCGGGCCGCGGCGAGTTTGGCGAGGATGTAGCGATCCAGCACATTCGCCGAATCAGTCCGCCACACACCGGGTTTCGAGGCGTAGAGCTGCAGGAACGTCCACGCGTTCCACAGCGGCCGCAGCGCGTGGCTCACCCCTTCGCGGATCCCGCGTTCGGTGACGATCAGATTGCCGCCGCGCAGCACCGGCGACGCCATGAGGAACCAGCGCATGGCATCGGAGCCGTCGCGGTCGAACACCTCGTTGACGTCGGGATAGTTGCCCTTGGACTTGGACATCTTCAACCCGTCGTCGCCGAGCACGATGCCGTGCGCCACAACGGATTTGAACGCCGGCCGGTCGAACAACGCGGTCGAGAGGACATGCAGGTTGTAGAACCATCCCCGCGTCTGCCCGTTGTACTCGACGATGAAGTCACCCGGGCTGTGCGCCGGGCGGTCAGGGGTGCCCTCGAACCATTCCTTGTTCTCGAACGGGTAGTGCACCTGCGCGTACGGCATCGACCCCGACTCGAACCAGCAGTCGAGCACCTCGGGGGTACGCCGCATGATCGACTTCCCGGTGGGGTCGTCGGGATTCGGGCGCACCAGTTCGTCGATGCCCGGGCGGTGCAGATCCGCCGGACGGACGCCGAAGTCGCGTTCCAGCTCGTCCAGCGAGCCGTACACGTCGACGCGCGGGTAGGCCGGATCGTCGGAGATCCACACCGGGATCGGCGCACCCCAGTACCGGTTGCGGCTGATGTTCCAGTCGCGCGCGTTCTCCAGCCACTTGCCGAACTGGCCGTCGCGGATGTGCTCGGGCACCCAGGTGATCTGCTGGTTCAGCTCCACCATGCGGTCGCGGAACTTCGTGACCGCCACGAACCACGAGGGCACCGCCATGTAGATCAGCGGCTGACCGGAACGCCAGCTGTGCGGGTAGGAGTGCTCGATCGTCTCGTGCCGCAACAGCTTTCCGGCGGCCTTGAGGTCCTTGATGATGACCGGATTGGCGTCGAAGACCATCAGGCCCTCGTACGGCGGCACCATCGAGGTGAACTTGCCGCCGGCGTCGAGCGGCTGCACGACCTCGATGCCGTTGGCGGAGGCGACGTCCATATCCTCCTCACCGAACGCGGGCGCCAGATGCACCACGCCGGTTCCGGAGTCGGTGGTCACGTAGTCGGCGTTCAGCACGCGATGCGCGTTGGGGTGGCCGAGGAAGAAGTCGAAGGGCGGCCGATAGCGCAGCCCCGCGAGCGCCGCGCCCGCATGCTCCGAGAGCACCTCGAGTCCGTCGTCGGCGGTGCCGAGCTCGCGGGCGTAGTGCGAGACGCGCTCGGCGGCCAGCACGTACCGCTTGCCGTCCTTGCCGCGCACGTGGGCATAGGTGATGTCCGGGTGGACCGCGATCGCCAGGTTCGACGGGAGCGTCCACGGCGTGGTGGTCCAGATCAACGCGTTGGCGCCGTCGAGTTCGCGCAGCGGATGATCGGGCGCGACCTCGAGCACCATGTCGACGGTGACCGCCGGATCCTGGCGCATCCGGTAGGCGTCGTCGAGACGCGCCTCCTGATTCGACAGCGGCGTCTGCTCGTACCAGCTGTAGGGCAGCACCCGGAAGCCTTGGTAGACAAGCCCTTTGTCGTGCAGCGACTTGAACGCCCACATCACCGACTCCATGAAGTCGAGATCGAGGGTCTTGTAGTCGTTGTCGAAGTCGACCCACCGTGCTTGGCGTGTCACATAGTCACGCCACTCATTGGTGTAACGAAGCACAGAGGATTTACACGCGGCATTGAATTCCGCGAGGCCCATCGCGTCGATCTGTGATTTGTCCGTGATACCGAGTTGCTTCTCCGCTTCGATTTCCGCGGGCAATCCGTGTGTGTCCCAACCGAAGCGCCGTTCCACGCGCTTACCGCGCATCGTCTGGAACCGGGGAACCAAATCCTTCACATATCCGGTGAGCAGATGTCCGTAATGCGGCAAACCGTTGGCGAACGGCGGGCCGTCGTAGAAGACGAACTCGTCGCACTTCTCGGCACGGTTGTCGATGCTGGCACGGAAGGTGTCGTCGGCGGCCCAGTAGTCCAGCACCCGGCGCTCGAGCTCCGGGAACGACACGCTCGCGCCCTGCCGCGAGCCGGCATCCGCATCGGTGAAGTCGACGCGGGGATAGGCGTTGCGGGTGGATGTCTCGTCCGCCATGGCGGCTGTGGTCTCCCTCGTGCCAGTGCGCGCATGCGGCGCAGTCGGTGGGCACGGGGACGACTTCGGCGCCTGTGCGCCGCTGCCGCGGTACCACCCCGCTTGTCCGGGCCGGATGTTCCGGCGGGCGGACCTCTCGTTGCGAGCTGTGACGGGCTCACCCGTTCGGTTCTACTGGGCGCCTGTGGCGCCGTTCTTCCGAAGGCTCCCCGGTGATGGCCGGATCACTGCCGATCTACAGGTTTGATTGTAGCCAGTGCGGGCAACGTTATTTCCGTGCCCTGTTGCCGCCCTGTTCACCGTGCCCGCTCAGCGTTTGGCGTGACGGCCGGGACGTGATTGCGGGCCTTCCTCGGGTTCACGCATGGCCAGCGCGCTGACCAGCAGCAGGACCGCACCGATCACGCAGACGACGATGCAACCCCACGCCCAGATCACCGATCCGGTGGTCAACGCCGTCACCAGCAGGGCGAAGCCGATCGCGGCCAGGACGAGCGTCAGAACGAGCATGGTCACCCCCTAGGCGGGCAGGGCGGGCCGCATCGCCCCGGAGGGGCCGGGCGGCTCGGCAGAACTACGACCACACAGCGGCATGCGACGCCGGACCCCGTCGTATCGGCGGGGTGGCGGGCACCCGGGACGAGCTACTTGCCACCCTTGGCGAACGATGCCGGACCATGGCTGTTCGATACCGCCTCGAAGGCCTCGCCACCGTCGACCGGCACGGCCGAACCGCGGTTCTCCAGCTCCTCGAGCTGCGATTCCAGGTAGGACTTCAGCCGCACCCGGTACTCGCGCTCGAAGGTCTTCAACTGCTCGATGCGGCTTTCCAGGACGCTGCGCTGCTGGGTGATGGTGGCCATGATCTCGGTGTGCTTGCGCTCGGCGTCGGCCTGCAGGGCGTCGGCCTTCTCCTTGGCCTGGCGAAGCTGGCTGTCGGAACGGGTCTGCGCGTCCGAGAGCAGCGAGTCGGCCTTCTGCCGCGCCTCGCCGACCATCGCGTCCGAGCGGGTCTGCGCTTCGCTCACCATTCGCTCGGAATTCGCCCGGGCGTTGGAGAGCAGCTGTTCGGCCTCGGCCTTGGCGTCGGTGGTGAGCCGGTCGGCCATCTCCTGCGCCAGGCTCAGCACCTTCGCGGCCTGCAGGTTCGCATCTGCGGCGGAGTTGTCCTTGGGGGCCACCGGCGCGGGGGCCGGCACCGGCGGTGCCACGGGCGCCGGCTTCGGCGGTTCCGGTTGCGGCGGAGCGGGTTTCACCGCCTGCGGCGCGGGACGCGACTTCTTGGCATCCGCCAATTCGGCATCCAGCTCAGCAACCCGCTGGCGCAGGTCCGCATTCTCCTCGATGAGGCGCGAGAGCTCCTGTTCGACCAAGTCGAGGAAGGCGTCGACTTCATCCTCGTTGTAGCCGCGCTTCCCGATCGGCGGTTTGCTGAACGCGACGTTGTGCACATCGGCTGGAGTCAGCGGCATGGAAGGATCCCTTCGCGCTTCGTACGGAGATCTAGCGTAGATCTTCTAGCAAGCTCTTCTTCTCGGCCCATTCTGTCACACCGGAGCTATCGGCTGCCCGAGCCTGCTGACGATGGACATCAGAATGAACACGATGAAAAGCAGGACCATAATCGACAGATCCAGGCGAATTCCTCCCAAGTTCACGGGAGGTATCAGGCGCCTCAACAGTTTCACCGGCGGATCGGTGATCGTGAAGATCGCCTCCAGAACGACGGCGACGAACCCCCGCGGATGCCAGTCGCGCGCAAAGCTGCGGATGAACTCCACGATCACTCGGCTGATCAGCAACAGCCAGAAGAGGAAGAGGAGTACATACAGCACCTGAAACAAGGCCACCTGTCCACTTTGCCTCAGATTCGGTGTCCTGCAAACTCCCCGCGCCGTGCATTCGGCGTCATTTCCCCCCGTCGCGGCTCACCCGACCGGGGCCGCCGCCGCGCGCGGCACCCGGTTCGGGGTTATTTCTGGTTGTAGAAGCCGTTTTCGGCGATGCGACGGCGCTCCTCGGCCGATACATCGACATCCGACGGTGAGAGCAGGAACACCTTGGTGGCCACCTTGTCGAACGAACCACGCAGCGCGAACGCCAGTCCGGCGGCGAAATCCACCAGGCGGCGCGCGTCGGCGTTGCTCATCTCGACCAGGTCCATGATCACGGGCGTACCGTCACGGAAACGCTCGCCGATGATCGCGGCCTCGGCATAGGTGCGCGGACGCAGTGTCGTGATCTTGGACAACGGACCTCCGTCCTCGAAGACGGGGGTGCGGCGCGGGGCCGGCTCGAACCGGGCGCGCTCCTCCATCCGCCGCTCTTCCATCCGGCGTTCGGCCTCGGGATCGACCGCCAGCGCACCGTGCGTGGTGCCACGCACCATCGGAGTGCCACCGCCGAGTCCGCGCGAGCGGCCCGAGGGTGCGGATTCGATCCGGGTCGGGCGGCGCAGGGGCTCGTAGCGGTCGTCGGAGTAGGACTCGTCGGCGAACTCCGAGCGGCGCGGCACCGTGTAACCGGGCTGATAGGGCGCCTTGTACGCCGGCTCCGGGTAGCCCGGATCGTCGGCGAAGCGGTCGTCGCCGAAACGCGAGCGTCCGGCGTCGTACGGATCGTCGTCGAAACGCGAGCGGCGCACCCCGCGGTCGTCCGCACCCAGCGGGCCACGGTCGTCGATCCCCCGAGGGCCACGGTCGTCGACGTAGTCGTCCTCGTATTCCTCGAGCGGGACCATGCCGAAGTAGGCCTTGAACCTGTGCAGCGTACTCATGCTCCCACCTCACTAACGCTGGGCTCCAGCACGAGCATGCTCGTGGCTGCGCTGATGTCTCGCTCGCTACGCTCGCTCATCCTGGTCGACCTTCCTACGGCCCCGACTGACCTGGGGTGTTGAAGTCCTGCTCAGTCCTCGTCAGCCCCAAGCATATGTTTCGAATGTGACTGATGAGGTTTCTTTGCTACTGCGAGGTTATCGGTCGGTCGCCCATGAGAGCAGTACCGACACGCACGCAGGTAGACCCGTGTCGAATGGCGACCTCGAGGTCGCCCGACATGCCCGCCGACAATTCGGTCGCGCCCGGATGCGCGGCCAGCAGCGCGCGATGCAGACCGGCCAGTTCGGCGAACGCCGCATCCGGCTCCGCGCCCAGCGGCGGAATCGCCATCAGGCCCGCGAGCTGCAGATTCTCGGATTTCGCGACCTGATCGGCCAGCATCGGGAGATCATCCGGGACGACGCCGCCGCGCGCCGGATCGCGATCCAGGCTCACCTGCAGTAGCACGCGCAGCGGATCCGCGCGCGCTCCCTCCTCGCGTGCGGCCGCCGTGGCGGTGTCAAGGGCCCTCACCAGACGCTCCGAATCCACCGAGTGCACCGTATCGGCCCAGCGCACAACCGATTTCGCCTTGTTGCGCTGCAATCGGCCGATCATGTGCCAGCGCATCTGCGCCAGATGTCCTAATGAGGCCACCTTGGCGGAGGCCTCCTGTTCCCGCGATTCACCGAATTCCCGGCGCCCGAGCCGATACAGGATCTCCACGTCGGAGGCCGGGAAGTATTTGGTCACCGGCAGCAACCGGACGGTGTCACGATCGCGCCCGGCGGCGCGGCACGCGGCGTCGATGCGATGTTCCAGGCGGGTGAGCGCGGCGGCGAGTCCCGCCGCACGGGACTGCGGCGCGTCCGCCCCGGATTCGGTTGCGCCGAGCCCGGATTCGGCGTGGTTCACCGGTTCTCCTCCATCCAGATCACCCCGGCGATGCGGCCGGTGGGCGCGCCGCGACGGTGGCTGAACAGGGTGGCGTCGGAGATGGTGGAGCGCGGATCGACCGCGACCGCGCCGACCCCGGCCGCTTCCAGCTGACGGCGGATTCCGGCTCGCAGATCCAGACCGGGCGTACCGCGCCGGGTCGTGGTGGCGCTGCCGGGCAGATGTGCCTCGACGTCGTCGCGCATGGCGGCGGGCACCTCGTAATCCTCGCCACCGGCGGCCGGGCCGAGGAAGGCGCCGATGCGGTGCGGCTGGGCGCCGACCGAGATCATCGCCTCGAGGACCTTCGGCACGATTCCGATGCGGGCGCCGACGCGGCCGGCGTGTACGGCCGCGATGACCCCGGCCTCGTCGTCGGACATCAGCAGGGGGACGCAATCGGCGGTGAGCACTACCAGCGCGAGATTCGGCACGGTGGTGACGAGCGCGTCGGTCACCGGCACCGGTTCGGCGCGGGGGCCGTCGACGATCTCGACGTTGCGGCTGTGCACCTGTTCCATCCAGACCAGGCGGCCGGGTGGCAGGCCGATGCCTTCGGCGAGACGTATCCTGTTGCGCCGCACCGCTTCCGGATCGTCGCCGACGTGGTCGCCCAGGTTGAACGAGTCGTAGGGCGCCGCCGAGAACCCACCGGCCCGCGTGGTCGTCACCCGTCGCGTCCGAACCGAAGCCTGTGTCATATCTCCGAGATTAATAGGCTTTACCGGTCCGGAGTCGAGCGTGCCGCCGAGTGATCCGGAACGTAGATGGCGGGGCGGCGGAACGGGGCACAGCGCGAGCATGCCCCGCGAAGTACCCACGGCGTGCGAGTTCATGCACACGACATTGCCGCCACCCACGGCGCCGCGTTCGCCACTGCCGGGCGCGACGCTTCCGCTCGCGGTGTTCGTTCTCACACGCCGCTGCCCCCGAGGCCGGCGGCGACGCCCCGGAGAGCGACATCACACGGCCGCCCGGCACCGGTCCGCCGGAACTCCGGTGGCACACCGGGTTTCGACCGCCCCACACCAGCCGCACATGCCGCTGCCCCCTCCGCGACGTCGGAGAGGGCAGCGAGATCGGCGTGCTTACCGGCGCATGAAATCAGGGACGTCGACGTCGTCGGTGTCCTCGTCCGGCATCTGAATGTGCGAGCGGTTGTTGTGCGCGATGGTCGGCTCGGTGGCCGGACGCGGTTCGTAGGACGGGGCCGGGCCGCGGGCCGGCGTCGGATCGGCCGGGCGCTCGGGCTCGGACTGGCGGGTGCTGCCGAAATCACGGCGAGTGGTGGACTGGCCGATGTCACCGGCCCGGCCGGCACCGATATTCGTTCTGCCCGCCGGTTCGATGCGCCGAGCCGGGGTGCCCCCGTCGAAGCCGGCGGCGATCACCGTGACCCGGACCTCGTCGCCGAGCGAATCGTCGATCACCGTGCCGAAGATGATGTTGGCCTCGATGTGCGCGGCCTCCTGCACGAGCGAGGCGGCCTCGTTGATCTCGAACAGACCGAGATCCGATCCACCGGCGATCGAGAGCAGCACGCCGTGCGCACCGTCCATCGACGCCTCCAGCAGCGGCGAATTGATCGCCGCCTCCGCGGCTTTCACGGATCGTCCCTCCCCGCGCGAGGAGCCGATGCCCATCAACGCCGAACCGGCACCGGACATGACGCTCTTGACGTCGGCGAAGTCGACGTTGATCAGACCCGGGGTGGTGATCAGGTCGGTGATGCCCTGAACACCGTTGAGCAGCACCTCGTCGGCGGAGCGGAAGGCGTCCATCAGGCTCACCGCCGCGTCACCGAGCTGGAGCAGCCGGTCGTTCGGGATGACGATGAGGGTGTCGCAGGATTCGCGCAGCGCCTGGATACCGGCTTCGGCCTGGTTGCTGCGGCGCTTGCCCTCGAACGAGAACGGCCGCGTCACCACACCTATGGTCAGGGCGCCCAGTTTGCGGGCGATCGACGCCACCACGGGCGCGCCGCCGGTACCGGTGCCGCCGCCCTCACCGGCCGTCACGAAGACCATGTCGGCGCCCTTGAGCACCTCTTCGATCTCGTCCTTGTGGTCCTCGGCTGCCTTGCGGCCCACCTCGGGATCCGCGCCGGCGCCGAGACCGCGGGTGAGTTCGCGGCCGACGTCGAGCTTGACGTCCGCATCACTCATCAGCAGTGCCTGGGCGTCGGTGTTGACGGCGATGAACTCGACTCCCTTGAGTCCCTGTTCGATCATTCGGTTGACGGCGTTCACGCCGCCGCCGCCGATACCGACGACCTTGATCACTGCAAGGTAGTTGTGCGGGGGCGTCATGGGCTCTCGCCTTCCTTCGATCCAAAGCCTGTCGTTTTCGGATTCTCGGCAGAGCGCCGATTCGAGGTCCCCGGTCCGCCCGGGTTTTCACTCGGACAAACCCTAAACCTGAACCATAGGGTTGGCGTTATGTCAAGTATCCGACTGGTGCGGAACGCTATTCGCACCCGTCGCGATCCGTGCGCAGGCGCGCCGACACGAGGGTCAGAATCTTGTGCGATCCGTCTCGTCCGAGCCCGTCGGGCATGGTACCGCGAACGGCCGCCACAGACACCGAGATCGGGTCTCGATCTCCGCGGGACCGCGGATTCACCGGCCCCGCCCGCGACCGCGGCACCCGGACGGGCCCAGGTGCCACGGCCATCACGCACGGCCATCGACTCCCGGCCGCCGGTCGAAAACCGCAACGGCACAACGAGTGTCACTATCTTACCGTTACCAGATCGGGACTCGAAACGTCGAATACCGTTCCCGGGCGCGTCAGCACCGGAAGGACCACCGCGGCTTTGCGTTCCGAGTCGTCGGGACCGCCCCAGACCACCGTACGGTCGTCGCGCAGCTTCAGTTCGATATCCGAAACCGTCCGCGCCACAACCTCTCCCACCTGGGCTCGAAGCGCCGGCGGCGCGGCGTCGAGGACCGCGACCGCGGCCCGGGTCACCGGGTCGGCGCTGCCGGGATGGTCGGTGACCAGTTTCGCGACGCCGGGCGGCGGTGGTTCGATCGCGAATTCGACGCTGTCGGCGTCGAGCAGATGCGTTCCCTGCGGACTGTCGAAGAACACCACGGCGGAGCGCTCGTCCACCGTGACCCGCACCGTGGACGGAAACACCCGCTGCACCCGCGCCGACCGCACCTTCGGCAGCGACGCCACCCGGCGCGCGATCGCGTCGGTATCGATACGCAGCATGGAGCGGCCGTCGGGGATCTGCAGCACCGCGCGCACATCCTGTTCGGGCACCGTCGACACCCCCTCGACCTGCACGGTGCGCACCGACAGCGCGGGGGTGAAGTAGGCGACCACCAGCAGCACGATCACCACGACCACGATCGGCGCGCCCCACAACAGAATCCGCCGCCACCGGCCGTCGAAGGGCAGCCGCGCGCGGGGCCCGCCCCGGTGGAGGCGATCGTCGCCCTCGTCGCCGTCCGCGGCGAATTCGGCCTCGGCGTCCGGATCGATGTCCTCGATCGTCCCGCGACGTGTCATCTCCACCTCCCTCTCCGGCCGGCACCGCCGGGCGGGGGCGCCGTGCTCACCGACCCGTCGACGGGCGCACCCGCAGTCCGTCCAGAATCTGCCCGCCGAGCATCGTCACGTCGCCGGCGCCCATGGTGATCACCACATCGCCCGCGCGGGCCAGGCTCGCGGCCTGCCGGCCCACCCGCGACATATCCGGTTGGTAGTGCACGGGTTTGGTGACCGCCTGCGCCACCAGCGCGCCGTTGACGCCGGGCAGCGGCTTCTCGCGCGCGCCGTAGACGTCGAGGACCACGACCTCGTCGGCCAGCGACAGCGCCGCGCCGAATTCCTCGGCGAAGGTCGCCGTGCGGCTGTACAAGTGCGGCTGGAACACCACGATCACCCGGCCCTGGCGGGAGCGGGCGCCGTCGGCCGCCTCCTGCCGGACCAATTCGGCCGCCGCCCCCAGTACGGCACGCACCTCGGTCGGGTGGTGGGCGTAGTCGTCGAAGACCCGTACCCCGTTCTCGCGGCCCACGAACTGGAAGCGGCGGTGCACACCACCGAATCCCTCCAGGCCCTGCAGGATTTCGTTCATATCGGCCCCGGCATCGCGAGCGGCGAGCAGCGCCGCGAGGGCGTTGAGGGCCATATGGCGGCCGGGCACCGACAGGCGCAGCGTGCGCGGCGCGGGTTCGTCGCCCAGTTGCACCGTGGCGACACCGCCGACGTCGCGCGGCTCCCAGCTCATCAGGCGGGCCTGCATCGGCACCGGCACGTCGGCCGTCTCCGTCGAGCCGTAACCGGCCACCCGGATGTCGAGTTCCCCGGCCGCGACCCGGTCGGCGACCCGGCGGGCCAGCGCCAGCGAACCGGGATCGTCCAAGCAGACCACGAGCAGTCCGCCGGAGACCAGCCGCGCCACGAAGTCGTCGAACACCTGGACGTAGGCCTCGTCGGAGCCGAAGAAATCCAGATGATCGGATTCGATGTTGGTGACCACCGCGACGTCCGGATCGTATTGCAGCAGTGAGCCGTCCGACTCGTCGGCCTCTGCCACGAAATAACCGCCGGTGCCGTGATGCGCGTTCGTCCCGGCCTCGTTCAGTTCACCGCCGACGGCGAACGAGGGATCGAAGCCGCAATGCTGCAACGCCACGACCAGCATCGAGGTGGTGGAGGTCTTGCCGTGGGTGCCCGACACGAGCAGGGTGTGGTGGCCGCGCATCAGTTCGGCGAGCACCGTGGGACGCATCAGCACCGGCACACCGCGCCGATTCGCCTCGACCAGTTCGGGATTCGTCTTCGGGATGGCGGCGTAGGTGGTCACGACCGCGCTCGGACCGCCCTCCAGCAGATCCAGCGCACTCGCGTCGTGGCCGATGCGGACCTGGGCTCCGCGCGCCCGCAGCGCCAGCACGCCGCGGCTCTCCTTGGCGTCCGAGCCCGACACCTCGCCGCCGCGGGCGAGCAGAATCCGCGCGATTCCCGACATGCCGGCACCGCCGATGCCGACCATGTGGACCCGCCGCAACAACTCCGGCAGTTCGGTGGGGGCCTGCCCGGTGTGGTTCACCGGGTCCGCGGCTCCCACTTCGGCCGTCTCGTTTCCTCCGGTCACCGTCCGGTCACCTCCAGCACGATTCGCGCCACCGTGTCCGCGGCGTCGCGATGTCCGGCACCGGCGGCGGCGACCGACATATTCGTCAGCGCGGCCGGGTCGGTGAGCAGCGCGATCACCTCGTCCATCACGTACTTCGGCGTCATCTCCGCATCCGCGACGATTCTGCCACCGCCCTGCGCGACGATCGGGCGGGCGTTGAACTCCTGTTCGCCGTTGCCGTGCGGCAGCGGCACGTAGAACGCCGGCAGTCCGACCGCCGACACCTCGGCCACGGTCATCGCGCCCGAGCGGCACACCGTGGCATCGGCGGCGGCATAGGCCAGATCCATCCGCGACAGATACGGCACCGCAACGTATTTCGCGCCGTCGCGGCCGGATTCGGTGTCGATGCCGTCCAGATCGAGCGTGTTCTTGGGTCCGTGCGCGTGCAGTACCGAGATACCCGCCGCCAGCAGTTGCGCGGCCGCGCCGGACACCGCCTCGTTCAACCGGCGCGCGCCCTGGGAGCCGCCGAAGACCAGCAGAACCGGGCCCTGCTGCGGCAGACCGAAGTGCTCCCGCGCCTGCGCCCGCAGTCCGGCCCGGTCCAAGGTGGCGATCGAGGCGCGCACCGGAATCCCGACGACCTCGGCATCGGCGCGCCCGCGCGCGTGCACACCCGAATTCGGCACGGCGGCGAGCACCCGCGCCGCACGCCGGGCGCCGACCTTGTTCGCGATCCCCGCCTTCACATTGGCCTCGTGCACGACCAGCGGCACCCGGCGCGAGCGCCGCAGCACTCCCCCGCCGGCCGCCAGGTAGGCGGGCACCGAGACGTAGCCGCCGAATCCGATGATCACATCGGCCTCGACCGCGTCGATCACCGCGCGGGTTCGCGCCACCGCGGCGCGGACCCGGCCGGGCAGGCGCAGCAGATCGGCGGTGGGTTTACGCGGCAGCGGGACCGGCGGAATCAGCTCCAGCGGATAGCCGCGTTCGGGAATCAGCGTCGTCTCCAGCCCGCGCTGGGTGCCCAGTGCGGTGATCCGGATCGAGGGATCCAGCCGGCGCAGTGCGTCCGCGACCGCCATCGCGGGTTCGATATGCCCGGCCGTGCCCCCACCGGCGACGATCACCGAGAGCGTCCGTTGCCCGGAACCCGTCGTGCCGCCGCTCTCGCCGGTTGTCACCTCGAATTACCTCGTTCTCTCGCATGTGTCATCGGATAGCTGGGCTCCCAGGCCCGGGTGGTGCGCCACGACGACGCTCCGCGCGCCTCCCGCCGTCCGGCGTCGGCGCTGCGTCGTCGTGCCGAATCCGAATCTATCGACCGCCGCGGTATCGCCGCACTCCCACCCCG
>NZ_BAFQ01000070.1 GCF_000308375.1 Nocardia aobensis NBRC 100429 | reverse complement strand
GATCGCCTTCACGATCCCCGGACTGCCGGGCGATCCACACTTCAACGGTCGCTACGACCGTCGCACCGATGTCGTCACCGGCACCTTCACCCAGTCCGGTCACGATCTGGCGCTCACCCTGCACCGCGGGAAAGTGCCGGCCCCGCCGCGCCCGCAGGAGCCGCGGCCGCCGTGGCCGTATCTCTCCGAGGACGTCGGCTACCGCAGCAGCGACGGCACCACCATCGCCGGAACGCTCACCCGGCCACGAGGGCCGGGACCGTATCCGGCGGTCGTCCTGGTATCCGGCAGCGGACCTCAGGATCGCAACGAGGAGATCGCCGGGCACAAACCGTTCCTGCTGCTCGCCGACACGCTCACGCGCGCCGGATACGCCGTCCTGCGCACCGACGATCGAGGCGTGGGCGGCACCGGCGGACAGCTCGACACCTGCAGCTACACCGACCTCACCGACGACATCATGGCCGGGCTGGGCTATCTGCGCAGCCGTCCCGATATCGACGGCAACCACATCGGCCTGCTCGGCCACAGCGAGGGCGGCTATCTCGCACCGCTGGCCGCCACCCGCCCCGACAGCCGGCTCGCCTTCGTGATCATGATGGCCGGGCCCGCGGTGTCCGGCTCGGAGGTGCTGCTCGCACAGAACCAGCTGCTGCTGCGCAGCGAGCACGCCGACGCCGACGCCATCCGCAAACAGGTCGGCTACATCACCACGCTGACCACGTTGATCCGCACCGGCGACGACGAGCAGGTCCGCCGCTTCGCCACCGAACACAACGACTCACTACCCCCGGAGCAGCGACAGTCACAATCGGCGCTCGATCAGCTGACCACGCCGTACTTCCGAGCGCTGGTCGACTACGACCCGGCACCGGCCCTGCAGGCGCTGCGCATTCCGGTGCTGGCCTTCTACGGAACCAAGGACGTGCAGGTTCCCGCCGCCCAGAGCGCCCCGGCCGCCCGGGCGAACCTGGCGGGCAACCCGAATGCCGACGTCCACGTCTTCGACGGACTCAACCATCTGATGCAGCCGGCCGACACCGGCAGCCCGAAGGAATACCCGACCATCGAAACGACGATCGCGCCCGAGGTGCTGAACTACATCACCACCTGGCTCGGCAAATACGTCACACCGGTGCCGTAGCGATCCGGGCGGCGCCTCAGACGAGGTGGAGATACGTGTCGCCACTGAACACCGTGCGGTAGATGTCCCAGCCACCACTGATCTTCTTCCCGCCTTCACCGTCCTGCCACGTCGCGGTGCCGTCCCGCCAGCCGGCGTGGCGATACCACTGCAGATCACCGTTGGGCTTGATGCCGTAGATCGCGCCGTCGTAGCCCGCGAACACCGTGTCGTAGATGTCCCAGCCACCACTGATCTTTATCCCGCCCGCACCGGCGGTCCACCTGGCGGTACCGTCCACCCAGCCGTCATGCCGATACCAGTGCAGATCACCGTTCGGCTTGATGCCGTAGATCACTCCGAGGTAGCTGCCGAACACCGTGTCGTAGATGTCCCAGCCACCACTGACCCTGTTACCGCCCGCACCGGCGGTCCACCTGGCAGTACCGTCCACCCAGCCGTCGTGGCGATACCACTGCAGATCACCGTTCGGCTCGAGGCCGTAGATCACGCCGCGACCGATGCTGAATACCGTGCGATAGATGTCCCAGCCGCCGCTGATTCTGTTGCCGCCCGCACCGGCGGTCCAATAGGCGCCGCCGTCCTGCCATCCGTCATGGCGATACCACTGCAGATCACCGTCCGGTTTGACTGCGTAGATCACGCCGCTGTCGCGGCCGCTGAACACCGTGGGGTAGATGTCCCAGCCGCCACTGATCTTCTTTCCGCCCTCACCTGCCGTCCAATAGGCGCCGCCGCTCTGGACGCCGTCGTGGCGATACCATTGCAGATCGCCATCCGGCTTGATTCCGTACAACGCAGTGCCGACAACCGTGGTCATTTCCGTTCCTACCTTTCTCCGTCACGAGTGAGACTGCTGTCGTCATGTCGACGACGTCGCGGCTGCCCGGCCAACCTTCGGCGATGATTTCAGGACGCCGGGCCGCGAACACCCGTAGTCGACTACTCGTTTTCGGGACATAGCCGACAAATTGCGGCCGTCGGCATACGTCACCCCCGGTGCCCCGGCGGGTAGCGGCGCGCAGAGCGACTTGACACAGTGAGGGGGTGGGAATCTACAACGAGCGGGTGCTGCCGCGGTTGATCGATCGGGTGTGCGGAGTGGCGGCCAACGAGCGGTTGCGCCGCCGGGTGTGCGCCGGGTTGCGCGGCCGGGTGGTGGAGATCGGTTTCGGCTCGGGACGCAACGTGCCGTTCTATCCCGCCGGGGTGAGTCGCGTCAGCGCCGTGGAACCCGCGGATCTGGGGTGGCGGCTGGCGGCGAAACGGGTCGCGGACGCGCCGGTGCCGGTGGAGCGGGCCGGGCTGGACGGACAGGCATTGCCGTTCGCGGACAACAGTTTCGACTGCGCGCTGTCGACGTGGACGCTGTGCACCATTCCGGATGTCGCCGTCGCGCTGCGAGAGGTGCGACGAGTTCTGGTGCCCGGCGCCACTTTTCATTTCGTCGAGCACGGTCTGGCGCCGGATGCGAACGTGCGCAGCTGGCAGCATCGGCTGGATCCGATCCAGCAGGTGATCGCGGGTGGCTGCCACCTGAACCGCGATATTCGCGGATTACTGGACGAGGCCGGCTTCGAGATCACCGAGCTGGATCGGTTCTACGATTCTCCGGCGCCCAAGACGTTCGCCGCACTGTCGCTGGGTGTCGCCGTCTCGCCCTGACAATTCGATATCGGAAAAAGCCGGCGACCGAAGCGAATTCGGCCGCCGGTCACGCACTACCGGTGTTCGCCGGTCGCCGCGGGCCAACCGCCGTACGGTACGGTCAGCAATTCCATATAGTGACCGCTGGGGTCGAGGAAATAGATTCCGCGACCGCCGTCGTTGTGGTTGATCTCGCCTTCCCGGCTCTGCTGCGGATCGGCCCAGAACGGCAGCCCGCGATCCCGGATCCTCGCGTAGGCCGCGTCGAATTCGGGTTCGGAGACCAGCAGGGCGTAATGCTGCGGCTGAATCTCGGTGATATGCGGCGGTACTCGGGCGAAGTCGAAGGTGACGCCGTTGTGCACGGTGACCGGAATGAACGGACCCCACGGCGTTCCCACACTCAACCCCAGAATATCGGCCCAGAATTGCGCCGATTCCCGATTGTCACGACAGCCGACAATGGTGTGGTTGAACTGGATGGACAGGATTTCTCCTCTGATAGTGACGATCCCGACCCCGGACCGGTACTCGTCGGCCTACGGGAGCATCGCCACGAATCCGACATTAACCCAGCAGGTCCCGCCGTGCCAAGCGCCGGGATCGCCGCAGCGCGTCCCCGGTGAAGACCGCCAGAGCCGTCCAGATCAGCCCGAATCCGATCCAGCGCGAGGCCGGCATCGGTTCGTGGCCCACCAGCACGCCCCACGCCAATTGCAGTGCGGGAGTGAGATATTGCAGAATCCCCATGGTCGACAGCGGCACCCGCGATGCCGCGAAGGCGAACAGCAACAGCGGGATCAGCGTCACCGGTCCGGTGGCGACCATCAGGGCGGTGTGGCCGGCCCCGTGCCCGAATTCGGCGTCCCCGCGCACGCCCAGCGCGATCACGACCGCCAGCGCGAACGGCGCGGACACCACGCCCTCGGCGGCGACGCTGCGCATCGGGTCGACCCGGATCACCTTCTTCACCAAACCGTAGGTGGCGAACGAACAGGCCAGGACGAGCGCGATGACCGGCGGCTTGCCGTAGTCGACGGTCAGCACCACCACCGCGGCCCCGCCGAGCCCGAGCGCGACCCACTGCGGCCACACCAGCTGCTCCCGGAACAACACCACGCCGAACAGGACGGTGACCAGCGGGTTGATGAAATAGCCGAGCGCGCATTCCACCACGTGCCCCGAGGTCACGCCGTAGACGTAGGTGCCCCAGTTGATCGAGATCGCCGCCGCGGCGACCGCCGCCAAGCGCCACGTACGGCCGTCGATCGCCCCCAGTTCGCGCAACCGCCCGGCCGCGAGCAGCAACGCCAGCACCACGACCAGGGTCCACAGAATCCGCTGCGCCAGGATCTCCACCGGCCCCGCGAAGTCGAGCAATCCGAAGAAGGCGGGAAACATTCCCCAGATCAGATACGCCCCGGCGCCGACCGCCACCCCGCCGCCGGTGAGTGACCGCCCGAACCGCCACCGCGCCGAGCCGCCCGCGCCGGACAACTCCTCCGTACCGCTCACCGATCCACGCACCCGCACGTGCGGCACGCTACTTCCGTCCGGCAACATCTGTCGAGCGGGTTTCGGACGGCGCTCTGGTCAGTGCGGAAGGGACAGGGTCTGCTCGTGCGGCAGCCGGACCACGCCGTCGAGGTAGCGGTGACAGCGGCCGGTCAGCAACACCCGGGAACCGCTCACCGTGCACCGCAAGCGGCCGGTGCGGGCGGACAACTGGCGGGCCGATAATTCGCTGCGGCCGAGATCGCGGGCCCACAGCGGTGCCAGCTGGGCATGCGCCGAGCCGGTGACCGGGTCCTCGTCGACGCCGACGCCGGGGGCGAAGAAGCGGGAGACGAAATCGCAGCGCTCGCCGGTCGCGGTAAGGATCACACCGCGCCGCAGCGCCGGGAAGGCGGAGAAACGGGGGCGAGCTTGGCGCACTTCGGCTTCGGTGGCGACCACGACCACCTCGTCCTGGCCGGTCAGCACCCGCACCGGCCGCACCCCGAGCGCCGCGATCAGATCCGGATCCGGGACGGTGTCCACCGATTCCACCAGCGGCAGGTCGAGCTCGAGCTCCGCGCCGTCGCGTTCGACGCCGAGCCAGCCGCTGCGGGTGAAGAAGTGCAGCCGGTCGGCGGTGGGATGCATATCGTCGAAGATCTGCGCCGCGGTGGCGAGGGTGGCGTGCCCGCACAGGTCGACCTCGGTGGCCGGAGTGAACCAGCGCAGCCAGAACGCCGGGCCGTCACCGGGCGGCAAACCGGCCTCCACCGGCAGCGCCGAGGTGTAGAAGGCCGTCTCGGACAGCCGGTTCTCCTCGGCCAGCCGCTGCAGCAGCTCGTCGGGCAACCAGCCCAGCAGCGGCATCACCGCCGCCGGATTACCCGTGAAGGGCGCATCCGCGAACGCATCGATCTGATGCAGCAGGACCTCCATACTGCCGAAGGTACCCGCGTTGCGAATCGATGCGTGGCACAAGGACGTTCACGGCGCGCCATACCATGCGACCAGTTGACGCGCCGTCGAGGCTCAGTCCTTGTGCCCCAGGGGCTTACGGCCCGGTGAATCCGGGAACAGGTGCCGCTGTTCGCCGGTCACCATCGCGGTGATCCACCACGCCACCTCCACCAGCACGATGCCGACGGCGCCGCAGGCGAATGCCATCCCGGTCAGCTCCGCGTTCGACGGGTCGAGTTTGAAGAAGTGGCGGGTGAACGGCACCGTGAACAGGATCAGATAGCCCGCGACCGAACCGGCGATGAGCAGGATCTTCCACCAGTTCCACGGCCGCGCCACGATCGCCAGTACCCACACCGCGATCACCAGCAGCGTGATCAGCGCCGTCGTGCCGATCTGCATCTCGCGTGCCTCGGTCGGCAGGCTCTGGTCCGCGCTCCAATAGGCGATCAGGTAGGCGATGAAGGTCATCACCCCGATCACCGTGCCGGAGGGGATCGCCAGCCGCAGCACCCGCGGCACGAAACCCGTTCGCGCCCTTTCGTTGTTGGGGGCCAGCGAGAGGATGAAGGCCGGGATGCCGATGGTGAACCAGGCGGCGATGGTGACGTGGCGCGGCAGGAACGGATACGACAGCGGGGCGTAGTCGAAAATCTGCGATCCGATGCCGGCCACGCCGACCAGGAAGGCCAGCAGGACCGAGTACACGGTCTTGGTGAGGAACAGATTCGAGACGCGCTCGATATTGCCGATCACCCGGCGGCCCTCCCCCACCACGTACGGCAGGGTGGCGAAACGGTTGTCCAGCAACACGATCTGCGCGACCGCGCGGGTGGCCGGACTGCCCGACCCCATCGCGACACCGATATCGGCGTCCTTGAGCGCCAGCACGTCGTTGACGCCGTCGCCGGTCATCGCGACGGTGTGCCCGCGCGACTGCAACGCTCCCACCATGGCCCGCTTCTGATCCGGGCGGACGCGGCCGAAGGCGGTTTCGCGGTCCAGCACATCGGCCAATTCGCCCTGGGCGGTGGGCAATCGGCGCGCGTCGACGGCATGGTCACCGCCGGGCAGGCCGAGCGAGGACGCCACCGCACCCACCGACACCGCGTTGTCGCCGGAGATCACCTTGATCGAGACGTCCTGGCCGGCAAAGTAATCCAGTGTTTCGCGCGCATCCGGGCGCACCTTCTGTTCCAGCACCACCAGCGCCTGCGGCGTCACCGTGCCCGGCGCGTCCGGATCGTCGACGGGCCGATCCGACGAAGCCAGCAGCAGCACCCGCAGACCCTGCGCGCCGATGTCCTGCGCGGTGGCGGCGATGCCGGAATCGGGATCGAGCAGCACGTCCGGTGCGCCGAGCAGCCAGTTGCCGTGCTCGCCGTAGGAGAGACCGCTCCACTTCTTGGCCGAGCTGAACGGCGCGACCGCGGTGGACGACCAGCCCGGATCCTCGGTCATGGCGTCGGCGATGGCGAGCACGCTGGCGTTGGGACGCGGATCGTCGTGGGCGAGCGCGGCCAGCACCGAGCGCAACCGCTGTTCGGGAACATCGCCGACCACCCGCAGCTCCGACAGCCGCATCCCGTTCTCGGTGAGGGTGCCGGTCTTGTCCGCGCACACCACGTCGACCCGGGCCAGGCCCTCGATCGCCGGCAACTCCTGGACCAGGCACTTGCGCTGCCCCAGCCGCACGACGCCGACCGCGAACGCGATCGAGGTCATCAGTACCAGGCCCTCCGGCACCATCGGGACGAGCGCGGCGACCATACCGTTGAGCGCGTGCCGCCAGCTCTGGTGGCTGGAGAACAGCTGGTTGTAGATGGTGACCAACCCCGCCGGAATCAGCAGGTAGGTGATCACCTTGAGGATGGTGTCGATACCGCTGCGCAGTTCCGAGTCGACCAGGGTGAATTTCGACGCCTCGTCGGCCAGTTGCGCGGCATAGGCGTCCTTGCCGACCTTGGTGGCCCGGTAGGCGCCCGATCCGGCGACCACGTAACTACCCGACATCACCTTCGCGCCGACCGTTTTGTCGATCGGATCGGCCTCACCGGTGAGCAGGGATTCGTCGACCTCGAGCAGTTCGCATTCGACGACCTCGCCGTCGACCACGATCTGGTCGCCGGGACCCAGTTCGATCAGATCGTCGAGCACCACGTCCTTCGGGCCGACCTCGGTGGCGGCGCCGTCGCGGCGCACGACCGGCTTGGCCTGGCCGACGATGGCGAGTTTGTCCAGGGTCTGCTTGGCGCGCAGCTCCTGCACGATGCCGACCACGCTGTTGGCCACGATCAGCAGGCCGAACATGCCGTCGATGATCGATCCGGTGGCCAGGACCAGCACGAACAGGACGCCGAGGATGGCGTTGATCCGGGTGAACACATTGGCCCGGACGATGTCGGCAACCGATCGGCTCGCACGATCCGGCACGTCGTTGGTCTGCCCGTCACGAACACGCTGTGCGACCTCGGCCGCGGTCAGACCCGGTGCGCGCGCTTGCTGCTCGGTGATCGACATGTCCGACAGCCTAGAGCGTTTCCGGCGAATCGGACGGCATCCGGTCCGGGGCCCGAGACGGGCAACCATCCGGCATCCGGCCGGGTGCGGTG
This sequence comes from Nocardia aobensis NBRC 100429, assembly GCF_000308375.1. Classification (GTDB taxonomy): domain Bacteria; phylum Actinomycetota; class Actinomycetes; order Mycobacteriales; family Mycobacteriaceae; genus Nocardia; species Nocardia aobensis. Next base: position 13,734 of record NZ_BAFQ01000070.1, on the reverse strand, counting down.
CGCGGTTCAGCGATCGATGATGCGGCGGGTGAGCGCGACCAGATCGTCACCGCGCAGCCGCGGATATCCGTGCAGCAGCGCGACCCACTGCGGTGGGATCGCCGAGGCGCCCCAGCGGGCGCCCAGTAATCCGCCCGCGATGGCGGCGGTGGTATCGGTATCGCCGCCCGCGCGCACGGCCGCTTCCAGCGCGGCCGGTAGGGATTCGGTATGGGTGATCGCCCACCACGCCGTCTGCAGCGCGTGCACCACCCAGCCGTTCTTCGGAAAGTCCGCGGGAGTGCCGGATTCGGCCTCGTCCAGCAGCGCGGCCCAGAAATCGGCGTCCACGAAGGCCAGGCCGCCGCGCACGCCGTCGTAGTCGCCGTAGAGCACGGCATGCCGGATCGCCCACGTCCACAACACGCATGCCTCGCCGGCCCGCACGTCGCTGTGGGTGAGTTCGCTCACCGCCCGGGCGGCGCGGGCGCAGTTGTCCGGATCGTCGAGATAACACAGGGCCACCGGCGCGGTGCGCATCAGCGACCCGTTGCCGCCGGTGAGACCGTCGAGTTCGACGGAGCGGCGGCGCATATCGGCCGCGTCCGAGCTGCGCCACTGCAGCACCTGACTGGTCTGATAGCCGACGTCCTTGGGGCGGCTGTCCCACCAGCGCACGAACTGGCGGGCGACGGCGTCCAAACCCGCCGGGTGGTGCAGCGCACCGTGTTCGGCGGCCGCCAGCGCGACACCGACCGCCATCGCGGTGTCGTCGGTCCACTCCCCCGGCTCCCACCGCAGTGAGCCACCGCCGCGCATCTCGATCACCGAATCCGCTGCCGGATGGGTGAATTCGTAACCGGCGCCCAGTGCGTCACCGGCGGCGGTCCCCAGCAGCACCCCCTGCGCCCTGTCTCGCAGCCCCGCGTCTCGATCCACCGGCACATCCTCTCCCCTCGCCTGCCTCGATTATGCCGGGTGGCACCGACAGGGCCGGTCCGGATTCAGTGGTCGGGGATCGGGCCGTCGTCGGGTCCCGGCGCCACGACGTCGACGTGTCCGGGCAGGAGCGGCAAGACCGCGAACGCACCCGCGGAGGCATCCGGTGGCAGCGCCTGCACACTGCGAATCCCGCTGCGGGAGGCCAACCCTCGCAACTGCGCGAGGGTGCCGCGGACCACCAGATTCACCGCGCAGGCGCAGCCGGAGTGCAGGCGCGCGGCCAGCACCGCCGCGAGGCGCCGAGTGCGATCGTCGTCGGCTTGCACGTGATCCATCGCGCCCGCGGCCGCAGACTGCGCCGCCCGCAGCGCGGCGGTCCCGGCCGGAACCGGCACCGTGATCACCGGGGTGTACACGCGGTCGATCGGAACGTGGTAGAGCACCTGCGAAATACGCAGTCCCGCACCGATGTCGACGACGGCGTCGGTGGTCAGCCCGGTGCTCGCGGTCGCCAGGGCCCAGCGGGGCGCGGTATCCGCGCCGGACAGCGACTCGTGCGCGCGCTCGAGATAGCCGGCGACGCGTTCGCCGGAGTCCGGCCCGAGCCGGTCGGTGCCGAGGATCGACGCGCGCGGCGGCCGCGCCCAGCCCAACGCGACGATGGCGATCAGCAGCACCACCACGACCACGAAACCGGCTGCGGCGCGCCACTTCTCGTTCACCGCACGCATCCGTCACACCGTGCGCAGCACATCCAGGGCATGCTCCAGATCGTCGGGGTAGTCGCTGGTGATCTCGATCCAGCGGCCGTCGGCGGGATGGGCGAAGCCGAGACTGCGCGCGTGCAACCACTGCCGCTGCAGACCCAGCCGCTCGGCCAGCCGCGGATCGGCGCCGTAGGTGAGATCACCGCAGCAGGGGTGGCGGATCGCGGAGAAATGCACGCGGATCTGATGGGTGCGCCCGGTTTCCAGATGGATGTCGAGCAGGCTCGCGGCCTGGAACGCCTCGACGGTGTCGTAATGGGTGACACTGGGCCGGCCGTCGGCGGTGACCGCGAATTTCCAGTCGTTACCGCGGGCCCGCCCGATCGGGGCGTCGATGGTCCCGCTGGACGGATCCGGATGTCCCTGCACCAGCGCGTGATACCGCTTGTCGACCGTGCGTTGTTTGAAGGCCCGCTTCAGCACCGTGTAGGCGTGCTCGGACTGCGCCACGACCATGACCCCGGAGGTGCCGACGTCGAGCCGGTGCACGATGCCCTGGCGTTCGTGCGCGCCGGAGGTGGAGATGCGGTAGCCCATCGCGGCCAGCCCGCCCACCACGGTGGGACCCGACCAGCCGACTCCGGTGTGCGCGGCGACGCCGACCGGTTTGTCGACCGCGACGATGTCGTCGTCGGCGTAGAGGATCTTCATCCCCTCGACCGGGGTGGCCTCGACGGTGAGTTCTCGTTTCGGTTCGGGGAACTCCACTTCCAGCCAGGCTCCGGCCACGAGCCGATCGGACTTCCCGGCCGCGGTGCCGTCGATCTGCACCGAACCGTCCTCGGCCAATGCGGCGACCGCGGTCCGCGACAGGCCCAGCAGCCGCGAGAGTCCGGCGTCGACCCGCATGCCGTCCAGACCGTCGGGGATCGGCATGGCTCGTGTCTCTCTCATTCGCCCGCCTTCCCGTCATCGTCGTGGCCGGCGCGGGTGCCGTCGGGTTCGAAACCGAACACCGTCAGCACCACCAGCAGAATCGCGCCGCACACGATCGAGGAATCGGCGACGTTGAACACCGGCCACCATTTGGTGACGGCGATGAAGTCGATCACATGCCCCTGCAGCGGGCCGGGCGAACGGAACAGCCGGTCCACCAGATTGCCCAGCGCACCACCGAGAACCAGGCCGAGACCGATCGCCCAGCTCAGCGAGCGCAGGGTGCGGCCGATACGGATCACCCCGATCACGACGGCGACCGCGATCAGGGTCAGCAGCCAGGTCATGCCCGTGGCCATCGAGAACGCCGCGCCGGAATTGCGGATCAGGGTCAGCCGCACCACGTCGCCGATGATCGAAATCGGTTCGCCGGGCGTCATCTTCGCCACCACCAGGGCCTTGGTGCCCAGATCCACGGCCAGCACGACGGCCGCGATCAGCAGCAGCCACGGCAGGCGGCGCGGGAACGCCGCCGGGGCGCCGGACATCCGCGCGGCCGCCGAATCCGCACCGGTTCCAGCGGCGCTCGCGGTCGCGTCCCCGCCGCTGCGGTCCGACGCGGGCCCCTCCTGAGCTGCCGAGTCCGAGCCGCCCGCTGCCGGAGCGGAACCCGCGCCGTGGTCGCGCGCGCCGGATTCGTCGTCGCGATCGGCGCCCCGATCCGCCGCGGACGCGCGCGGGGGTTCGTCGGGATCGTCGAGGTGCTGCTCACGCGGCCGGTCCGTATTCACAGCTAGCCATCATTCCTTATCACGTCACCACCGGTTCGCGGTGCCGTCACCCGGCACGTGGCCGGGCCGGAGTCAAAGCTGTTTTTCAGGAACCGGTCGTACCCTGATCGGCGTGACGGTGTTGTCTTCCCACTCCTGCGCCTCGGTAACCGGTCTGCGCCCCGCGGGTGCGTCCGGCCGGGGCCCGAATCCGCGTGCGGCGCGCTCGGGAGTGCTGTTGATGGTACTGGCGGTGACCCTGTCCGCGCTCGGCGTCGGTTGCAGCGACGGGACCGAGGCCACCAGCGACGCCGAGGTGGAGCCGTCGGGTTTCGGCAAGGAGGTCACCCTGCCGATCTCCGCCGCGGTCGCCACCCTGGTCACTCCGGGCGAGGAACCGCACGCTCCGCTGCGCCCGGCCGTCCGGCCCGGCACGTCCCAGCAGGTGACCCTGCGCACCGACCACCACTTGGAGCAGCAGATTTATGATGGGCTCCCCAGCGACTTCTCGTCACCAGCCATCGAGATCCCCCTCACGGCGCATGCAGGGCGCGACGGTGTCGACCTGGCCGTAGGCACACCCACCTCGCCCGATCCCACACTGGCAGAGCAATTACTCCATGCCGACGGCTCACATGTCGGCTTTGTGATGAGCGATGCCGGCGCGATCACCAGACTCAGTTTGACAACGACACCCGACACTCCCGAGGCCGCCCGGGCGGCCCTGGAGCGCGCATTGGTCCAGGTCGTGTACCACTCCCTGACCTTCCCTGCCGAACCGGTCGGACCGCACGCGGTGTGGAAGGTGCACCAGCAGGTGGTGGGGGACCTCCAGCCCAACGAAGCGAATCAAGTGACGACGGCGACACTTACCAGGCGCGAAGGAAACGTCCTCACTATCGGGCTGGATATCACGCAGACACCGAAATCGACTGAGTGGCAGTTGCCCAACAACACAGGCTCGCTGGACATCGTCAACTACGTGATGCGCGGGACGGGCACAATCGTGGTCGACCTCGGCCTTCCCTTGCCGGTTGCCGGCACGGTGACCATCGACGGCGGACTGGTTTACCGGGAATCGCACAGCGGTGGACTGCTCCGACAGGACATCAGTACCCGGGTTCAGTGGGGCGGATGAGGCGTACGTACTGGGTGCTCCCGCTGGTGTGCCTGTCAGCATGCGCGTCCCCGCACACTGAGACGACGTCGGATCTCGGTCCTGTGGTCGACCCGCCTCGGGTAACCGCACCGCCCGTCACCGATTCCGCAGAGTTGCAGGCGAAGTTGCTCAGCCCCGCAGACCTGCCAGCGGGCTTCACACACCTCGAGGACGGCTCCGGTAGCAATGGAGCGACGACTCCTGATCTTTCCCGAACGGACCCGGCCCAGTGCTCGAATGTCCTACGGCCGGTGGGGGACCAGTTCTCCGGCGCCATCTCGCGAGCGACGACGAGTTACTCGGATCCTAACTTTGCCAGCATCGATATCGACGCCGCAAGCTACGCCGACGACGGTGCGGCGCAAGCTTTCTCGTCGATCCAACAACTCCTCCGGCAGTGCACCGAGTATTCCGGCACCGACGCGGATCGGAACTCGCTGAGCTATCGGATCGACAAATTCCAGCAGCCCCCCATCGGTGATGTGTCTGTCGCATTCGAAGTCCGCACCAGCAGTCAAGGTATGTCACTGTATTCGGCGGCGACTTTGATCATGGTGGGCAGCAGTGTCGTGCAGATCGCCGAATCTGCACCACAACCGATCGATCCCAGCGCGTTCCATGACCTGGCCGAAAGACAGGTTCATCGCTTCAAAGGCATACAAGGCCCGTGACCTTGCTGTCGTAATTCATGCCTGCGGTAGAGCTGGTACTCGCTCCGTACGAGTGAGCGAGTACCAGCGAAACGGTCCCTATCTGCAAAGATCCGGATTGACAAACCCGCCGCGATGCGGCGCCTCTGCTTGAGCCTTGTTCTTTGCGTCTTGCACAGCCTCCGCTGGAGTCCGACCGTGACCAGTAGCCGTCAGGGCGCCCGCGGGACTGCCGTCGTTCAAGAACACCGGGCATGTGACGGAGACCTCGACGTCTGCTGACGCTGTTCCCACCCCAATGCTTCCCAGGATGCCGACAGCGAGAGCTCCGGTGAGCCCCACGATGCGGGCAGCGCGTCCGAGCACCGTGGTGTCGGCATTAACAGCAACCATGGATCGTTCTCCCCTAACAAATCATTTCTCACCGTGATGCTGCCGCCGATCGCGATCAACCACGTTCTACGGTGATTACGGCGACGCCAACATCGTTACGGCGCAGGCCTTTCTGTTCCTGCGATCTGTTAGACGCACCGGATGCTGAAGCGGTTCCCTGGTCCGCCTCAGCCCCAGGCGGTGTTGATGTGGCCCGGATTCCACATGCCGCCGTGAGTCTCCCGGGTCACCGTGGGCACCGCGGCGGTCGCGGAGGTGTCGCGCGGGGTCAGCCGCTGCAGCTCACCCCAGTCCCGGCGCCAGTCGTCCTTCAGATAGGTGGCCAGGGTCTGCGAGCTCAGCAACTGCTGGCTCCAGCCCAGCGGGCCGCCGCCGTCGTGGCTCTCCCACAGTGTGGTGTCGTGTGCGGCGGTGCGGTCGGGCAGGATGCGCCAGTTGGGAACCTGCGCGATCCCGTCGCGGTGATCGTAGGGCCGCTGGCACGGGAACTGCAGTCCCACCGCCCAGTCCAGCAGTACCGGACTGTGCGAGCCCACCATGTCCTGCAGGGTCGTGGTGCGCGGGACGCGTGGCGGTGTCAGCGCCAGCCACTGGTTGGGATCGCGGCTGCTGTCCTGGGCGACGATGCGGATCACATCGGCCTGCGGCGGGATCTGACCGAACGGCACCCGCAGGTTGCGCCACGACGGCGTCGGCCCGATATCGACGGGGATCACCGAGCCCAGCGGATGCGCCGCGGCCGGTGAATCGCTGGTGCCGTATTCGATCTCGACCCGCTGGCCGGGGGTGACCACACCGTCCTTGTCGATCGAGCGGATGCGCCCGGCCGCGGTGATCGCCACGATCCCGGTGCGCTCGGCGGCCGGGGGCAGCCGGTACCAGCCGGTGGTGAGTTCGGCCGGATCCTGCTGGCCGGCGGTGCCCAGTTCCGGAGTGGTGGCCGAGTCCAGGCCGTACGGCAGTGGCGCACCGGCGGTCTGGGTGCCGGCCTCGCCCTGGTTCTTCCCGCTGTCGAAGGCGCTGGAGATACTGCTGCTGTTGGTCGGCTCCCCCTCCGGGGTCAGATCGCCGACCCCGTTGGGCACGAATCCGGTGGCGCCGGCGGTGAACGTCGTCTGCGGATCACCGGTCAGCGGCGCCAGCATCGAGGCGTTGGGATCGGTTTCGACGAGTACGTCGTCGGCCAGTCCGCACGGTTCACCCAGTACCGCATCCACATTGGAGCGGGCCAGCGAGAACGCCGGATACTGGGCGACCGCGCCCTTGGCGAACGAGGCCATCTCGAACACCACCAGCAGCGCCGCGGCCACGGTCAGCGGCGGAATCTTCGCCCACCGCCACGCCGGGCGCGAAATCCGGTGTGGCGTACCGGGTTCCGGTGCCCGCACATGCCACCATCCGGCCAGTGCCAGCAGCACCACGGCCACGGCGAGGAAGAGCTTGCTCAGCCCGAAGCCGTGGATCGAGGGCGGCTTGTCCCACCACGGAATGCCGTAGCTGGACACGTACCACCATTCGTTGACGCTGGTGAAGATCTGCGCCATCACCAAGGCGACCACGGCGCCGAACAACGCCCGGTTGCGCGGTGAGCGCATCACCCGCGGGCCGACCGCGACCGCGGTCAGCACCGCCACCGCACCCGCGAGTCCGGCGTACACGCCGTTGTGGTGGGTGAATTTGGTGGGCGTGGTGGCCATGAGCAGCATCGACGCGAAGGTGATGCCGAGCAGCCGCCGCGCCGGCCCGCCCGCGGTGAACGGGATGCGCCCGCCCTTGCGCAGCAGGACGAACACGCAGACCAGCAGGCCCAGCCACATCGCCACCATGCCGAAGCGGCGCCCGATCGAACCGTCGGCGGTCGGCATGAACAGCCACTGATAGTTCAGGTAGTCGTTGTACCAGGGGTCGGACGGGCCGACCGCGGTGTGCACGCGGCGCATCTCGAACATCGCCGAGAGCGGCTGCACCGAGAACGCGAAGGCCAGCACCAAGGCTCCGGCCGCCGCCAGCGGCGCGAGCAGGGAACCGTAGCCGTACAGCACGGCCCAGCGGGAGCGATGATCCCCCGTCTGCGGATCGGCGGCCAGCTCGCGCGCCCGGGCGCTGCCGAAGCGGAACACCGATCGCATACCGGCCAGCAGCGGCGCCACACAGATCACGCCCGAGGGCGCCGCGGTGAAACTGAACGCCGCCACCAGGATCGCGATCGCATACGGCAGCAGGCGCCGGGTCGCGATGGCGCGTTCGACGAAACACCAGGTGAGCAGCACACAGACCGCGATCACGGGTTCCGGTCGCAGACCGTTGTTGTAGGGCAGCCAGACCGCCAGGAAGATCAGCGCGCCGGTCCACACCGCCACCCGGTCGTGACGCACCGCCACACCGAGCCGCGGAATCACCTCCCGGCTCAGCGCCAGCCAGGTCACCACACCGGCCAACAGCGTCGGAATCCGCATCCACGGACTCGCGGTACTGATCTCGGTCATATGCGCGATGATGTCGTACGGCGGTGTGCCGACCGGGTTTTCGGGCACGCCGAAGAACCGGAAGTAGTTCGCCATATATCCCGACACCAGCGACGCGCGCGCCATGCCGAACTGATAGCCGTCGTCGGAGGTGGTCGAGCCGATGAAATGCCAGATCACCAGTCCGCCCAGGACCACGGCGTCGACCGGGCCGAAGCTCCACCACCGCTGCGGCAGCCAACGCCGGATGCGGCGGCCGTCGAGCCGGTCCAGGCGGAACAGCGCGGCAAGCGCGATGAGGGTGAACGCCACCGCCAGCACGGTCGCGATCCGCTTGAGCACGGTGGGCACCACCGAGAATCGGCTGTCGACCTGGGCGGTGACGCTGGTTCCGGCGGCCCGGGACAGGTCGCTGTACACGCCCACCAGCTGCGGGCGCCAATCTCCCTGCAGTGTCACCGGTTTCACATCGGCGCCGGTGAAAGTGGCTGTGGTGTGCGAGATTTCGGAATGCACGGTGAAGGCGCAGTCGCCGCCGAGCCGGTCCACCGGCACACTGGCCAGGGACTGGTTGCGCAGCACCGCTTCGAACTGGCCGGGCTTACCGTCGGTTCCGGGCCGGACCCGCGCGACGAAACCGTATCGCTCCAGGTCCGGGGCGCCGGACGGCATGGTCGCGGTCAGTGTGGAGCCCTCCGCGGGCAGCTGTGCGAGCGCCGCGCACGGGACGGTGGCGTCGAAGGTCAGCGGTGCGTAGGAGACCAGCGGCGCGTCGATGCCGCGGGTCGAGCCCTGCTGCGGCCACGACAGGGTGGTGTGGTCGACCTGCACCGGCAACAGCGGTACCGCGATGGCGCAGAGGGCGCCCAGGAGTCCGGCGATCAGCGCGATCGGCTGGGCCCAGCGAGCGAGTCGTGACCGGTCGACCCGGTGTCCCTGTCCTGCCGCGGGCGTGTCGTCCGCCCTCACCATCGTGTCGGTCACGGAGGCAGATGCTAGCGCGGGGCCTCCGGAACGAACGAAGTCGTCCGACCTTTCTCAGTCTTTGTTTAGTTTCGTTGTGCGTCCGTCACGACCCAGCGCCTCGTCATCGTGCCTGGTCATCACGCTGGGAACGACTCGGGCCGGCGTTCCGCGCGGAACGCCGGCCCGGGCCGGTACGACGAGAACTACTCGCACGCGGGCGACTGCTGGCCCAGGTTCTTCAGGCCGGCGCAGGCCCAGCTCTTCTGCAGCTTCCAGCTGTTGTCCTGGGCGACGAACGGCACGTCGGCCTTGGTCGGCGCACCGCCGTTGACGGAGAAGTCCACCTTCGCGGTCAGCGTGTCGCCGCCGAGATACGCCACATCGGTGACGTTGATCTTGGCGTTGTTCTGCTGGTACGCGTCGGTCAGCTTCTGCATCATCTCGGGATCCTTGGCCAGGGCGTCCTGGCCGTCCTCGAGCCACTGGGCCTTCTGCGCGGCCGGCACGCCCGGGTCCAGCGCCTGCGCCAACTCCGAGTTCAGATCGGCGACCGTGGGCACCGGCGGCACGTTGGCGGCCGAGGTGGCGGCGGCCTTGGTCGTGGTGGACTTGTGGCTCGAGTGCTTGTCACCGCTGCCGCAGGCAGACATGCCGAGCGCAGCCACGACAGCCAGGGTGGCGACCGCGATGCGTCCAGTCATCTGAAGCTTCAATGCTCGTCCTTTGCGTTCGAGTTGGTCTGGTTCCGTTCACGTGACAGCTCCCACCCGACCGGCGGCAGTGCACGAGTGGCCTCACGCTACCCGCCAAATTTCAACGAAGACTAAGGAGCGGATCGGCCGGGGTGAGATCGTCATCGTCGGCAGCGAACGTATACGCCGGGCCCGGCCCTGTCGAGCGGGTCTCGAATCGGACGGTGACCCGCCCGTGCCCGCTGCCCTGTACCCAGCCGTGACCATACCGGGGATGGCCGACATCGCGTCCGGGATACCAGAACTCGGTGGTGTAGGAGCGGGTCGGCGGCGGCACGACCGGCTCATCCGCCGGCACCGGCCCGGCGATCGGTTCCTCGAAGACCGCGTCGCCCACCGCGCCGGTGTCGCGATCCAGCTCGGGGAACAGCGATTCCTGCCGCACCGCCGACAAACCACCGAATCCCACGCCCACCAACCGAATCGAGCCCAATTCGACGGGATCGATGGCCGAGCGCTGGGCCGCCGCGGTGAGCGTGGCCGGATCGGTGGTGGCGTAGGGCAGGGTGAGCGAGCGCGTCACGATGCTCATATCGCTCTTCTTCAATTTCAGGACCACCGTGCGGGCCGCGCGGCCGTCGCGCAGCAGCCGCCGGTGCGCGGCCTCGGCCATCGCCTCGATCGCCGGACGCAGCTGCGCCAGCGTGACGATGTCGGTCTCGTAAGTGGTTTCGGCGCTGATCTGTTTGGCCTCGGCTCGCTCGGCGACCGGTCGTTCGTCGATACCGCGGGCGAGCCGGTGCAACGCCGCGCCGGCACTGCCACCCAGCAGCGACGCCGCCTCCGGTTCGGGCAGGGCCGCGAACGCGCCGACGGTTTCGATGCCCACCGAACGCAGCCGGTGTTCGGCCACCGGCCCGATCCCCCACAGTTTGCGCACCGGCAGCCCGGCCAGCAGCGCCTGCTGTTCGGCCGGTGAAATCACCCGCACCCCATCGGGTTTCGCGAGTCCCGACGCGATCTTGGCCAATTGTTTGCCGGTGCCGGCGCCGACGGAGGCCACCAGCCCGGTTCGCTCCCGCACCGATTGCCGCAGCTGCTCGCAGAATTCGCGCACCTGCGCCGCGTTCGCCCCGGCGAGTTCGGCGGGCTCACCGAACGCCTCGTCGAACGACAGCGTCTCGAGCACCGGAATCCACGACCGCAGGGTTTCGAAGACCTGCCCGCTGACTTCGCCGTAGACCACCCCGCGCGGCGGGATCACCACCGCGGTGACGCCGACCAGCCGGCGCGCCTGATGCATGGGCATCGCCGACCGGGCGCCGAAGACCCGCGCCTCGTAGCTGGCGCCCGCGACCACGCCGCGGCCGCCCATCCCGCCGACGAGTACGGGCCGGCCGCGCAATGTCGGACGAGTCAACTGTTCGACCGAGGCGAAGAAGGCATCCATATCGATATGCAGCACCCAGCGCCGCGCCACCACCGTGTCGGCTCCGAAATTGCTGTCGGGTTCCTGTGCGTGCAGATGCACTGCCGACCCGCCCCCGGCACCCGCATCGACCCCGGCGGATGCCCGCTGACCAGGCACGAGACGGCCGGTAGCCGCGTCGGGGGCAGAGTGCATACTCGGAAATCTACGCGTGGGGACCGACATATCCGGCAGCGGAAGTGTGTGATGATCGGTTCATGACCATCCGCAAGGCAGTGATCCCAGCCGCCGGCATCGGCTCCCGCCTGCTGCCGCTGACCAAGGCCATCCCCAAGGAGATGCTGCCGGTCGGCGACAAACCGGTGATCGAGCACACCGTGCGGGAGCTGGTAGCTTCCGGCATCACCGATATCACGATCGTGGTGAGCGGCGGGAAGTCCCTGATCCAGGACCATTTCCGTCCCAATCCGGCATTGGTGGCGCAGCTGCGCGCCGACGGTAAGGCCGCCTATGCCGACGCCGTGGAAGAGGTCGGCGAACTCGGCCGGCTCGGCCACATCACCTATCTGGACCAGCACGGCCCCTACGGCAACGGCACGCCGGTGCTCAACGCCGCCCGCGCGCTGGGCGACGAGCCGATGCTGGTGCTGTGGCCCGACGACGTCTTCGTCGCCGAGGTGCCGCGTGCGCAGCAGCTCATCGACGCCTACAACAAGACCGGCTCGCCGGTGCTGGCGTTGATGCCGATGGATCCCGCCGACTCCCAGCGTTACGGCGTGCCGGTGGTCGAGGATTCCTACGAGCCCGGCCTCATGCGCATCAGCGGGCTGCGGGAGAAGCCGAAGCCGGAGGACGCGCCCTCGGCCTATGCCGCGATCGGCGGATACGTCGTCACCCCCGGCATCGTCGACGAGCTGCGCAAGCAGGTCGACCAGTGGTACACCCACCACACCGGCGAGGTGTATCTGACCGACGCCATCAACGTGTTCGCCGCCTCGAACCCGGTCTACGGACAGGTGATCCGCGGCCGCTGGTACGACACGGGCAATCCGGCGGACTATCTGGTCGCCCAGTTCGCCTCCGCGCTCAGCCACCCCCAGTACGGGCCGCTGCTGCGCGATCTGTGCAACGAGTGAGGCGCTGAGCGCCGCGACGATTGTCGCGGCGGAGATCCGCACCCGCCACCTCCGGGGACGGGCGTCGACGAACGGCGGCGTTCAGCCGCCGTCCGCCGCGTTGTAGCGCTCCAGATAGGCGGCGAGCCGGGCGACGTCATGGTCGTCCCAGTCGCGGAAGCGTTCGTTCACCGCGGCACTGCGCGCCCGCTCCGAGTCGGCCGCGACGCGCCGGCCCTCCGGCGTGGCGTGCAGGACGTGGTTGCGGCGGTTGGCCGGGTCGACCTCCTTGACGAGGTAGCCCTGCTTCTCCAGCGCCGCTACCTGTCTGCTCATCGTGGACTTGTCGAGCACGAAATACTCGGCCAGTTCGGCGGCGAGGCAGCCGTCGCGCGCGATCACCAGATCGAGAATGCTGTAGGCCACCAGCGGTAGTTCCGGATGTAGTTCGGCGGCACGCCCGCGGGCCCGACGGGCGAACGCGGTGAGCTCGCGCTGGATTGTCTGAATCGCCACACTGCGGGACGGGTATGGCTGCGACCCCTTCATGGTTGTATAGTACAACAAACGATAGTTGTATTTACCAACCTTTGGAGTGACGATCATGTCCCTGCACCAGCTTCGGCACATGGCCGGGCATCTGCTGACCCCGTTGCTGATGTGCCTGGGCATGGGCCTGGCCTACCTGGGCGCCTTCCACCAGCCCGAACCCCACCATGTGCAGGTCGCGATCGTCGGCGACAGCCCCCAGGTCAAGGTGATGGCACAGACGCTGAAGGACCGGGCCGGCGACGCGCTCGACGTCGTCACGATCGCCGACCGCGCCGACGCCGTGAACAGGTTGCGGCACCGCGATCTGGCCGGCGCCTTCGTCTCCGACGCGCAATCCCCCGAACTGCTTGTCGCCGAGGCGAATTCGGATACCACCGCCATGGCCGTCGAGACGGTGTTCGGCGCCGTGACCGCCCAGCAGAATCTGCCGCTGCGCACGACCGATATCGCGCCCACCGCCTCGGGCGATCCGACCGGACAGGGCCTGTTCTTCGTCCTCGTCGCGCTCAGCATCGGCGCCTACGGCAGCGTCGCCGCGATCAGTGTCGCCGGCGCGGGCACCCGCATGGCCGTGCGGGCGCTGACCGCGGTGGCCACCTCGTTCGTCGTGAGTGTGATCGGCATCGTGCTGGCCGGCCCGGTCTTCCACGTCGTCGACCACGACTACGCCTCGGTCTGGGCGATGGGCTGGTTGTACGCCGCGGGCATCCTCTTCATCGGTATCGGCCTGCACCCGTTCCTGAAGCGCTGGACCACGCTCGCGATGATGGTGCTGTTCGTGATGCTGAACTTCACCACCTCCGGTGGCATCTACCGACCCGAACTGCAGAACGGCTTCTTCGGTGCCCTGCACTCGTTCTGGAACGGCGCGGGCTTCGTCGAGGGCGCCCGCAGCCTGCTCTACTTCGACGGCAACGGCGGCCTCGGCGGCCGGATCGCGAGTCTGGCGCTGTGGTTCGCGGCCGGTGTGGTGCTGGTG
>NZ_BAFQ01000071.1 GCF_000308375.1 Nocardia aobensis NBRC 100429 | reverse complement strand
ACACCGGAATTGGACAATTCCGGGGCGGCGAAGATGTGGATCGTCGCCTACGCACTGTGGTTGCGGCGGGAGCGGCCGGACTGCTTCGTCGGCGGCTCCTATACACCGCTGTTCGGCAGCGGCGACCGCAGCGAACACCTGGTGGGGTACGCGCGCGGCCGCAGCGGCGAGGCGCCGCAGGTGATCGTGGCCGCGACCCGCTACAGCGTGGCCCTGGCCGAGGGCGGGTGGGCCGATACCGTCCTCGACCTGCCCTCGGGCACCTGGACCGACCGCCTCACCGGCCATACGTTCACCGGCCGCACCCGGCTGGAGAAGCTGTTCGCCCGCCTGCCGGTGGCGCTGCTGGTGCGCTGAGGCCGGAGCGAGCCCGGATCAGTACGCCGAGAACACGCTGTCGATCGTGCCGTAGCGGTGTGCGGCGTAGTTGCAGGCGGCGGCGATGTTGGCGACCGGGTCGTAGATGTCACCCGAGGTGCCGTCGACGTGATAGGCGGCGAAGGTGGGATCGATGACCTGCATCAGGCCCTTGGACGGGATGCCGGCCGCGGCGTTGGAGTCGTAGAGGTTGATGGCACGCGGGTTGCCGCCCGACTCGCGCATGACGTTGCGGTAGATGCCGTCGTAGCTGCCCGGAATGCCGTGCTGACCCATCACGAACAGCGCGTGCTTGATCCAGCCGTCGAGGTTGTCGGCATAAGTCTGCGGGACCACCTGCTGCAGCGGCTGCGGCAGGTTCTGCAGGAATTGCTGAGCCTGATCCTGCTGCGGCTGCGGCAATCCCTGCGCCCACTGCTGGGCGCCCTGCTGCAGTTGCGGCGGCACAGCCGGGGCGTCGGCGTGGGCCGCGACGGGCACGGTGACGACGGCGGCGAGGACGGCGAGGGGTAACAGTCTTCTGATCTGCATGGCGATACGAGCTCCGGGTATGTCGAACGGTGGTGGGACCATCGCGACGATCCACAGAACAAAAGCCCGCTCGCCGCGGTGAAAACAGACCGTTGGTCTGCTTCCTGGCGAGTCACAGAATGATTGCGGTAAGTTAACGTAAACATAACGCCACATGAACAGCGAGTGTTATTACGCTGAGAAAAATCCGCTGGACCTGCAGTAATGTGTGCAACGGATCACACGCCGGTTTTATCTCGATCAGATCACGCAGCACTGCCCTGCTCCGAGCCGAGATCGCTCCCCACCTTTAAGCCACTGAGACACAAGCGAACCCGGGCGCGTACCGGAAGCGCCCGGGACAGGTTTCAGCGGCCGGGGATCACTCGGCTCGGGACCACTCCATACGCCGGAAAAACACCGCCATGCCGCCACCGGTTCCGAGGCGGCACTCCCGCCGAGCGTCG
Source organism: Nocardia aobensis NBRC 100429 (assembly GCF_000308375.1). Lineage (GTDB taxonomy): Bacteria > Actinomycetota > Actinomycetes > Mycobacteriales > Mycobacteriaceae > Nocardia > Nocardia aobensis. The sequence goes on along the minus strand of NZ_BAFQ01000071.1, from coordinate 9,669 downwards.
AGAACCGGTCATTTCCGGCAGCAGCAAGCGGCAGCTCCCCCTGAGCCGCCGCACCGCGCCGCCGGCGAACGCGCTGGGCGAACGCCGGGGGCACGCGGTGACTGTCAGGCGGCGGTGCCGGCGACCGAGCCGCTGCCCGCCGGATGCTCTGCGCCCGGCACATGCTGTTCGGCTGCCGGGTGGTGACCGTCGACGCCGTCGTCGTGCTCGTCGTGCTCGCCGACCGGCAGGGTGGGCAGCGGTCCGGCGAGTTCCTCGGCCCAGCGGACGACGTTCGGCGGGCGGTAGGTCGCGCACGGCGCGGCACAGTCGGCGAGGTAGACGAGCCGATCACCGGGTGCGCACAGACGGCGCCAGGAATCGGCGTAGAAGCGGGGGTTGCGCGGATGCAACGCCCACCCCACCCGATTGAGGACGCGGTAGAAGACGGTCAGCGAATCATGCGCCCGCGGAGGCGAATTCGGCGTCGAATCCGCCACGGCGACAGTCGAATCCGGCGCGCCGGCCGATTGCGCCGGGGTACCGCGGCCCAGGAGCTGTTCGATGCGCTCGTCGTCGAAACTCAATCCGGCCCCGCGAGCCTGGTCGACCATCCAGCGCAGCGTGATGTCGGAGAGCCGGCTGTCGGCGTAGCCGCCGCCGATATCGGTGTGCACTCCCTGGAACCACACCTGCTGCACCCGGTCGGCACCGACCGGGCCGCCCTCGGGGTCGTCGGTGACCTCCCACAGGCAGGGCGCGTACATCCGGCGGCGCTCGTCGATCGCCAGCGCTTGCCGCGCGTACCGCACATTGCGCGACAGCCGCACATCGTGGAAGCGGTAGCGCCACGAGGTCAGCAGCGGCACCCCGAGCGCGCCGACGGTGTCGAAGACGCCGACGAAGTGGATCGGCACCGGATAGACGCAATGCCGCTCACGGAATTCGATCCACTCCGGCCGATCCGGGCCGTCGGGATCCAGTTTGCGCTGGCGGTAGATCGCCAGCGCCTCCGGATACGTCCGCTCGATCATCGCGTCGGCGGTGAGCAGCCCGAGCCGGTTGACCATCCCGACCAGGCTGCGGGCCGTATAGGCCCCGCGACTGAAGCCGAAGACGTAGATCTCGTCCCCCGGCTCCCAATTCAGGGCGAGCTGCCAGTACATCGTGGACAGATTGGCGTCGAGTCCGAGCCCGAACGCGCCGCCGAGCAGTTTATCGGCCAGATAGCCGCGGGAGCCGGGGCCGTCGACATAGAAAACCCGTTGTCCCACATGGTCGCCCGCGTCGGTGACGGCACTCGACCGCACCGACTCGGCGATCTTCACAACATTGGAGACCGTCGGAGTGCTCTCCGATCCCCACGTGCCGTCACAGCACACAACCAAACGCTTCATACCGGTAATCCTCCCGCCCCGTACCGTGTCGCTCGCGAGTAGCGAACTACTCGAATCATCGCGCAGCGCGAGTGATTACGTTAATGCTCGCGCGCATCGGATGTCGGGAATGCGAGTAGTGGGAGGCCGCCCGCTCGCGATCCGCCGGCAACTACCTACGGCGGCGTTCGACGACGAAGACAACGGTGAAGGGAATGATGACGGCCGACCGCCCTCGTCTCGGTCGACCGTCATCGGCGAGACGGGGAGTGGCCCGAAGACCACCGACCGCCGTGACGCACCGATCTGCCCTTGTGGACCGTTCGGCTCTCGCAGCCGGGTTATCGCCGCCGGGCTCGCGCGGCGTTACCGGGGGCCACTCGAATCCCTTCCGGCTATCGCCCGCTGCGGTGAGATTCGCCACGGTGATGCGGGCGGTTCGCGGCGATTCCGGCGGACTCGCCGCGAACCGCCGAACCGCGAATTGCACGCATGTAGTTCCCTGGCGCCGGGTGTCGGTCCGGTCGACTAGGATTCCTCGCGTGGCCGACTCGGGATTCGTACATCTGCACAATCACACCGAGTACTCGATGCTCGATGGCGCCGCCAAGATCACGCCCCTGTTCAAGGAGGCGGAGCGGCTCGGGATGACCGCGGTCGGGATGACCGACCACGGCAACATGTACGGCGCCTCGGAGTTCTACAACTCGGCCAAGAAGCAGGGCATCAAGCCGATCATCGGCATCGAGGCGTACATCGCGCCCGAGTCGCGGTTCAACACCAAACGCGTGCAGTGGGGTGACCCGAGCCAGAAGAGCGACGACGTCTCCGGTTCCGGCGCCTACACGCATATGACGATGGTCGCCGAGAACGCGACCGGTCTGCGGAATCTGTTCAAGCTGTCGAGCCTGGCCTCCATCGAGGGACAGCTCGGCAAGTGGGCGCGGATGGACGCCGAGATCATCGCCCAGTACGCCGAAGGGATCATCGCGACCACCGGCTGCCCGTCCGGCGAGGTGCAGACGCGGTTGCGCCTGGGCCACGACCGCGAGGCCCTGGAGGCCGCGGCCAAGTGGCAGGAGATCTTCGGCAAGGACAACTTCTTCCTCGAGCTCATGGACCACGGGCTGTCCATCGAGCGACGGGTGCGCGAGGGCCTGATCGAGGTCGGCAAGAAGCTGGGCATCCCGCCGCTGGCCACCAACGACTGCCACTACGTGCACGAATCCGACTCCACGAATCACGAAGCGCTGCTGTGCATTCAGACCGGTAAGACGCTCTCGGACCCGACCCGCTTCAAATTCGACGGCAGCGGCTACTACCTGAAGTCGGCCGCGGAGATGCGCGAGATCTGGGACGGCGAGGTCCCCGGCGCCTGCGACAACACCGTGCTGATCGGCGAGCGGGTGCAGTCCTACGAGGACGTGTGGACCCACCGCGACCGGATGCCGAAATTCCCGGTTCCCGAGGGTGAGACCGAGGCGTCGTGGCTGCGCAAGGAGGTCGCGCGCGGCCTCGAGTACCGCTTCCCCGACGGTGTCCCGCAGAAGTATCTCGACCAGGCCGAATACGAGATCAACGTCATCCTCGAGATGGGCTTCCCGGCCTACTTCCTCGTCGTCGGCGACCTGATCAATCACGCTCGCGAGGTCGGGATCCGGGTCGGGCCCGGTCGTGGTTCGGCCGCCGGCTCGCTGGTCGCCTACGCGCTGAAGATCACCAACATCGACCCGCTGCCGCACGGTCTGCTGTTCGAGCGATTCCTCAACCCCGAGCGCGTGTCGATGCCCGATATCGATATCGACTTCGACGATCGCCGCCGCGGTGAAATGGTCCGCTACGCCACCGAGAAGTGGGGCACCGACCGGGTCGCCCAGGTCATCACCTTCGGCACCATCAAAACCAAAGCGGCGCTGAAGGATTCGGCCCGCGTGCTGTTCGGCCAGCCCGGCTTCGCGATCGCCGACCAGATCACCAAGGCGCTGCCGCCGCCGATCATGGCCAAGGACATCTCGGTGTCGGGTATCACCGACCCCGAGCACGAGCGGTACAAGGAGGCCGCCGAGGTCCGCACCCTCATCGAATCCAATCCCGATATCGCCAAGATCTACGACACGGCGAAGGGACTGGAAGGCCTGATCCGCAACGCCGGCGTGCACGCCTGCGCGGTGATCATGTCCTCGGAGCCGCTGACCGACGCGATCCCGGTGTGGAAGCGAGCCCAGGACGGCGCCATCATCACCGGCTGGGACTATCCGTCGTGTGAGGCCATCGGCCTGCTGAAGATGGACTTCCTCGGCCTGCGCAACCTCACCGTGCTCGGTGACGCGATCGACAACGCGAAGGCCAACCGCGGTGTCGACGTCGACCTGGACGCGCTGCCGCTGGACGATCCGAAGACGTTCGAACTGCTCGCCCGCGGTGACACGCTCGGTGTGTTCCAGCTCGACGGCGGGCCCATGCGCGATCTGCTGCGGCGCATGCAGCCCACCGCCTTCGAGGACATCGTGGCCGTCGGCGCGCTGTATCGCCCCGGCCCGATGGGCATGAACGCGCACAACGACTACGCCGACCGCAAGAACGGGCGCCAAGAGGTCAAGCCGATCCATCCGGAGCTGGAGGAACCGCTCAAGGACATCCTCGGCGAGACCTACGGTCTGATCGTCTACCAAGAGCAGATCATGCACGTCGCGCAGAAGGTGGCCGGGTACTCGCTCGGACGAGCAGACATCCTGCGCCGCGCGATGGGTAAGAAGAAGGCCGAGGTGCTGGCCGCGGAGTTCGAGGGCTTCGAGAAGGGCATGCTGGAGAACGGTTTCTCCAAGGCCGCGATCAAGGCGCTGTGGGACACCATCCTCCCGTTCGCCGGCTACGCCTTCAACAAATCGCATGCCGCCGCGTACGGCCTGGTCTCCTACTGGACCGCCTACTTCAAGGCCAACTATCCGGCCGAGTACATGGCCGCCCTGCTCACCAGCGTCGGCGACGACAAGGACAAGGCCGCGGTCTACCTGTCGGACTGCCGCCGCCTGGGCATCACGGTGCTGCCGCCCGACGTCAACGAGTCCGAGCAGAACTTCGCGCCGGTCGGCACCGACATCCGGTTCGGTCTGGGCGCGGTGCGCAACGTCGGCACCAACGTGGTGGCCTCCATCATCGCCGCCCGCACCGAGAAGTCGAAGTTCACCGACTTCTCCGACTACCTGAACAAGATCGACACCATCGCCTGCACCAAGAAGGTCACCGAATCCCTCATCAAGGCAGGCGCTTTCGACTCACTCGGCCATCCGCGCAAGGGCCTGCTGCTGGTGCATTCCGACGCCATCGACGCGGTGATGGCCACCAAGAAGGCCGAGGCGATCGGACAGTTCGACCTGTTCGGCGGCCTCGACGACGGTGACGATTCCATCTCGTCGGTCTTCGACGTCAAGGTGCCCGACGAGGAGTGGGAGGCCAAGCACAAGCTGGCCCTGGAACGCGAGATGCTGGGACTCTACGTGTCCGGCCATCCGCTCAACGGGGTGGAGCATGTGCTCGCCGCCCAGGCGGATACGCCGATCCCGGCGATTCTGCAGGGCGACGTCAAGGACGGCGCGCAGGTGACCATCGGCGGCATCCTCGCCTCGGTGACCAGGCGCGTCAACAAGAACGGAATGCCCTGGGCCTCGGCGCAATTGGAGGACCTCACCGGTGGTATCGAAGTGCTGTTCTTCCCGCAGGCCTATTCGGTGTACGGGATGGACATCGCCGAGGATGCCGTGGTGCTGGTGAAGGCGCGCGTCTCGGTGCGCGACGACCGGATCTCGCTGATCGCCAACGATCTGGTGGTGCCGGATCTGTCGTCGATCGGCATGGAGAAGCCGCTGGCGGTGACGATCCCTACCCGGCTGTGCACGCCCGACAAGGTGAACGCGCTCAAGCGCGTCCTGTCCAGCCACCCCGGCACCGCCGATGTGCACATCCGCCATGTGGGATCGCGGGAGAAGACCACCTTGCTCAAGGTCGCCGACAACTTGCGGGTGTCGCCGTCCTCGGCGCTGATGGGTGATCTGAAGGCGCTACTCGGCCCGGGCTGCCTGGCGAGCTGAGGACGCGCGGCGCCGCGCATCGACCGGTGCGTCGTGCCGCAGTCCGCTACCGACGACAGAGCATCCCGACGGGAGCATGTTCGACGTGAGGATGGGCGCTGATAGCCCGTGGGGTCAGTCGGTGTGGTGCGGGCGATCCGCCACGACTCCCACGATCCAGCGCAGTGCCGCGAATCCGGCGCCGACCAGTACGGCGAGCTGCGCCGACCCGGTGATCAGGCCCAGCATCAGCGCGAGCAGCAGACCCAGCGCGACGGCCTCGAGTTTGTACACCGGCCACGGCACACCGGCGAGCCGCACCGTATGCGTGGCACGGCGGACCGGGCGAACGATGGGGCTGACCGCTGTCATGCCGTCAGGCTACACGTATCCCGAATTTCGGTCCACCGAACATTTGCGGCGATCCGGTCACGAACGACGCCGGGAACACATCCGCGGGCCTCGATTGTTATGCCGGGCATGCCACTCACCGGAGAATACGCACCCAGCTCGTCCGACTGGTCCCGCGAGCAGGCCGAGAAGTACGAGGCCTCCAACGGGTCACAAGCCAACACCCTGCTCGACCGCGGAATTCCGATCATCCTGGTCACCAGTGTCGGCGCCAAGACCGGCAAACTGCGCAAGACTCCGCTGATGCGCGTCGAGCACAACGGCGAGTACGCGGCGGTCGCCTCCCTCGGCGGCGCCCCGAAGCATCCCGTCTGGTACTACAACCTCAAGGCCAATCCGACCGTCGAACTGCGCGACGGCGATGTGGTCAAGGACTACACCGCGCGCGAGGTGACCGGCGAGGAGAAGGCCGTGTGGTGGGAGCGCGCGGTCGAGGCCTACCCGGACTACGCCGACTATCAGAAGAAGACCGACCGCGAGATCCCGGTCTTCGTCTTGACCCCGAAGTCCTGATTCACCGGTCCGCGATCGTCGCTGCGACGCCCGGCCCTCGGTCCGGGCGTCGCCGGTTTCCGGGCGTACCGGACCGCTGGGGAAACTGCCGCGCGCCGCACCTACCGCGACCGATAGCATGTTCGGGTGTCTGAACCGCTGGATGTCGTAGAGAAAGTATCCGCTCCGCTGCCCGAACTGAGCGCGGACGAGATCGACGCGGCCGCCAAGCGAATTTCCGACATCGTCGAGCCGACCCCGCTACAGCGAATCGAGCGGTTGTCGGCGGCCACCGGTGCGAACGTCTACCTCAAGCGTGAGGACCTCACCGCGGTCCGCTCCTACAAGCTGCGCGGCGCCTACAACCTGATCGTGCAACTCGATGCCGGCGAACGCGCGGCCGGCGTCGTCACCGCCAGCGCCGGCAACCACGCCCAGGGCGTGGCCTTCGCCTGCCGCGCGATGGGAATCCAGGGCCGCATCTACGTGCCGACCACCACACCCAAGCAGAAACGCGACCGCATCCGCGCCCACGGCGGCGAATTCGTGGAGTTGATCGCCGTCGGCGACACCTTCGACGCGGCGGCCGCGGCGGCTGCCGACGACGTCGCCCGCACCGGCGCCACCATGGTCCCGCCGTTCGACGACGCCCGCACCGCGGCCGGACAGGGCACCGTGGCGGTGGAGATCCTCGAACAGCTGCCGACCGCCCCCGATCTGGTGATCATCCCCGTCGGTGGCGGCGGTTGCCTGGCCGGTATCGGCACCTATCTGCGCGACCGTTCGCATACCACCGCCATCCTGGGCGTCGAACCGGCGGGCGCGGCCTCGATGACGGCCGCGCTCATCGCGGGCGGCCCGGTCACGCTGCCGCAGATCGATCCGTTCGTCGACGGCGCCGCCGTGCGGCGAGTGGGCGAGCTGCCCTATGCCACGGTGTCGAAATTCGGTGGGCGCGTGGTGTCACATGCGTCGCTGCCGCTGCTCATCGGCACCGAATCCCCCCGGGGCGCAGGCTCTTTCCGGATGATGCAGGTCGACGAGGGCGCCATCTGCACCGCCATGCTCGAGCTGTATCAGAACGAGGGTGTGATCGCCGAACCGGCGGGTGCGCTGGCGGTGGCCGCGCTGGCCGAGATCGACATCGAGCCGGGGTCGACGGTGGTGTGCCTGCTGTCGGGCGGCAACAACGACATCTCGCGCTACGGCGAGATCATCGAGCGCTCGCTGGTACACCGGGGCCTCAAACACTATTTCCTGGTGAACTTCCCGCAGGAACCCGGTGCGCTTCGCCGCTTCCTCGACGAGGTGCTCGGCCCCGACGACGACATCACCCTGTTCGAATACGTCAAGCGCAACAACCGGGAGACCGGGGCCGCGCTGGTCGGCATCGAACTGGGCGCGCCCTCCGGCCTGGCGGCACTGCTGGCGCGCATGGACGATTCGCCGATCCAATGCCAGCAGCTCGATCCCGACTCCCCCACCTACCAGTACCTCACCTGATCTCCCCCCACGCACCGCCCTGTGCCGCGAAACCTGACGCGGCACAGGGCAGTTCGGCGTTCAGAGCCCGATCAGGCCGCGCGGCGCTGCGACGAACGACGGCCGTCGAGCATGGCCCGTGCACCACGCATCACCAGCGGCAGCACCCAGGCGGCGGCCAGCTGATCCCACACGAACGACTGGGGCGTGAACCGGTTGTGCACGAAGCCGACGGACAGTCCCAGCCGCGGTTCGGCCCAACCGAAGCACCCGGCCAGGCCGATATGGCCGAATCCGGAGGAGGCACCCGGGATCGGGAACGTGTGATAGCCCAGATGCCACATCATCGGGAAGTAGAACAGGGCGTGATCGAGCCGGCGGGTCTGCACCCGCCGGATCTGGCGCATGGTCTGCGCCGACAGGTACCGGCGACCGGCGATCATGCCGTCGTTCGCGAGCGCGCTGTAGACCGAAGCCAGTGCACCCGCGGTGAAAACTCCGTTCCCAGCAGGCATTTCGGTCGCGAGAATAGACGGCTCGTCACCGTCGAAGAGGGCGTGCAGGCCCGGCAGGAACAGTGCGCGGGTGGCGGCGCCGGGCGGGCCGGGAAAGCGTCCGGCCTGCCCGAGCAGCAGGGCGCCCAATGCCGTGCCCGCCACGGCCAGCCGGGAACCGGCGAGCGCGGCGACCGTGGTGGCCGAGTCCGGCGCCGGGCGGCCCAGATGCAGGCCGTCGATGCCCAGCGGCTCGGAGACTTCGGTGCGGAACAACTCGCGCATACTCGTGCCGGTGACCGAACGGGCGAGTCCCGCCAGTAGCCATCCGTAGGTGAGTGCGTGATAGGCCGGAACGCCCAGCAGCCGATCCGGCGCCGCGGCGGCCAGCCGGTGTTCCATAAGTTCGTGATCGAGCACCTCGTCGAGCCCGCCGGCTACACTCGGCAGCGACGACAAGCCGGAGCGGTGAGTGAGCAACTGCGCCACGGTGATTCGCGACTTTCCTGCCGCGCCGAATTCCGGCCAGTACTCGGCCACCGGCGCGTCGTAGTCGATCAGGCCGCGGTCGGCCAAACGATGGATCACGGTGGAGGCGATGCCCTTGGTCGCGGAGAACGCGACGCTGCCCGTCTCGCGGGTCCACGGGGTGGCGAGATCGGAGTAGCCGGTCCACACATCGACCACCGGCTCACCGTGCCGAAGCACGGTCAGACCTCCTCCGGCTCCGGCACGGCCCCCGACAATGCGTGCGAAATTACGCACCAAGGGCTCGAACTCGACCGCGGCCGAGCCACGCACACCTGCGGGCAGAGCCGCGGAACCTGCGGGTAAAGCGTCGTTGCTCACAAACCCTACGGTACGGGCGTACCGTTGTGCGGGCAACGGCGTTGTCCGCACGGTGACACCCCCGAGACCGGTTCGACGCGGACCGCACGCGGCGCGGGTCCGACCTGTGACCTCCCCGGCCGCTTCGACATCCCATGTCGTGACCTGGCGAAACAGCCCTGCGCCCGCAACGGTGTGTCATGGTTGAGACATGCGATCGTCGCGGTCTGAGAGCTCCGATTTGCCGGGATCCCGCAGCCGGGCGGGGACACCGCCGACATCGCGGCGGCATCGGGACCTGATCGCGGTGGTCGCCACGCTGCTCGCCGTGGCCCTCGTGGCGGCCTGTTCGAGCTCCGACAAGGTGACCGCGACGCCGCGCCCCGCACCGGTGACCGGCGACTGGAACGGAGTGCTGCCGCTGCCGAATCAGCAGCTGCCGATCGGGGTGACCTTCACCGAAGACGGTGGGAGCGTGACGGTTCCGGCCCAGGGCATCTTCGATCTGCCCCTCGAACAGGTCGATATCGCGCCGGATGC